>CAZKAX010000048.1:546-25147 GCA_964550775.1 uncultured Novosphingobium sp. | reverse complement strand
CCGCCATAGGCCCCGCCGTTCATCCGCACGAAGCCGCCGACCGTGCCGGGGATCGAACGCAGGAATTCCAGCCCCGCGATACCATTGTCACGCGCGGTCGAGGACACGAGGATGCCCGAGGCCCCGGCCCCGCAATCGAGCGTCAGGTCGGCGCTCTTGCTGACCTTGGCAAAGGCCTTGCCCAGCCGCACCACCACCCCCGGAACGCCGCCATCGCGCACGATCAGGTTGCTGCCCAGCCCCAGCGCCATCACCGGCACTGCGGGATCGAGTTCGCGCAGGAATAGCTGCAGATCGGCCAGGTCCTTGGGCTCGAACAGCCACTCGGCCGCACCGCCGCTCTTGAACCACACCAGCGGGGCCAGCGGGGCGTCTCTCGTCAATCTCCCCCTCACCCCGTTCGTGTCGAGCGAAGTCGAGACACGCTGTCCCAGCGCATCGGTGCCTCGACTTCGCTCGACACGAACGGAAGTGGGTGGATTGGTCAATTACCCCTCCGCTCAGCAATCGCATCGGCGAGGCCTGCCGCCCATTTGGTAATATCGCCCGCGCCCAGGCAGACCACCATGTCGCCTGCCTGCACGCTTTCCGCCAGCGCATCGGCCAGGGCATCGGCACTGGCGATCACTTGCGCATTGCGGTGTCCGCGCGCCTTCATGCCCGCAACCATGGCTTCGCTGTCCACGCCTGCAATCGGCTGTTCCCCGGCGGCATAGACCGGGGCGGCATAGACCACATCGGCATCGTTGAACGCGGCGGAGAAATCATCCAGATGATCGCGCAGGCGGGTATAGCGGTGCGGCTGGACCACGGCGATCACCCGGCCCGTGCCCACCCCTTCGCGCGCGGCGGCCAGCACGGCGCGGATTTCGACCGGGTGGTGGCCGTAATCGTCAATCACCGTAGCGCCGGCAACTTCACCCACCTTGGTAAAGCGCCGCTTGACCCCGCCGAACTTGGCAAAGCCGGTGCGGATCACTTCGTCTGCCACGCCCATTTCCACCGCCACGGCCACCGCCGCGAGCGAATTCTGGACATTGTGGCGGCCGGGCATCGGCAGTTCGATCCCCTCGATCCGGCGGTGCGAACCGTCGCGTTCGCGGATCACGGCGTCGAAGCGGTTGCCGCCCGGAAACGGTGTGACGTTTTCGCCGCGCACGTCCGCCTGGGCGGAAAAGCCATAGGTCACCACGCGGCGATCGCGCACTTTGGGGATCACCGCCTGCACTTCGGGGTGATCAATGCACAGCACCGCGCAGCCATAGAACGGCACGTTTTCGATGAATTCGACGAAGGCCGCCTTGATCGCGTCAAAATTGCCGTAGTGTTCCAGATGTTCGGGATCGATGTTGGTGACGATCGCGATCGTCCCGTCGAGCCGCAGGAACGAGCCGTCGGACTCGTCCGCCTCGACCACCATCCATTCGCTTTCGCCAAGGCGCGCGTTGGAGCCATAGCTGTTGATGATCCCGCCGTTGATCACGGTCGGATCGACCCCGCCCGCGTCGAGCAGGGCTGCGACCAGCGAGGTCGTGGTGGTCTTGCCGTGCGTCCCCGCCACCGCCACCGTGCGCTTCAGCCGCATCAGTTCGGCCAGCATTTCCGCACGGCGCACCACGGGGACGCGATTTTCGAGTGCGGCGACTACCTCGGGGTTGTCGCGCTTGACCGCGGTAGAGGTTACCACCACCGCCGCATCGCCCAGGTTTTCGGCCGCATGGCCGATCATCACCTTGATCCCGCGGCTGCGCAGGCCTTCAACCACATAGCCTTCGGCAATGTCGCTGCCCTGTACGCTATAGCCCAGGTTGTTCATCACCTCGGCAATCCCGGACATGCCGATCCCGCCGATGCCGACGAAGTGGATCGTGCCGATATCGGTGCCAACGCCCTTCATGCGAAGATCCTCTCCATTTTGCGAAGCCAAATGGGGAGGTGGCAGCCCGCAGGGCTGACGGAGGGGTAATGCGGCAAGGCCCAAACCCTTCCACCACTCGCTTCGCGAGCGGCCCCCCTCCCCATTTGCGCTTCGCGAAAATAGGAAGGATCAAGAAGAAACAGAGCCGCCTTCACGCCACCGCCTCCTGCCCGCTGGCTTCGGCGCCGCGGGCCACGCGGATCACGTCCATCAACGGGGTGCCACCAAAGCTTTCGACCAGATCGGCCAGATCGCGCACGGCATTGGGCAGGCCGCAGTTCCACGCGGCGTGGGCGGCCGTGGCGAGGGTTGCAGGGTTCATGGCGATGGCTTGAATCTGCTTGGCCAGTTCGGCAGCGGTAAAGCGGTCCTGCCGGATCATCCGCGCGCCGCCGGCATGGGCCATATCGCGGGTATTGGCGGCCTGGTGATCGTCGGTCGCGATCGGCAGCGGCACCAGGATCGCCGGGCGGCCAACCGCAGTCAGTTCGGCAATGGTCGAAGCCCCGGCGCGGCCGATGAACAGGTGGGCATCAGCCAGCCGTTCGGCCATGTTTTCGAAGTAGGTCGCCAGCTCTGCCGGAATGTCATGCCCGGAATAGCGTGCGCGCACAGCTTCAATGTCTTCCGGTCGGCATTGCTGCGTCACCTGCAGGCGGCTGCGCAGCGCGGGCGGCAGCATGGCAAGGCCATCGGGCACCACTTCGGACAGCACGCTGGCCCCCTGGCTGCCGCCGGTGACCAGCACCCGCAGCAGGCCGTCGGCGGAAAAGGCCGGGAACGGCTGTTCGCGCAGCGCCAGCACTTCGGCGCGGACCGGATTGCCGACCAGATGAACCTTGTGGTCGTGCTTGGGGTTCAGCCGATCAACCTCATGATAGGCCGTGGCGATCGCATCGACCCGGCCCGCGAGGAACCGGTTGACCCGGCCCAGCACGGCGTTCTGTTCATGGATCACGCTGGGGATCCCGGCCCCGGTGGCCGCCCACAGCGCCGGGAACGCGGGATAGCCGCCGAACCCGATCACGCAGCTGGGCTGAAAGCTTTCGAACAGGCGCAGCGCCATGCGCCGCCCCTCCAGAATCGCTTCGATCCCCTTGGGCCATTCCAGCGGGTTCTTGCCGATCCGTCCGGCCGGCAGCACGTGGGTCACCAGACTGGTCGGCTTGCCCGGCAGCTTGGCGCCGCGCTGATCGGTGATCAGCGCCACGTGATGCCCGCGTGCCTCCAGCTCTACCGCCAGGGCAAAGGCCGGGATCAAGTGCCCGCCGGTCCCACCGGCGGCCAGAACATAATGCCGCGCGACACTCATTTGCGCGTCCTTGCTTGAGTTTGGCCAAGAGCGCGCAGCTTGAACCGCTCACGCTCGATAAACGGATTGCGGCGGGTGATCGCCAGCAGGAAGCCCACCCCCAGGCACAGCGCGATGGTGGACGAACCACCATAGGAAATCAGCGGCAGGGTCATGCCCTTGCTGGGAAACAGCTGCAGGTTGACCAACACGTTGATAAAGGCCTGCCCGCCCAGCTGCGCGATCAGCCCCGCGGCGGCAAGGGTGGTGAACAGGTCTTCCTCGTCCAGCAGCCGCAGCAGCACGCGCAGGACAATCGCAAGGTAGAGCACCACGATCACCGCGCAGACCACCAGGCCGAATTCCTCGCCAATCACCGAGAAGATATAGTCGGTGTGTGCTTCGGGCAGGCCCAGTTTGCGGGTGCCCAGCCACAGGCCGCTGCCGGTCCAGCCGCCTGCCAGCAAGGTGCGCTGGGCCAGATCGACCTGATCGAACTGCGATCCGCCGCCGATGAAGGCATCGATGCGGTGACGGGCATTGTCATAGAACACATAGGCCGCGACCACCGCCGCCACAGCTGCCGCACCCAGCGCCAGGATGCGCTTCACGTCGATCCCGCACATCAGCACCAGCACGAACCACACGCCTGCAAACAGCACCGCCGAACCAAAATCTGGCTGGAGCATCAGCAGCGCGCAGATCAGCCCCATCAGCCCGGTGGTAATCGGCACAACCGGCAAGTTGGGATCGCGCACCCGCCACGACAGGATCCACGCCAAGCCGATCGCATAGGCGGGCTTGAGGAATTCCGAGGGTTGGAGCGACATGCCCAGATTGAGCCAGCGCTTTGCCCCGTTGACGTTGGTGCCGATCACCGGGACCAGCATCAGCCCGACCAGCATCGCAAAGCCCAGCACAATCCCCGCCCGGCGCGCCATTTCGCGCGGCATGGCGCTGGCCGCGAACATCGCGATCAGACCCAGCACCTGGAACCGGATGTGCAGATAAAAGAAATGCAGATCGTTCAGCTTGACCGCCGCGGTCGACAGCCGCCGCGCGCTCGCCGGGCTGGATGCCGCGACTGCCGCTGCGCCGATCGCCATCAGCATCAGCACCAGGGTCAGCAGCACCCGATCAATCTCGCGCCACCAGATCGCGAATTCGCTGCGGCGATTGCGCGCACGGCGCTGGTGCAGCGCGGCGTCGGCGGGGATCCGTCCGGCGCGGGGAACATAGGGCGGGTGACTGGCCATCAGCTCAACGCTCCTGCGGGCCGGGCCGGGTCCGCATCGGGATGGGCCAGGGCATCGACGATCTGGCGAAAGGCATCGCCGCGCGCTTCATAGTCGCGGAACTGGTCAAAGCTGGCGCAGGCCGGGCTGAGCAGCACGACATCGCCCGGCAAGGCGGCTTCCATCGCCTGACGGATCGCCTCGCACATCATCTCGCTGCGGCGCACCGGCATGTGTGGGGCGAGCAGTTCGGCATAGCGGGGCCCCGCATCGCCGATGGTATAGGCAGCGGCGACATTGCCGAACCAGGGTTCGCATTCGTCGAGCCGGTCACCTTTGGGCAGGCCGCCGACGATCCAGTGGATGCGCGGGCGCGGGACCGGCTTGAACGCGGCGAGCGCCGGGGCGGTGCTGGCCGGATTGGTCGCCTTGCTGTCATTGATGAACATCACGCCGTTCACATCGGCCACCCGTTCCATCCGGTGCGGCAGACCGCGAAAGCTGGCGAGCGCCGGGCGCCATTGCATCGGCGTCAGTCCCAGCGCTTCGGCAATCGCCACGGCGACCGCGGCGTTCTGCAGGTTGTGCGGGCCTTGCAGGCTGGGCCAGTCATGCTGCAGCTGGGCCAGATCCTGGCCATCGACCGAGCGGACCCGCCATTGCTCCCGCCGGGCCAGCTCACGCGCCGCCACGGCCTGGGTTTCAGCATCGCCCATGCCGAACACCGCGAACTGATCGGCACGCTGCATTTCAAACAGCCGCGCCTTGGACGCGGCATAGCCGGCGAAGCCATCGTAGCGGTCAAGATGGTCAGGCGTGATGTTGAGCAGCGCCGCGACTTCGCATTCGAGGCTGAAGGTCAGGTCAAGCTGATAGCTCGACAGTTCCAGCACATAGACCCCGCCCGCCGACAGCGGGCTTTGCGACAACACCGGCAGGCCGATGTTGCCGCCCATCCGCACCGGCAGCGCGGCGGACTGGACGATGTGGTGGACCAGCGCGGTGGTGGTCGACTTGCCATTGGTCCCGGTGATCCCGACCACGCGGTGCGCGGGCAGGTGCGGGCGGGCCAGCGCGAACAGTTCGATATCGCCGATCACCGGCACGTTCTGGCGCGCGGCAGCTTCTGCAATCGGGTGGGTGTTGAGCGGCACCCCGGGGGAGACGACCACGCCGTTGTATCCGGTCAGATCCGCCGTGGCCGGATCGGCCAGTTCCACCCGGCCTTCCAGCTTGCGCCGCGGTTCCTCGCGGCTGTCCCAGGCCATCACGCTCGCCCCGCCCGCCAGCAGGCTTTCCACCGCAGCCATGCCCGAACGGGCAAGGCCAAGGACGGCATAGCGCTGACCGGCAAAGGCGGGGGTTGTAATCATCTCAGCTTCAGCGTGGAAAGACCGATCAGGGCCAGCACGATCGACACGATCCAGAACCGGATCACCACGGTCGATTCCTTCCAGCCAAGCTGTTCGAAATGGTGGTGAATTGGGGCCATCTTGAACACGCGCTTGCCGGTGCGTTTATAGACCGCAACCTGGATGATAACCGATGCGGTTTCCACCACGAACAACCCGCCAACGATCAGCAACACAATTTCATGATGCGCGGCCACCGCGATCGCGCCCAGCGCCCCGCCCAGCGCCAGACTGCCGGTATCGCCCATGAACACCGCCGCGGGCGGCGCGTTGAACCACAGAAAGGCCAGGCAGGCCCCCATGATCCCGGTGCACAGGATCGCCAGTTCGCCCGCGCGCGGCACGTGGGGGATGCCCAGGTAATGCGCAAAGTCCGCGCGGCCAGCCAGATAGGCGATGATCGCCATGGTCGCCGCGGCAATCGCCACCGGCATGGCGGCAAGACCGTCCAGCCCGTCGGTCAGGTTCACGGCATTGCCGAACCCGACCATGATCACCGCCGCGAAAACGAAGTAGAGCGGCCCCAGCGGGATATAGCGGCCCGACAGGAACGGCACATACAGGTTGGTGCTGCCCACTTGCTGGACCATCACCCAGGCCGCGATCCCGGCGATCAGGAACTCCGCCGCCAGCCTTACCCGGCTCGACAAGCCGGCCGCGCTGCGTTTCTTGACCTTGTCGTAATCGTCCATGAAGCCGATCAGACCAAAGCCGACCGTTACCGCCAGGCAGGCCCAGACCAGCGGGCTGCCCAGGTCCATCCACAGCAGCACCGAAACCGACAGCGCGATCAGGATCATCAGGCCGCCCATGGTGGGCGTGCCGCGCTTGGCCAGGTGGCTTTGCGGTCCATCCTCGCGGATCGGCTGGCCCTTGCCCTGGCGCACCCGCAACATGTTGATGAAGCGCGGGCCGATGATCAGCCCGATCACCAGCGCCGTCATCAGCGCGGCGCCCGCGCGGAAGGTCTGGTAGCGGATCAGGTTCGCCAGCCCTTCGAACTGGAAATACTGAGCGATCAGGTACAGCATGCCTGCCGCTATTCCTTGTTTTGCGCGGCGAGCGCGGCAACCACCGCTCCCAGTCCGACCGAGTTCGACCCTTTGACGAGGATGGCGTCACCGCCTGCCACGCCCAGCTCCCGCAGCGCCTGGAGCGCCATGGTTGCATTCGGGCAATGGGCGAAGGGCAGCGCCTTGCCAAGCGGTCCGGCTGCGCCTTTCCCCAGTTCGTCGGCCAGCGCGCGCATCTCGTCGCCCACCAGGATTAGATGATCGACTTTGGCAGCGGCAATCGGTTCCACCAGCGCGGCGTGAAAGGCCGGGCCGTGATCGCCCAGTTCCTTCATCGAACCCAGCACCGCGATCCGCCGCCTGGCCGTGGTTGCCCCCAATTGCGTCAGAGTGGCGCGCATCGAAGCCGGGTTGGCGTTGTAGCTTTCATCGATCAGCAGCGCGCCCTGCCCGTCCGGGGTTTTCAGCTGGTGGCGCTCACCCCGGCCCTTCAGCCCTTCCAGTTCCGCGAGTGCCAGCCCGGCCGCGCCCAGATCCCCGCCAGCGGCGCGCACGGCGGCCATCACGGCCAGCGAATTGGTGACCCAGTGATCGCCCGGCGCGGCCACGGTATAGCACAGCCGCCGGTCGCCCAGATCGGCCGTAACCAACGACCCGCCGCCCGGTGCGGGCACGGCATCGAGCAGGCGCACGGTGGAGCCCACCGCCTTGCCGAACGAGACCACTTGCGCCCCTGCCGCGCGCGCGGCGGCCAGCAGGCGGGGATAGTGCGGGCTGTCCGACGGGATCACCGCCACGCCGCCGGGCTCAAGCCCGCCGAAAATCTCTGCCTTGGCGTCTGCAATAGCTTCTTCGCTGCCCAGCATTTCGATATGCGCGGGCGCGATGGTGGTGATCACGGCAACGTGCGGGCGGACCAAGGCAGTCAGATCCGCGATTTCGCCCGCGTGGTTCATTCCCATTTCGAAAATGCCATAGGCACTGCGCGCGGGCATCCGCGCCAGGCTGAGCGGAACGCCGATGTGATTGTTATAGCTCTTGACGCTGCGATGCGCCTTGCCCCGGCTGGCGCGGTCAAGCGCGGCGAAGATTGCTTCCTTCACCCCGGTCTTGCCGACCGATCCGGTCACCCCGATGATTTTCGCATCGACCCGCGCGCGAGCCGCCTTGGCGAGGGCAATCAGCGCCTGGGTGGTATCTTCCACCAGCACGTGCGGGCCATCGACCGGGCGATCGACGACCACGGCGGCGGCGCCCTTTTCGAAAGCCATGGGTACGAACCGGTGCCCGTCCATCGCCTCGCCCTGCAGCGCGAAGAACAGATCGCCTTCCATCACGTCGCGGCTGTCAATGTCCGCGCCAGAGGTCTGAAAAAAGGTGCTGGCACTGCCGCCGGTGGCCCGCGCGATGCTGCCCGCGTCCCACAGCGACAGCGGGAAGGCATCGGCAACCTCGGTCGGCCATTCAAGGATCCGGACGGCCATGTTCATGCAGCACTCTCCCTGGCTACGGTAACGTCATCGAACGGCAGGATGCGGCAGTTTTCGCCCGATCCCACGATCTGTCCCTGTTCGTGCCCCTTGCCCGCGATCAGCACGATGTCGGTCGGACCGGCTTCGGCAATCGCAGCGGCAATCGCGGCGCGGCGGTCCCCCACTTCGCGCAGCACTCCCTGGCCACCTGTCAGCACTGCTGCGCGGATCGCGGCGGGGTCTTCCCCGCGCGGGTTGTCATCGGTGACAATGCCAAGGTCGGCTTGCTCTGCCACCACCTGCCCCATCGGAGCGCGCTTGCCGCTGTCGCGGTCACCGCCCGCGCCGAACACCACGATCAGGCGCCCCGTGCAATGTGGCCGCAGCGCGGCGATTGCGGCTTCCAGCGCATCGGGGGTATGGGCATAATCGACATAGACCGGCGCGCCCGCGCGGCTGATCGCGGCGCGTTCCAGCCGCCCGCGCACCGGCTGCAACCGGGCCAGCGCATCCAGCGTCTGCGCCGCATCTCCCCCGCTGGCGATCACCAGCCCGGCGGAAACCAGCGCATTGGCGGCCTGATAGGCCCCGATCAGCGGCAGATTAACCTTGCGGGTCTGGCCCTGCCATTCGATTTCCAGCGTCTGGCCCAACTGGGTGGGCGTGCGCCCGGCCAGCCGGATTCCGTCCGCCCCGGCAGCGGCCCCGACCATGATCAGCGCCAGCCCGCGCCGCGCCGCATGATCCTGCGCGCGGTCCGACCATTCATCGTCGGCCCAGATTACCGCGGTGCCATCCGCATCGACCACTTCGTCAAACAGTCGCATCTTGGCCGCGAAATAGTGTTCCATGTCGGGGTGGTAATCGAGGTGATCGCGGCTCAGGTTGGTAAAGCCCCCGGCGCGCACCCGTAGCCCTTCGTTGCGGTATTGCGACAGGCCGTGGCTGCTGGCCTCATAGGCCACATGGGTCACCCCTTCACGCGCAAGGCCGGACATATTGGCCAGGAACGTGACGATATCCGGCGTGGTCAGCCCGGTCGAAACGCTTTCATCCGGGGTAGTGACGCCCAGCGTGCCGATCGATGCCGCGCGGCGTCCGGCCATCCGCCACAGCTGGCGGGTCATTTCCACGGTGGAAGTCTTGCCGTTGGTCCCGGTCACCGCAACCACGGTTTCAGGCACGGGGGTAAAGAACTGCGCGGCCAGCAAGGCAAAGGTCTGGCGCGGCTTGGCGGACTGGATATGGACCGCGCCCGCCACTTTCGCTTCGGGCCGGGCGACCACGGCGACGGCCCCGGCGGTGATGGCGGCGGGGATGAAGTCCTCGCCATTCACGCTCCCGCCTTGGAACGCGCCGAACACGCAGCCCTGCGCCACTTTGCGGTTATCGATCGCAAAGCCGGTAACCTGCGCATCCTGCCCGCCGGACAAGCCAATTCCGGCGCGCTGGGCCAGGACCCCCAGCTTCATTCGCCCTCTCCGCTGCCCACTAGCGGGGCAATGTCGGTGATGTCCACATCGCGGGTCGCATCGGGCATGATCCCCAGCAGCGGCCCGATCCGGGGCACGACCCGGCCCACCACCGGCGCAGTGTTGAACGCCGCGGTGCGCTGGCCATGGGTGGCGGTGGTGCCCTGCGGTTCGTCCAGCATGGCGATCACCACATAGCGCGGATGATCCATCGGAAAGGCCGCCGCGAACGTCGCCACCAGGTTCGAACGCTGATAGCCGCCGACGCCGGGCTTTTCCGCGGAACCGGTCTTGCCGCCCACGCGGTAGCCCACGGCATTGGCATTGCGCCCGGTGCCGACATCCACGATCATCCGCAGCAACTGGCGCATGCGCGCGCTGGTGCTGGCCTTGAACACCCGGCGTCCGGCCACTTCGGTACCCGGCTGGATCCGCTGCAGGGTCGCAGGCCGCCAGATCCCGCCGTTGACCAGCGCGGCATAGGCGCTGGCCAGGTGCAGCGGGGTTACCGCGATGCCGTGGCCATAGGATACGGTCATGGTGGTGATCCGGCTCCAGTTGCCCTTGGGCCACAGCGGGAACCCGCGCGCGGGCAGTTCGATCTGCGGGCGCTCGTTCATTCCCAGCGCCTGCATCGTCGCGTTCAGCCGCGCCGCGCCCAGTTCATCCGCGACTTGCGCGGTGACGATGTTGGACGAATGGACCAGGGCTTCGGGAATGTTGAGCGATGCGCCAAACGGGTGGCTGTCGCGGATTTCAAAGCCGCCGATCTGCAGCGGGCGGTTGGACTGATAGCGGCGCGAAAGGTCGGTCACCGTGCCGGCATCGATCGCGGCGGCAATGCTGATCGGCTTGAAGGTGGATCCCAGTTCATAGACCTGGTTGGTGACCCGGTTGAAGATGTTTGCTTCGCCCGCGCGGTCGATCAGGTTGGGGTTGAACGAGGGCAGCGAGGCCAGCGCGAGCACTTCGCCGGTATCGACATCCAGCACGATCCCGGCCGCGCCCTTGGCGGCGCTGTCGGCCATGCCTTTGGCCAGTTCGTCTTCCAGCGCGCCCTGTACGCGGGTATCGATAGAAAGCATCGCGGGAGTGCCGCGGCCGGCCTCGTCGGTCAGGCGCTTGTCGAACACTTCTTCCATGCCGATGTGGCCCTTGCCGTCGGCCCCGACAAACCCCAGCACGTGCGCGCCCATCGACCCTTGCGGATAGAACCGCTCCATCTCGCGCGGGAATTCCAGCGCGGGTTCGCCCAGCGCGTGGATCTTGTTGGCATCTTCGGGCAGGATCCGGCGGCGCAGATAGCCCGGGCGACCCTCGGCCAGCCGCGCGGCCAGCTCCGCTTCGTTCATGTCCGGAAAGATCCGGACCAGCGCGGCGGCAACTTCCCTGGCCGAATGAACCAGCGGCGCGCCATCATCGCCCAGCGCGGCGGGGTTGTACCACAGCGAATAGGCCGGGAACGCGCGGGCCAGCGGCACGCCGTTGCGATCGACAATATCGGCCCGCGGCGGCATCATCCCGGCCAGGGCATCGGTGCGGCTGGGCTGGCCTTCAAACGCCCCCAGGAACAGGATCCGCAGCAGGGCCACCATCGCGACAAAGCCGAAACCCAGCGCCACCCAGACCACGCGCCATTTGGCCATCAGCAACGAATGCTGACGGACATTGACCAGTTCACCCCGGCCCGAGCTGATCGCGGTTGAGATGGCCAGACTGTTCATTCGCGGCCGCTCCCTTCGCCAACCTGGCTCAGCCGGTCACGCAGGGTGGCGGCGGTCACCGGCTTGCGCGCGCCGTCCTTGGGCGCTTCGGCAGCCATGGCCTTGCCGGTCAGCGGAGAAACCATCGCGGGCAACATGCTGCCTTCCACCGCGTCCCCGGCGCTGGCGACGCGGATCGGGCTGGGCGCATCGGCAGCGCGCGGCTTGCCCAGCGCGGCCAGTTGCCGTTCCCCTTCCAGGTATTGCCCGGCGGTGGGTGCCTGATAGCCGAATTCAACATCGTTGAGCGACTTCAGCTGCTGCTGGTTGGCGCGGGTTTCAAATTCGGTGTCCAGCAGCAGCTTGTCCTGCTGCAGCGCAGCGATCTGGCGTTCGGTCAGCCGGACCTGGCTTTTCACCGCGTTGACGCGAAAGGTCAGCGCGACCAGCAGGGTAAAGCAGACCACCAGCAGGGCGGCCCAGCCGATCGAACGCAAACGGTCACGGGTCAGGTTCATGCTGCCCTCCTTGTCCGTGGGGCTACTTCGGTGCGGGTGGCGGCGCGCAGCGTGGCCGAGCGCGCGCGGGGATTGCGGGCCAGTTCCGCCTCGGACGGGCGGATCGCCTTGGACAGCTGGGCAAACACCGGCGCGGCCGGCGCGGTCATCACCGGCATGTGCCGCGATGCGCTGGCCAGAGCGCCGCTGGCATCGCGCAGGAACTGCTTGACGATCCGGTCTTCCAGGCTGTGAAAGCTGACCACGACCAGCTTGCCGCCGCTTTTGAGCAGCTGTTCGGCGGCGTTCAGCGCCACTTCCAGCTCCTCCAGTTCGGCGTTGATGTGGATCCGGATCGCCTGAAAGCTGCGTGTCGCAGGGTCCTTGGGCGCGCCGGGGCGGTGGCCCAGCGCCTTGCGCACCACATGCGCCAGCTGCCCGGTGGTGGAAAGCGGCCGCGCCGCCACGATCGCCCGGGCAACCCGGCGCGACTGGCGCTCCTCGCCATACTGAAACAGCACGTCGGCAATCTCTGCTTCGGCGGCGGTGTTGAGGAAATCGGCCGCACTGGGCCCGTCCTGGCCCATCCGCATGTCGAGCGGCCCGTCGCTGGCAAAGGCGAACCCGCGCTGCGGCTGGTCAAGCTGCATCGAGGACACGCCAATGTCCATCACCACGCCGTCCACTTCGGCCACGCCCGCTTCGGCCAGCGCGGCGACCATTTCCGAAAAGCGGCGCGGGTGCAGCACCAGACGGGGCGGCTGTTCCTGCACTTCGGGCCAGCGGGATCCGGCGGCGATCGCATCGGGATCGCGGTCAAAGGCGTGGACCATGGCCCCGGCATCGAGCAGGCGGCGGGTATAGCCGCCCGCGCCAAAGGTGGCGTCCACGATCACCGCCCCGGGGTGCGGGGCCAGCGCGGCGATCACTTCATCCAGCAGAACCGGGATATGCGGCGCAGGGGCGGCCATCACTTGCGCCCCTTTCCGCTCAGGGCCTGGGCCTCCAGATCGGCGCAGGCTTCGCGGGCATCTTCCCAGCCTTCGCCCATCCGGTTGAGCTCTTCCGGACTCCAGATCGTGAATTGCAACCCGCCGCCCAGAAAGAACGCGCGTTCGCCAATCCCGCCCAGCTTGAAATAGCGTTCGGGCATGATGAAGCGGCCGCTGTCATCAAAGGTGACGCGGGTGAAACCGTACATCTGGTTGGCGCGCAGTTCGCGGTCAAAATCCTGGTCGCGGGCAATTGCCGCGGCTTCCAGCTTGTCGAGTTCGCTTTCAAACAGGTCGGCCCGGCCCAGCCCGAAGCCGGTCAGGCATTTCCAGCGGGGATGCTTGGTCAGGCACAGCACCCGCTCACCCGCGCCGGAATCGCGCACATTCTTGCGGAAGTCTGGCGGCAGCACGAACCGGCCCTTTTCGCCCAAAAGCGAAAAGCCATGTCCGTTATAGTTGATCGGCCTTGCCGCCTCCACAACTCGCCCCGCCAAATGCCGGGAAAACCCCGGACCCCAAGAAAGAACCTCCACCGTTCCAGCCGCTTGCCCGTGTGGCTGGTGCCCCCGGAATCGGGGCGCGACGGTGAACATCCCTGTCGATGGAATGAATTCTTAACCCTGTGCTGGGCGGGAAGAAAGGGGTTTTCGCGGGAAAGTACGGGATAACTTGGTAAATAATTGATTTATAATAGCTCGATGGTCCAAAGCATGACCCACACCGCCGCTGTGGCGGGCGGTTCCGATCACGAAAATTCAACGATTTAGTGTGCGACTCGGGGCAGGCGGCCGGTGCCGTCCCGCATTTTCCCGCGTGTTGACAAAGTCAGTTGGCGGCAAACGCCATGTCGAGCAGCGCGGCAAAGCCTTTGCCCCGCGCGCCATCGCCAGGTTCGGCGTTCAGTACTTCCGCATCGGCCAGCGCGACCAGCCGCCCCTTGCCGATGGCACAGGTCACTGCGATGCCCTCGCCCCAGGTCCGGCAATTCTGCTGCCCTTGCAGCGCCCAGCGCCCCGCCAGGTTGGCCGGGACCGGGGTGCCCATCACATCGAACGGCGTTTCACCAAACGGCTGGGCATCGTCAAACCGCAGGTCCAGCCCCCAGCGTGTCAGGATCGGGCTGAGCAGGACCACCGCCTGCGGGCGGCGCGGATCGCCGATCGCAAAGCGGCTTTCCTCGGTCAGCGCCGGGTCTGCCAGCAACAGCAGGTGCCCCCCGCCGCGCAGCCAGTTGTCCAGCGCGACGTTCTCTGCCGGGCCGAGCGGGCGCGGCTGGGCGATCACCAGCCGGTCAAGCTTTGCCAGTGGAGCCTCTGCCAGCACGTCCAGCGCGACAATCGGTCCGCGCCGGGCCAGTTCCGCCTTGGCCCAGTGCGGCGGCTGGTCCTGCCGTAACAGGCCGGCGACATCGGCGCTTTCATTCCACAGCACCGGCAGCGTGGTGAACAGCCCGGTCGGTGCCTGCGCCGGTGTCCGCAGTCGCCCGGCCAGAGCCAGTCCCGCCACCAGCAGGACCAGCAGCGTCACCCCCAGCCAGAGCCGCTTGCGGCTAATTTTGCGGAGTTCCCGGGGCGGGCGAAGGCTTGGCCGTGGCGCTGGCCGAGGCCGAGGGCACCACGCCCGCATCGGCCAGCGGATCGACATTGCCCGTTGGCGAGGGCGAGGCGCTGGCCTGCGGCGCGGTGCTGGCCGCTTCGGTCAGCCGCGCGCGTTCGTTGATGATATCGGCCAGTCCCACGATCAGCAGGATCGCGGCCAGTCCGAACAGCCCGGTCTGCAACCGCTGCACCGCCTGCGCCCGCAGCTCGCGCGCGGAGGGCGGCGCAAAGTGTTGCGGCGCGGAAAGCGGTTCAAGGACCCTGCGTGGCGGTTGGCTTGCCATCTCGGACCCGAGTATAGGGATTATTTGAGCCAGGGGAAGACCGGCAGGTCCTTCGACTTGAGCCATTCGGCGTTGTAGAGGCTCGACAGATAGCGAAACCCGGTGTCGCACAGGATCGTCGCAACCCGCGCGTCCTCGCGCCCTTCGGCCACCAGTTGCCGCCCAAGCTCGACCGCCCCGGCCACGTTGATGCCCGATGACAGCCCAAGGCACAGCCCTTCTTCACGCAGCATACGGGCGACCCATTCCAGCCCCTGCTCGTCCGATATCCGGAATTGCGTATCAATCGGCGCGCCTTCGAGGTTGGCGGTGATCCGCCCCTGCCCGATCCCTTCGGCCACCGAGCTGCCCTCGGCCTTGAGCTCGCCGTGGGCGTAGTAGTTATAGAGCGCCGCGCCGTGCGGATCGGTCAGCGCGATGCGGATGTTCTCGTCGAACGCCTTGAGGCCGAGCCCGACCCCGGCGATGGTCCCGCCGGTGCCCGCCGCGCAAGTGAACCCGTCGATCCGGCCGCCCAGCTGTTCCCACAGCTCTGGCGCAGTGCTTTCGATGTGGGCCTTGCGGTTGGCGATATTGTCAAACTGGTTGGCCCAGACCGCACCCTCGGTCTCCTCGGCCAGGCGGCGCGAGGTGTGGACGAAATGGCCGGGATTGGAAAACGGCGCGGCCGGGACCAGCACCAGTTCCGCGCCCAGCGCGCGCAGCGTGTCCATTTTCTCGCGGCTCTGGGTTTCGGGCATGACGATCACCGTCTGATAGCCCAGCGCATTGGCGACCAGCGCCAGCCCGATCCCGGTATTGCCCGCGGTCCCTTCAACAATCGTGCCGCCGGGCTTCAGCGTGCCCTTCGCCTCGGCATCGCGGACGATCCACAGCGCGGCGCGGTCCTTTACCGAGGCGCCGGGATTGGCGAATTCGCACTTCCCCCAGATCTCGCAGCCCGCAGCCTCGCTGGGCCCTTCGAGCAGGACGAGCGGGGTGTTGCCGATCAGGTCGAGCGTGTTGGTTTGCACAAGTCCGGTCATGGCGCCGGAATTAGGTGCCCCGCAGGCCAAGCGCAATGGATTTGCGCTTGGGTGGGGTAAACGCCGGGTTGTGTGGAGAGGGTTTTACCCCTCCGTCAGCCCTGCGGGCTGCCACCTTCCCATCTGTCCCTGCGGGAGAAATGGGAAGGATCGGGAGCGGCAAAGGTCTTTCCCATTTTTGCGCAGCACAAATGGGAAGGTGGCATTCGCGCAGCGAATGACGGAGGGGTAAAGCGCCACAGCACCCACCCACCCTTAAAACCTCAGTCTTCAGCGGCGATCCGGACTTTCAGGCCATCCAGCGCATCGCTGAGGTGGATCTGGCACGACAGGCGCGAGGTGGCTTCGCGGTGGTCCGAGCTGTCGAGCAGGTCGTTTTCGTCCTCGCTCATCGGCACCAGCTTGTCAGCCCAGGCACCGTCAACCACCACGTGGCAGGTGGCGCAGCTGCAGCAGCCGCCGCACAGCGCCAGCATTTCATCAAAGCCCGCATCGCGCACGGCTTCCATCACCGACATTCCGGCGGCGGCTTCGATGGTCTTTTCATCACCCGCGCGATTGACGACTACCAGCTTCGGCATGTGCAAAATCCTCCAACGCGCGCCCTATCCGCGCTTTGCCGGGGCTGCTAATGGCTTGGCCCGGATTTGGCAACAGGTGTGTGATGGGTCTAAGCGCAGCAGCAATCAAGCAGGGACTGGATGCAGTTGCCGAGCGCGAGCCGGGGATCGCTCGCGCGCTCGAACTGGCGGGCTATCCCGAACCCCGAATCCGCGATCGCGGCCATGTGACCATGATGCGCACCATCGTGGGCCAGCAGGTCAGCGTGGCGGCGGCGGCATCGATGTGGCGCAAGTTCGAGGAGTTCGCCGGGCCGCATTTCGCGCCGGACCATGTGCTCGATGCCGATTTCGACACCCTGCGCGCCTGCGGCCTGTCGCGCCAGAAACAGGGCTATATGCGCAGCTTGTGCGAACTGGTCGCGGGCGGCACGCTCGATTTTGATGGCCTGCCACAGGATGACGAGGAAGCCATTGCCCGGCTGACCCAGATCAAGGGGATCGGGCGCTGGTCAGCCGAGATCTACCTGCTGTTCGCCGAAGGGCGGCCCGATATCTGGCCCGCCGGGGATCTGGCGGTGCAGGCGGGCCTCGCCAAATTGCTCGACCTCCCCGAACGCCCCAGCGAAAAGCGCACCCGCGAACTGGCGGAAGGCTGGCGCCCGCATCGCGGCGCGGCGGCGATTTTCACCTGGCATTGCTATAACAACCCGGCGCTGTAAGCAGTGCTGACAGCAATGTAAGCACGAATCGGGAGGGGCAGCCATGGCGGCGCACAAGACCATTTTCATCACCGGCGGCGCGTCGGGCATTGGCCGCGCGGTGGCAGTGAAGTTCGGCAGTGAGGGCTGGTTTGTAGGCATTGCAGACATCAACGAAGGCGGGATGAAGGAAACCGCCGCCCTGCTCCCGGCGGGCAAAAGCAGCCTGCACAAGCTGGACGTGCGCGACCGCGCGGCGTGGGACGCGGCGCTGGAAGCCTGCGCGGCGGCGAGCGGCGGCCGGATCGACGTGGTGTTCAACAATGCGGGCATTCCGCTGGGCGGAAACCTGATCGAAAACAACGCGGGCGAGATCGAGCGCTGCCTCGACATCAACCTCAAGGGCGTGCTGTTTGGCGCGCAGGCCGCCCATCCCTGGCTCAAGGCCAGCGCGCCGGGATCGTGCCTGCTCAACACCGCCAGCGCGGCCGGGATCTATGGCACGCCGGGCGCCTCGGTCTATTCGGCCACCAAGTTCGGGGTGCGGGCACTAACCGAATGCCTCGATGCCGAATGGGCGCCTGACCAGATCAAGGTCTGCGATCTGATGCCCGGCTTCATCGACACCCCGCTGATCGACATGAACCCCAACCAGCAGAGCAATGAGCATATTCGCGGGCGGGTGCTGGAAGCCGGGCTGGAGATCACCCCGGTCAGCGAAGTGGCAGAGGCCGCGTGGAAAGCGGTCCACGGCACCGACCTGCACAACCGCGTCGGCAAGTCCGCCCACCGCCTGGCCTTTGCCGCGCGCTGGATGCCGGGGCGGCTGCGAAAAATGACTCGATCATCACTCAAGCCGCTGGGCGGGCATTAGGCCGAGGCAGCCAGCTCCGCCAGCTTGGCCACGGTATTCATGTTCCGCGTGGTGCCGGTCTTGCTGGCCGGGACCACCAGCTTGCTGTCGGCCATCCCCTCGCCATAGTCGATGAACAGCGCGCGCGGGCCCAGGGCAAGCCGTTCGGCCTGCTGGTTCCGCACCCCGTCAAGGCTGGGCGCGGCATCGGTGAACAGCGCAACCACGCGGTTGCCGGGGCGGTCCGGCCAGGGGTTCGCCGCGACCACTGCCGCCATGTCCGCCGCCGAACGCACCAGCACCCCGATCGGCTTGCCATAGCGTTCCAGCAGCGCCGCTTCGATGGCGGAGCGCACCCCGGCTTCGTCCAGAGCACTGGCGAAGACAACGTTGCCGCTGGCGATGTAGGTGCGCACCCCGGCGAACCCGAGTTCCTCGCACAGCGCCTTCAGCTCGGCCATCGGCAGCTTGCCGGTGCCGCCAACATTGACCGCCCGAAGCAGCGCGACCCAGCGGGTCATGGCACCAGCACCGCCGCCTTCATCCGCGCTGCGCCCGCCTTGCCCATGGGGCTGAGCCAGGGGCCGAGCTGGGCAAAGGTCAGCTCGGCCTGATCCGCACAGGCCAGCATCACGTGCGGCAACTGAGGGGTAAAGCCGATCCCCCTGGGGGTCAGGGCCAGATCCCAATAGTCCGCTTCGGCCACGGCGCTCTGGCAATCGGCATCTTCGATCGGCGGCATTGCCTTCACCACCAGCTTGCGCAGCGGATCGAGCAATTTGGTTTCCCAGTATTTGGCCCCGGCGTCCCACTTGGCGCTCATGCCCTTGGGGGCCAGCCACTGGGCCAGTTGCACTTCCTTGCCGGTGGTGCGGTCAAACACCATGTTGCTGGAACTGTAATAGGGATGCGCGCCGCCGCAAAAGCCGCCCTCGTCAATCTTCGCGTCGACCCATTCCGATGAGACAAAGCCGGGTTCGGCCGACAATGACATCTCACCATCAGTGCCGCTCAGCCCCAGATTGCCCTTCATGCAAGTAACATAGTCCACCCGCCCCTGTTTCGGATCGATCAGCGCGCGCAAGGCTGCGTTGATCGCCTTGTCACCGGGGCGCTGGACCGGGATCTGAAAGGTCGCAATATCAACATCTTCAAACGCCTTGCCGACATCCAGCTTGAGCTTGGTATAGGCCAGCTTGCCCGCCTTTGCGGGGCTCTGCACCAGCCGGGCCGGTACGATCCGGAGAGCCATGAAGGCATCGGCCATGCAGGCCCTGTCCAGCTCGCCATCGTCGCCCATTGGCACGCGGGTCAGCTTGACCGGCAGGGTGCGATCCCCTGCGGTCCAGCTGCCGGTTACGCTGTTCGCCCCGACCAAAGTGATCGCCCAGCGCGCCTTGGCCTCGGTCCGCTCCTCCCAGGCCTTGCTGCCTTCGGGCTTTTCCAGCGCAATCGGCTGCAATTGCGACAGGTAGTAATAGGACCCGTGCGGATAGGACACGCCAGCGTCCATCAGGCAGACCCGGACCGGCAAAGTGCCGATCGTGCCTTTCCACACCCCGTCGATAATCGGCGCTTCGGCGGCCTGCGCGGACATCGCCGGGACCAGCAGCAGCGCGGCGAGCGCCGAAAGCCAGCGGCGCATCACAGCATCCCCGCAATTGCGCGGACCATAGCGGCATCGCGGGCGGACAGGCCATCGGCATCGTGGGTGGTCAGGGTCACTTCCACCCGGTTGTAGACGTTGAACCATTCGGGGTGGTGATCGTGCTTGTCGGCATAGAGCGCGACGCGGGTCATGAAGCCGAAGGCCGCGTTGAAATCCTTGAACCGGAACGTGCGGACCAGCGCCTTGCCGTCCTCGCGCAGGGTCCAGTCCGGGAATTCGGCCAGCAGGGCCGCCACTTCGGTTTCGGTGAGTTTGGCAATGGTCACGCGTCGGCTCTCCTTGGCAGACGCGCAGCTTTCCCCTATCGCGCGCCTCCATGCAAGAGTGCCGCCTTACCGCACACGATCTCGCCTGCCGCAAGGGGGATCGGCTGCTGTTCGCGGGGCTGTCCTTCGTGCTTGCCGGGGGCGAGGCCTTGCAGCTGACCGGCGCCAACGGGATCGGCAAGAGCAGCCTGATGCGGATCCTGGCGGGCCTTGCCCCGGCCTATGCCGGATCGGTTGAGCGGCAGGGCGCGGTCGGGCTGGTGGACGAACGCCCTGCGCTCGATCCGCACCGCCCGCTGGGGGAGGCGCTGGCATTCTGGCAGCGGCTGGATGGCCCGGGGGACGCGGAGCTCGCGCGGCTAGGGATTGCGGCGCTGCTTGACGTGCCGGTGCGGTATCTTTCCACCGGGCAGAAAAAGCGCGCCGCGCTGGCCCGGCTGCTGGGGCAGGAAGCGCCGATCTGGCTGCTGGATGAGCCGCTCAACGGGCTCGATACGCGCGGGGTGGCGCTGGTGCAGGATCTGGCGGCCGAGCATTGCCGTGCGGGCGGGATCTGCGTGATCGCTTCGCATCAGGCCTTTGCCCTGCCCGGCATGCAGATGCTGGAACTCAGGGATTTCGCGGCATGAGCGGGCCGCTGCTCACCCTGCTGCGCCGTGACCTCGGCCTGCTGCTGGCGGGTGGACGGCGCGGCGGGGCCTTGTTGCCGGTGCTGTTCTTCCTCGCCGTGGCGATGCTCTATCCCTTTGCGGTCGGCCCCGATGCTCCGGTGCTGGCACGGACCGGCGGCGGGGTGATCTGGGTCGCGGCCCTGCTCGCCGCGGTGCTGCCGCTCGACCGGCTGATCGAACCGGACCTCGAACTGGGCATGTTCGATCAATGGACCCTGCGCGGGATCAGCGAGGAGCTGGTGGTCACGGTGCGGGTGCTGGCCCACTGGCTCAGCTTCGGCCCACCGCTGATGCTCGCCGCCCTGCCTGCCAGCGCCTTGGTCGGGATCGACGGCGCGACGCTACGCACGGTGGAGCTGGGGCTGCTGGCGGGCACCCCGGGGCTGGCCGCACTGGGCGTGATGGTCGCTGCCCTCACCGCAGGCCTGCGCGGCGGCGCGGCACTGGGCGGGCTGCTGGTGATCCCGCTCGCGGTTCCGCTGCTGGTGTTCGGCGCGGGCAGTCTGGCGACCGGCGGCGAAGCGGGGATTGCGCTGACCGGCGCGGTCAGTCTGGTGCTGCTGGCAATGGCCCCGTTTGCAGCGGGCGCGGCGATCCGGGCGGGGAGATCTTAAATCCCTCTCCATTTTCGCGAAGCGCAAATGGGGAGGGTCTTGAAGGTCAATAAGGCGGCCGATGCAGCCCCAGCGGGCTCTCGGTGAAAATCTCGCACCCCGTCTCGGTGATCCCGATCGAGTGCTCAAACTGCGCCGAGAGCGAGCGATCGCGGGTGACGGCGGTCCAGCCATCGTCCAGCATCTTCATCCCCGGCTTGCCCAGGTTGATCATCGGTTCGATCGTGAAGAACATCCCCGGCTTCAGTTCCGGGCCGGTCCCGGCGCGGGCGGCGTGGACCACTTCGGGGGCATCGTGGAACAGGCGGCCGAGGCCGTGCCCGCAGAATTCGCGGACCACGCCATAGCGGTGGCGTTCGGCGTGGCTCTGGATCGCCGCGCCAATATCGCCCAGCCGCGCGCCGGGCCTGGCTTTTTCGATCCCGATCATCAGGCACTCATAGGTCACATCGACCAGTCGCCGCGCCTTGATCGGCACATCGCCGACCAGATACATCCGGCTGCTATCGCCGTGCCAGCCATCGAGCAGCGGGGTCACGTCGATATTGATGATGTCGCCGTCCTTCAGCACCCGGTCCCCCGGAATGCCGTGGCAGATCACCTGATTGATCGAGGTGCAGCAGCTGTGTTCATAGCCGCGATAGCCCATGGTTGCGGGCACCGCGCCGCCATCCAGCGTCATCTGCCGCACCAGATCGTCGATCGCCCCGGTGGTCACCCCCGGCTGGACGAACGGAACCAGCGCATCAAGGATTTCCGCCGCGAGCCGCCCGGCCTTGCGCATGCCTTCGAAAGCCTGTGGTCCGTGGAGCTTGATCGTGCCGTCACGCAGCAGCACGTCGCCGTCTTCGACTGTCTGGTAAGTGGTCATGGCGGGCATATAGCGAAGGCTGCGCCAGATTGCGAGCCTTGCAGCGCGGCGCACCCCGGGTCTAAGGCAGGGGCATGAATGACAAGAATGCGCTGATCCAGCCCGACAAGGGCCAAACCGCCACCGCGATCCACTTGATCGACAAGGCGGGCCTGCCGGATTTCATCAAAACCCTGTCCGCCCCCCAGCGCGCCGCACTAGCCGCGCAGAAGTTTGAGGGGGAGGGATATTCCTATGCCTTCGTGCCCGATGGCGATCACTGGTTCGTGGTTTCGGGCGTGGCCAATGTGAACAGCCTGTCAAGCTGGTGCATGGCCAAGCTGGCCGAGGTCCTGCCGCCCGGCACCTATCGCCGCGCGGGGGGAGAGCCGGGCGTGGCGCTCTATGGCTGGGTCACCGGGCAGTACAAGTTCGACCGCTACCGCTCCGACCCGGGCGAGGACGGGCCGCGCATTTTGCTGACCAAGGAGGTCAAGGCGATCGACACCGCCATGGCCGAAGCCGCCGCGACCGCGCTGGTCCGCGATCTGGTCAATACCCCCGCCGAAGACATGGGCCCGGCCCAGCTTGAACACGAAGCCCAGCTGATCGCCAAGGCCCACGGCGCCGAATTCAAGGTGACCCACGGCGACGCGCTGGAGCGCGGCTTTCCGATGGTCCACGGCGTCGGCCGCGCCGCCGCACGCAGCCATGCCCCGCGCATGATCGAGCTGCACTGGGGCGATCCCGCGCATCCTCGGATCGCGCTGGTCGGCAAGGGTGTGTGCTTTGATTCGGGCGGGCTGGATATCAAGCCGAGCTCCGGCATGCTGCTGATGAAAAAGGACATGGGCGGCGCGGCCCATGCCCTCGCACTGGCCCAGCTGGTGATGCAGGCGCAGCTCAAGGTGCGGCTGCACCTGTTGATCCCGGCGGTGGAAAACGCCATTTCCGGCAATGCCTTTCGCCCCGGCGACGTGCTGCGCAGCCGCAAGGGGCTGACCGTGGAGATCGGCAACACCGATGCCGAAGGGCGGCTGGTGCTGGGCGATGCGCTGACCCGCGCGGGTGAGGAAGAGCCCGAACTGGTGATCGATTTCGCCACCCTGACCGGCGCGGCCCGCGTTGCTGTCGGTCCGGACCTGCCCGCGCTGTTCACCCGCCGCGACGAGACGGCGGACGAGATGTTGAAAAGCGGCGTGGCCAATGATGACAAGTGCTGGCGCCTGCCGCTGTTCGACGGTTACCGCGAATACCTCAAAAGCGACGTGGCAGACATTTCCAACAACAGTTCCAACGGCTTTGCCGGAGCCTCGGTCGCGGCGCTGTTCCTTGACCGGTTCGTGCCCGAGGGCGTGGACTGGGCGCATTTCGATACCTTCGCCTGGCGGCCTGCCGCCAAGCCGGGCCGGCCCAAGGGCGGCGACGCGCTGGGGCTGCGTGCGGCCTGGGGGCTGCTGAAAGGGCGGTATGGCTGATCCGGTTACACTTTGGCGGATCGCGGTGTGGGGCGGCCTGGGCGCAGTGCTGTCTGCGGCCGCCGTGGCCAGCCGGACGGTCGCGGGATTCAACTGGACCGCGTCTGATTTCGTCGCGGCGGGTGCGATTCTGGGCACGGTGGCGCTGGGGTTCGAGATCGCGACGCGCGGGGTGGATGGCCATGCCGGGCGGTTTGCAGCGGCCTTGGGATTGCTTGGTGCGTTTTTGGTGGTCTGGATCAACCTGGCAGTCGGGATCATCGGCACAGAGGAAAACTCCGCCAATCTGATCTTCATTCCGGTGCTGCTGCTGGGGGCGATCGGCGCACTGTGGGTGCGCTTTCGCCCCGCCGGAATGGCGCGCGTGATGGCGCTGGCGGCAATCTGTCAGGTCCTGCTCGCGGCGGGACTGTTGCTGACCGGACAAGCGCCCGCCGCACTGCTCACCGTGGTGATCGGCGGCCTGTGGGGCCTGTCAGCACTGCTCTATCGCCGTGCCGTCAGGGGACAGGCGCAATGGATAGCTTGATAGCGGGGCCAAGCGGCGCTAATCGCCCGATCTTCGCATTCGAGGGGCACGCAGACTTGACCGCCAGCGCCATTCCCGACGGACAGCTTTGCCTGTCCGGGCCCAGCATAAAGCTGGACGCCGCGCACTGGCCGGTGCGCGGGGATCTGGCGCATGTGCGGCTGGCGGGCAAGGTGTTCGTGCCGCACTATGCCGTGCCGATGGAGCGCAGCGTGGTGCCGTGCGGAGCCAAGCTGTTCGCGCTCAACCGCAAGGACGCCGAAGTTCGCGCCGTGCTGGGCGGCGGCACGCTGTTCAACGTGCTCGACATTACCGGCGGCTGGGCCTGGGGCCAGGTCGGGGACGACGGTTTCGTCGGCTACCTGCCGGTCGAGGCGCTGGAAGAACGACGAAGCTAAGCCGCTACCAAATCCCCCACCTCCGTTCGTGTGGGGGGGATGCGGGGCCCCCGCGCGCCCGTGGGGGGAGGTAGCGACGCACCAAACGCCCCCCCGC
>CAZKAX010000048.1:0-536 GCA_964550775.1 uncultured Novosphingobium sp. | reverse complement strand
CACGTTTTGGTTGCGCTACTCCTCTACACACTGGCGCGCTGGTGTACCCATTGCGCTCGACACGAACGGACCCTCGTCAGATGACCCACACAGTATTCATCGATGGCGCCGCCGGAACCACCGGCCTGGAAATCCTCGACCGGCTGGCCCCGCGCGCCGAATTCGAACTGATCGTGCTGGACGAAGCCCAGCGCAAAAGCGCCGAGGCCCGCCGCGATGCCTATCACGCGGCCGATTTTGCGGTGCTGTGCCTGCCCGATGACGCCGCGATCGAGGCTGTCGCGCTGGCCGAAGGCAGCAAGGCCCGGATCATCGATGCCAGCAGCGCCCACCGCACCAGCGCCGGGTGGACCTATGGCTTTCCCGAAGTCACCGGGCGCAGCAAGGTCGCGGCGGCGAGCCGGGTATCGAACCCCGGGTGCTATCCCACCGGGTTCATCGCCCTGCTCGCGCCGCTGATCCGCAATGGCCTGCTGCCGGGCGACTGGCCCTATACCTGCCACGCGGTGTCGGGCTATTCGGGCGGCGGCAAGGCG
>CAZKAX010000047.1:0-25249 GCA_964550775.1 uncultured Novosphingobium sp. | reverse complement strand
CCGCGGATCGTGGTGATCACATCGGCGCCCAGCTTTTTGCGGATGCGGGTGACGAACACTTCGATCGTGTTCGAATCCCGATCGAAATCCTGGTCATAGATGTGTTCGATCAGCTCGGTCCGGCTGACCACCTTGCCCTTGTGGTGCAGCAGATACGACAGCAGCTTGTATTCCTGTGCGGTCAGTTTGACCGGTTCGCCGTTCAGCGTGACCCGGCCCGAACGGGTATCCAGCCGCACGTCACCCGCGATCAGTTCGCTGCTGGTATTGCCCGAAGCGCGGCGGATGAGCGCGCGCAGGCGGGCGATCAGTTCCTCGGTCTGGAACGGCTTGGCCAGATAATCGTCGGCCCCGGCATCAAGCCCGGCAACCTTGTCAGACCAGCTGTCCCGCGCGGTCAGAACCAGCACCGGGAACTTGCGGCCTTCCTTGCGCCACATGCCGAGCACGGTCAGCCCGTCGATTTCCGGCAGGCCGAGGTCAAGGATGACCGCGTCATAGTCCTCGGTCGAGCCCATGAAGTGCCCGTCCTCGCCATCGACTGACAGGTCCACGGCATAGCCGTTTGCTTCAAGTGTGGACTTGAGCTGTTTGCCGAGGGTCGGTTCATCCTCGACGATCAGAATGCGCATGTAAGGGTTCCCCTGTACTGGGCGAATGGGCCGTTGACAGTGCTATAGGCGCAAGCGGCCCAAGGCTCAACGCGTCTGGCGCAGGATATCGCCAGTTCGGGCATCGACGTCGACAAAGATCACCCGGCCATCGCGAATGAACTTCAGGCGATAGACGAAAGCGGTCGGATCATACTCCGGGCCAAGGTACTGCGAACCTCCCATTGCGGGCAGCACGCGGCCTTCTATATCGCGCAAGGGGCGGACATTCCCGGCGCGCGCTTCCTTGCGGACCTGACCCTGCTCACCGCCCGGACCGGCCAGGGCAGGCGTGGTGGCAAGGGTCAGCGCGGCAAGGGCGAAAAAAGCAACTTGGCGGTTCATGTGATGCGATCTAGCCCTGCAGCCTTGAACAAGCGGTGAATAAGTCATTGCGCTTTCAGCAAGGCAACATAGCGGCGGCGCAGTTCGGCGGTAATCGGCCCGGGCGTGCCAGAGCCGATCGGGCGGCCATCCACTTCGACCACCGGCAGCACCAGCGTCCCGGCCCCGGAACTGAACGCCTCACGCGCAGCGAACAGCTCGTCCGGGGTAAAGGGGCGCTCCTCCACGGCAAGGCCCAGCTCGCGAGCAATCGAGGTCACCCCGATCCGCGTCACCCCCGGCAGCACCCCACGATCGACCGGATGCGATACCAGCACCCCGCGCGCGTCGATGATATGGGCGTTTGAACTGGTTGCTTCGGTCACCACGCCGTTCTCGACCAGCCAGGCATCGTCCACCCCAGCCTCTCGCGTTTCGGCCTTCATCATCACCGCGTAGAGCAATTGCGTGGTCTTGGCCGAACGAAGCTGCCAGCGCAGATCCGGGCGCAGCACGATCCTGAGCCCGGTTTCGGCCAGCGGATTGTCGAGTAGCCGGTCTGCCTGGGTAAAGGCGATCCGGGTTGCCGGAATGGCCGGATCGGGCAGCGGGAAAGCGCGGTCCGGGGCCTCACCGGCCGTGACTTGCAGATAGACCCGCCCCTCGACCAAACCATTGCGCGCAATCAGTTCGGTCAGCACCGGCTGCCAATCGGTGTCATCAACGATCCGCGCCAGCGCCATCGACCGCTCCAGCCGCGCCTGATGGTGCGGCCAGTTGCAGAAATGCCCGTCCAGCACCGGCGTTACTTCATAGACCGATTGCCCGAAATTGAGCCCGCGATCGAACACCGAGACCTTGGCCTCGGTTTCAGGAACAAATGTGCCGTTGAGCCAGACTGTACGCATGGCTCCCCTCTCACGCGCCGATCGCGGCTTGTCAACGCAGGCTGTCACCCCTAGTGCGCCCCGACCATGGCCGCCGCACCGATCCTTTCCTGGGAACAACTGGGCCTGCAACAGGGTGGCGGCTGGCTGTTCAGGGATCTGAACCTGGCCATTGCCCCGCGGGACCGGCTGGCGCTGATCGGGCGCAACGGCGCGGGCAAGACCACCCTGCTCAAGCTGATCGGCGGCGAGGTTGAGGCGGACAAGGGCAAGCGCTCGGTCCAGCCGGGCACGCGGATCGTCACGCTGGAACAGGATCCGTTTTTCACCGGGTTCGACACGCTGATGGACTTTGCCCTGTCCGGCCCCGATGCCCCGCCCCGGCACGAAGTGGAAGCCATTGCCGGGCAGCTCGGGATCGACATGAGCCGCGCCGCCGACAGCGCCAGCGGCGGCGAACGCCGCCGCGCCGCACTGGCCCGGGCTCTGGCCAGCGAGCCCGATTTGCTGCTGCTGGACGAACCGACCAACCACCTCGATCTCGCCGCGATAGACTGGCTGGAGGACTGGCTCAGCCGCTACAAGGGTGCCTTCGTGGTGATCAGCCATGACCGGACTTTCCTGACCCGGCTGACCAAGGCAACCCTTTGGCTCGATCGCGCCAGCCTGCGCCGCAAGGAAGTGGGCTTTGGTGGGTACGAAGCCTGGATGGAAGCCATCTATGCTGAGGAAACACGTGCTGCCGAAAAGCTTGATGCCAAGCTGAAAATCGAGGCGCACTGGCTGGAACGCGGGGTTACCGCGCGGCGCAAGCGCAATCAGGGGCGGCTGGAAAAGCTGTGGGAGATGCGCGCCACCCGCGCCGCCATGCTTAGCCCCCAGGGCGGCGCAAAGCTGGCACTCGCCACTGACGATGTGAAGACCAAGGCCGTGATCGTAGCCGACAAGGTGACCAAGCGGTTTGGTGACCGCACGATCATCAAGGACTTCACCTTGCGGATCACCCGCGGGGACCGGATCGGGCTGGTCGGTGCCAACGGATCAGGCAAAACTACCCTGCTGCGGCTGCTGACCGGCGAGCTGGAACCGGATTCGGGCACGGTCACGCTCGCCAAGACGCTGCACGGGGTGATGATCGACCAGCAGCGCAGCCTGATGTCACCCGAAAAGCGGGTGCGCGACATTCTGGCCGAAGGCGGCGACTGGATCGACGTGCGCGGTGAGCGCAAGCATATCCAGGGCTATCTCAAGGACTTCCTGTTCGATCCCGGCCTGGTCGAGGCGCGGATCGGCACCCTGTCTGGCGGCGAACGCAGCCGGCTGCTGCTGGCCCGCGAATTCGCCCGCAAAAGCAACCTGCTTGTGCTCGACGAGCCGACCAACGACCTTGACCTCGAAACGCTCGACCTGCTGCAGGAAGTGATCGCCGATTATGACGGCACCGTCCTGATCGTGAGCCACGACCGTGATTTTCTGGACCGCACGGTCACGATCACGCTCGGTCTCGACGGCAGCGGCAAGGTCGATGTGGTCGCGGGCGGCTATGCCGACTGGGAAAAGCAGCGCCAGCGCAGCCATGTTCCGTCCAAAAGCGCGCCCAAGCCCGCCGCCGAACCTGCCCCTCCTCCGCCCGCGAAGAAGGGCAAGCTCTCGTACAAAGACCAGCGTGATTACGATCTGCTGCCGGGCCGGATCGAGGACCTGCTCGCCCAGATCGCCCGCGACGAAGCCGCGCTGGCCGATCCCGTGCTCTACACCCGCGACCCGGCAAAGTTCGCCGCCCTGACCAAGGCCATCGATACCGCCCGCGCCGAAAAGGACGCCGCGGAAGAACGCTGGCTGGAACTGGCGGAGCAGGTGGAGGGGTAAATCACCCCGCCGCCAAGCGCTCCCGGATCCGCTCGTCAATCCGTGCTTCCAGCATGGATAGCGGCATCACGCCTTCTTTCAGCACTTCATGGAACCAAGGCAGGCTGAACTTGTCGCCCAGCGCGGCCTGAGCCTTCTGGCGGTTCCTGACCCAGGCCATGTGACCGATCTTGTATGAACAGGCCTGCCCGATCTGGGTGCAATACCGCTCCACCTCGCGCTGGCAGCGCGGGCGGGCGAAACCGGTGGTGGCGACCATGTAATCGGTCGCCTGCTCGCGGCTCCAGCGTTTGTGGTGCAGCCCGGTATCGACCACCAGCCGCGCCGCGCGGAACAGGAAGCTTTGCAGGTAACCGGCCCGCTCGATCCCCTGATATGCGCCCAGTTCGTCCGCCAGCTGCTCGGCATAGAGCGCCCAGCCCTCGCCATAGCTGGAGATGAAGTTGTTGCGCAGCAGCATCGGCAGATCGCCCGCCAGCTGGGCATAGGAACCCTGCAAGTGGTGCCCCGGCAGACCTTCGTGAAAGGTCAGCGCCGGCAGCGAATACTTCGGCCAGTCGCCCACATCCTTGAGGTTGATCCAGTAGATCGCCGGGCGGCTGCCATCCAGCGAAGCGCGGTTGTAATAGCCGTTGCTCGCGCCGTCCTGAATGTCCACCGGCACCCGGCGGATTTCCAGTGGCTGGCGCGGAATGCCTGCGAAGGCCTTGGGCAATCGGTCCCACATTGCCGCAATCCCGGCGTTGAGGCTGTCGATCAATTCCTTCCGGCCCGCATCATCGCTGGCATAGAGCTGCTCGGGCTGCCGGTTGAGCGCGGTCAGCCGTTCACCGACACTGCCCTGGGTAAGCCCGGCGGCCTTCAGGATCACATCGAGCTGCGCGCTGATATCGGCCACCTGATCAAGCCCCGCCTGGTGGACCTGCTCGGGCGTCATGTCGGTGGTGGTCGCTTGCTTAAGCGCGGCGGCATAAATCTCCGCCCCGCGCGGCAGACGCCATGCGCCGTCGCCAGCCGCAGTCTCACCGCGCAGCTTGGTCATCAGTGCCATCTGCCGGTCGAGCGCGGGATAGACCGCGCTTTCCACGATCTTCGCCGCACGCGCCGCCCAGTCCCCGGCGACACCTTTGGCCTTGGCCCGGCTGGCGAGCGAGTGGACCATGCCGTTGTCCGCCGCAGCGGGTGCGCGCAGCTTGGCCATTTGACCCAGGGTCAGATCGATCGACCAACCCGGTGCGGTAAAACCGCGCGCGGACTGCGCCTTTTGCTCGGCGGTATCTTCATCCAGCACCCGCGCGAAAGCGGAAAGCCGCGACAGGTAAGCCTCTGCATCAGCAGCAGTGCTGATCGTGTGGGTGGCATTGAGGAAGTCCGGCGTTTCGAAATAGGCCCCGCCCTGCTGGAACAGGCGATAGGGCCGCTGGACCGAGTCGAGCCCGAAATCGCGCGCGGCCAGGCTGCGCTGTTCCAGCATATATTGCGCCAGCGCACGGTTGCGCTTGCCCGTGGCCGTCAGCGTGGCGGGATTGATCGCAGCCAAGGCCCGCGCCCACTTCTGGTTGCGCGCCAGATCACTCTGCCGTTCAGCCGCAGTGGCGGGCGAAAGCTGCGCGCGCAGCGGCGCGAGCTTGCCTTTGTCGAGCCCCAGCGAGGTGGCATATTCAGGCGAATGGGCGATCCCATCGTGGAATACGGCGTCCAGCGTGGCGGTCAGCCGTGCGTCTCCGCCCACTGCCTTGACCTTGGCCAGCGCGGGCTCCGCTGCGAGTGCCAAAGCCGCCGCGCTGCCCGATGCGATAAATTGCCGCCGATCCATGTCCTGTCTCCCTGAAGCCCGAGCCACCGTTGTGCCGTGCCTGCGGGCCAGCGGGAAGCTTAATCGACGAAGCGCACGGGCGGGCCGATGAAGCGTCACCCGGGAATGCGATAGAACGCGGCCACGCGGTCCAGCGCCAGCTTGAGCACCAGCTTGCCGCTGCGCACCGGCCAGGCCAGCGCGCGTTCCGCATTGGGCACGCTTTCACCCGCGCAGACCACCCGCCACAGGATGTCGGACAGCCCCGGCCCCGCCGCCGCGATCGCCCCGTCAAACCGCTGGCGTGCCGAAATCTGCCGTTCGGTGGGGTTAAGCCCGCGTTCTCCGCCGCCCTGCACCCGCACTTCTTCCCAGCGCATCGTCACGCCGGGGGATAACTGCGCCCATTCCCAGTCACGCCGCAGGCATTCCCCGGCGGCGAGCTGGCCATCGCTGACCATCCCGCGCGCATGCAGCCAGCCAAGCGGGCTTTCCGCTAGATTGAGCATAACCGTTCGCCGCCCGCGCCGCGGGGAGTGGCGGCCGGGTCCGGCCTTGGTCAATTCCACCTCTTGCAGGATCGGCTTCATCGCGGGTTCCCTTTCTTTCCCAATTCGAATCGAAACCCGGGCTTGCCAAATGCGTCATGTTGTAGGAAAGAGAAAAAACCATATTGGTTATTTTCGCATCTCATCATTGCGAGCGCAGCGCGGCAATGACGATCGGAAGGGTTTGTTGAAGGCATGATCAACCGCATCCGTGATATTCGGCGCCAAAAGGGCTGGACCCTGGCCGATGTGGCCGAACGCTGCAGCCCGCCCACCACCGCGCAAACGATCGGAAGGCTGGAAACCGGCATGCGACAGCTATCGCTGACCTGGATGAACCGGATCGCCAAGGCGCTGGAAGTCGATCCCGAACTGCTGGTGCGGGGCGAGGAGGAGCAGGCGCTGCGCTATATCGCCCGCTTTACCGAACACGGCGCCGAAGCCCTGACCGAGCCGCGCGATGCGATCCTGCCCACGGCGCTGTCGGGTGACGGCGTGCTGGTGGCCATGGCGGTGGAGGCCAGCGCGGGCGAATACCGCACCGGAGACCAGGTCTGGTGCCGCCAGGTCGGGCCGGACGACTATGCCCGGCTGCTCAACCGTGACGTGCTGGCCCCTCGCCCCGGCGGCCGGTTTGCCTTTGGCCGGATGATCGACCGCGATGACACCCGCGTCGCGCTGCTCCCCCCGGGGCAAGGCACGCGGCAAGTGGTGATTGACAACCCGGTCTGGCTGGCCGGCGCGGAAATGCTGGTGCGCAAACTGTGACACGGCCCCTGCGCGTGCTATCGCTCAGCACGCTTTATCCCAACGATCACACTCCCAATTTCGGGGTCTTTGTCGAGCGCCAGATGCAGGCAGTGATGCGACGCGGGGATGTGGACCTGACGCTCATCAATCCGCTGGGCCTGCCCCCCTTCCCGCTTTCGCTGCACCCGCGTTATGCCCCGCTGCGACAAATCGCGCGGGCGGAGAACCGCGGCGGGGTGCCGGTGCTGCGGCCGCATTTCCTGCTGCTGCCGGGGATCGGCGGCCGGTTCAATGCCGGGGCCGTGGCGCGCGCCGTGTTGCCCCTCGCCCAGCAGCTCCATGCAGAGCGCCCATTCGATCTGGTTGATGCCCAGTTCTTTCACCCCGATGGCGCAGCGGCAGGGCGGATCGGCGAGGCGCTGGGCCTGCCGGTTTCGATCAAGGCGCGCGGGGCGGACATTCACCATTGGGGCAAGGCCCCCGGCACCGCGGCGCAAGTGCTTGATGCGGGGCTGCGCGCCACCGGGCTGCTCGCCGTGGCGGGCGGGATTGCCGATGACATGGCCGAACTCGGCATACCGCGCGACAAGATCACGATCCACCGCACCGGGCTGGATCGGCAGGTGTTCAAGCCGCACGACAAGGCACAGGCCCGCACCCGGCTGGGCCTGCCGCAGGACAAGCCGCTGCTCGCCTGCGTCGGTGCGCTGATCCCGCGCAAGGGACAGATCTTTGCCATCGAAGCCTTGAACCTGATCCCCGAGGCCGAACTGCTGCTGGCCGGCAGCGGCGCGGACGAAGCAATGCTGCGCGCCCGCACCGCCGAACTGGGGCTGGAACAGCGGGTTCACTTTCTGGGCGCGGTACCGCACGGCGAGCTGCCCTGGCTGCTCAGCGCGGCAGACGTCTTTGTCCTGCCCACGGCGAGCGAGGGCCTGGCCAATGCCTGGGTCGAGGCGCTGGCCTGCGGCACCCCGGTGGTCACCACCCCGATCCCCGGCGCACGCGAACTGCTGACCGATCCCGCCTGGGGCCGATTCGCCGCGCGCGACAAGCTGGCGATTGCGATCGAAGTGAGCGAACTGCTGGCCGATCCCCCCGCGCGCGCGGACGTGCTGCGCGGAGCGGAACCGTTCAGTTGGGAGGCGAATGCGGCGGCGCTAGTGGAATACTGGCAAGGCCTGACGGCGCGCTGATCAGCTCCGCTCGCGCGCCATCCGCTCCTGCCGTTCCACCGCGCTCTCGGTCGGCACGAAGCTGGCCGAGGTAACCTTGAGCCAGATCAGGATCGGCGCAGCCATGTAGATCGAGCTGTAAGTGCCGACGAAAATCCCCAGCGTGATCGCGGCGGTAAAGCCAAAGATCACGTCCGGCCCCAGCAGCAGCAATGCCAGCAGGGTGATCAGCACCGACAATGATGTCACGATCGTGCGGCTGAGCGTTTCGTTGACCGACAGGTCCAGCAGCTCAGGCAGCGGCATGCGGCGGTATTTCTTCAGGTTCTCGCGGATCCGGTCATAGACCACGATCGTATCGTTGAGCGAATAGCCGATCAGCGTCAGCAGCGCGGCAACGATATTGAGGTCGAATTCCATCTGGGTCAGCGCGAACATCCCCAGAGTCAGCGTCACGTCGTGAAGCAGGCTGAACAGCGCACCCACCCCAAATTGCCATTCGAACCGGATCCAGATGTAGATCGAGATCGCCACCATGGCGAGGCCGAGCGCGATCATCCCGGTCTTGAACAGTTCGCCCGAAACCTTGCCCGAAACCGAATCGACCCCGTCAATCCGCGCGTCGGGATGCCCGGCCTTGACCGCGGCGGTGATCTTGCGCGCCATCTGATCGGCCAGGCCCGCATCGTGATCCGATCCTTCGGGCAGTTTCATCCGGATCGAGATTTCGTTCGGTTTACCGAACTGCTGGATGATCGGCTCACCATAGCCCAGCTTGCCAACCGTTTCGCGCAGTTCTGCAACTGGCGCGGCCGGGGTCTGGACAAAGGTGACGCGGATCATCTGGCCCCCGACGAAATCGACCCCCAGGTTCAGTCCGCGCGTCAGCACCAGCGTCAGCGATGTTGCCATCAGCACCAGCGAGATGACGTAGAACGGCACCCGCCAGCGCAGGAACTTGATGTCGGTGTTGTCGGGGACAAGCTTGAGCAGTTTCATCTTTCGCAAGTTCCCTTACAGCGCCAGATCGGTCGGGCGCGCCTTGCGCAGCCAATTGGCGACCCACATCCGGGTCAGCGTGACGGCGGTGAAAACCGAAGTGGCGATGCCGATGGCCAGCACCACCGCAAAGCCCTTCACCGGGCCGGACCCGAAGAAGAACATCAGCGCGGCGGCGATGACATTGGTGATATTAGCATCAAAGATCGCGCGGCTGGCTTCCTTGTAGCCCGTTTCCACGGCCTGGACCACGCGGCGGCCCCGCGCGCGTTCTTCGCGAATACGCTCGTTGATCAGCACGTTGGCGTCCACTGCGGCGCCGATCGTCAGCACGAAGCCCGCGATCCCGGGCAAAGTCAGCGTGGTGTTGACCATGGCCATGATCCCCAGGATCATCAGCGTGTTCAGGATCAGCGCGGCGTTGGTGTAGATCCCGAAGTGGCCATAGGTCATCATCATGAAGACCATCAGCGCCAAGGTACCGACACCCAGCGCGATCATCCCCTTGCGGATCGAATCCGCTCCCAGATCGGGCCCGACCGAGCGTTCTTCCACCACTTTCAGGTCCACCGGCAGCGCACCCGATCGCAGCGCAATCGCCAGCTGGTTGGCGCTTTCGGTGTTGAAGCTGCCGGAAATGCGCGCCGTACCGCCCAGGATCGGTTCCTCGATCACCGGCGCCGACAGCACTTTGCCATCAAGGATGATCGCAAATGGCTTGCCGACGTTTTCGGTGGTCAGCCGGGCGAACTTTGCCCCGCCCTGCTGATCGAACGTGATGTTGACCACTGCAGCATTGGTGCGGTCATCGTTGCTGGCCTGGGCGTTGGTCAGCGAATCGCCCTTGATCCCACCCAGCCGCTTGACCGCGATCGGTGCGGTGCCCTTGGCCGCATCGGCATAGGGAACCAGTTCGTCACCCGGCGGCACAATGCCCTGGGCCAGTTCGCTTGGCAGGGCGGCCTGATCAACCAGCTTGAATTCAAGCTTGGCGGTCTGCCCCAGCAGGTTCTTGAGCGCGGTCGGATCCTTCAGCCCGGGCACCTGCACCACGATCCGGTCCGCGCCCTGGCGGATGATCGTCGGTTCGCGGGTGCCGAGTGCGTCGATACGCTTGCGCACCACTTCGGTCGCAGTGTCCATCGCCTGGTTGATCGCCTGACGCACCCCGGCTTCGGTCGGAGTCATGACCACGCGGTTGCCATCCAGCACCTGCAGGTCCCAATCGCGCTGGCCGGTAAGCTGGGCGCCGCTGGTCAGCGTCTGCAGCTGTTCGCGCGCCGCATCGACCTGCGCCGGATCGGCAACCATGAAAGTGACCGAACCGTCCTTGGTCGAAATATCGCCGATCCGGATCTGCGGCTCGGCTTGGCGCAGACGGTTGCGGACATCCTCTTCCATGGTTTCCAGCCGCTGGCGGCGCACCTGATCGGCATTCGCTTCGAGCAGGATGTGGCTGCCCCCTGCCAGGTCGAGACCCAGATTGACCTTGGGGTCAGGCAGCGCGGCTGGCCAGGCCAGCCCGGCGACCGAAAAGATCGATGGCAGCGCAGCAAGCGCGCAGGCCAGCGTGACGAACCACAGCCAGGCCTGTTTCCAGCGGGGAAAATCGAGCATCTGTTATTGTCCCAATCGCAAGGGAGGCCGGATCAATCGTTCGCGGGGGCAACGCCGCCCGGGGGGATCACATCGGCGATAGTCGATTTCAGCGCCCGGACCCGCACATTGGGGCCCAGTTCCAGTTCGGCGTAATGATCGTCAACCTTGATCACCTTGGCCAGGAACCCGCCGCCGGTCAGCACCTGGTCACCCTTCTTGATGCCGCCGATCTTGGCCTGAAGTTCCTTCTGCCGCTTCATCTGCGGGCGCAGGATCAGGAACCAGAAGACGAAGACCATCGCCACAAGCGGCAGGAACTGCATCCAGGCCGGGGGCGCTTCGGCACCGGCGGCAGCGGCAAGGGTAAGAAGAACGGGGCTGTGCATGGCCTGACTGTGCTCTTTCGTTGCAGTAACCCGGGCGACCCGGGCAGAATGGCGCGCGACTAGCAGCTTGGCCGCGCTTGCGCAACGCAGAGCCCCCATCGCATCGGGGGCTAAGTGGGCACTCGTCGCGCACGATCAACCCCTGATCTACAGTTCTGCCGCTATTCCGCCTCGGCGCTTGCAATGGCAGCGCGTGCTGCCTATAGGCGCGCTTCCCCGCCCAAGCGCTCCGGCGCTGGGCAGAACCGGTCGGGACGTAGCGCAGCCTGGTAGCGCATCACACTGGGGGTGTGGGGGTCGGAGGTTCGAATCCTCTCGTCCCGACCATTTTCTTTTTGTTTCAATAAACTGCCATCCAGTCGCCGTTTCAGGTGTGACCCTGCGCTGGTGGCGCAGATTTTCATGCCCCCCGCGATAGTCAGATCAAACGGGTTGCGATGACCTCAGAGGATTCCGGCTCATCGCGTAACCGGCTGCCCAATCACATGGCGGGAACAACGCAGACCAAGGAATTGGTGCCAATCAAAGACCCCTGGGATCCCGAACACTTTCGAGTAGCCAAGTGCCTTGGAACATAATACCGTCAGCCAATAATAAGAACGATTTGCAGCGGTCGCGTTCAACCACGCTTGCAAGGGGAGGCGGCCATGGCCGTATCTGATCACGTCGATTTCAACACCTTCATGGAAGGGGTGAAGCGCCGCAACGCCTATCAGCCCGAATTCGTTCAGGCCGTGCAGGAAGTGGCCGAGGACATCTTCGACTTCATCCAGGACAAGGAAGAATACCACGCCCAGCAGATCCTGCGCCGCATAGCGGAGCCGGACCGGGTGGTCAGTTTTCGCGTCTGCTGGGAGGACGATCAGGGCAATATCCGCGTCCAGCGCGGCTGGCGGGTGCAGAACAACAATGCGATCGGCCCCTACAAGGGCGGGATCCGGTTCCACCCCAGCGTGACCGAAAGCGTGCTGAAGTTCCTGGCCTTCGAGCAGACCTTCAAGAACGCGCTGACCGGCCTGCCGATGGGCGGGGGCAAGGGCGGATCGAACTTCAACCCCAAGGGCAAGTCGGTGCGTGAGATCATGCGCTTTTGCCAGAGCTTCATGACCGAACTCTACCGCCACATCGGCGCGGACATCGATGTTCCCGCCGGGGACATCGGGGTTGGCGGACGTGAAATCGGCTACATGTTCGGGCAGTACAAACGGATCACCAACGAATTCACCGGGGTGCTGACCGGCAAGGGGCTGGAATGGGGCGGATCGCTGATCCGCACCGAGGCGACCGGTTACGGCGCGGTCTATTTCCTGGAGAATATGCTGGCCACGCGCGGCGACGGGGTTGCGGGCAAGACTGCGGTCATTTCCGGATCGGGCAATGTCGCCACCCATGCCGCCGAAAAAATCGTGCAACTGGGTGGCAAAGTGCTGACCCTGTCGGATTCGGGCGGCTTCATCCACGATCCCGATGGCATCACCCAGGAGAAAATTGACTGGGTCAAGACCCACAAGACCCACCGCCGCGGCCGGATTGAGGATTATTGCGCAGAGTTCAAGGGCGCGACCTTCCACGCCGGACAGACCCCCTGGGGAGTCAAATGCGACCTCGCCCTGCCCTGCGCCACGCAGAACGAACTGCTGGGCGATGACGCGCGGACACTGGTCGCCAACGGTTGCATCGCCGTGTCGGAAGGTGCGAACATGCCGACCGATCTGGAAGGCGTCCACGTGTTCAAGGCCGCCAAGCTGCTCTACGCACCGGGCAAGGCCAGCAACGCGGGCGGTGTCGCGGTTTCGGGTCTGGAAATGAGCCAGAATTCCGCGCGGCGATCGTGGAAGGAAGACGAACTCCAGCAGATGCTGAAGGACATCATGTCAGGCATCCACGCCCGTTGCCTCGAATACGGGCAGCAAGGCGGCGGATATTGCGACTATGTCCGCGGCGCGAACATCGGCGGCTTCAAAAAAGTGGCTGATGCGATGCTGGCCTTCGGCGTGGTCTGACCCGCCGATGGGGGAAAGCGCCGCCAGCACCGAGCCGCAAGCCTACACCCGCGATGCGATCTATCTGGTCCGCACCGTCACCCAGGTGAACCTGCAGCTCAGCCAGATGGCGGACCAGAAAGCCTCGATCCTGATGGGCGCGGCCTTCGTGGTCTTCACCATCACGGTCGGGCAGGCCAGCCGCGGCACTTTGCCGCTTTCGTTGCTGGTGCTGGCGCTGTCGGCTTTCGCCGCCGTGTTCTGCTCAGTCGCGGCGATCATGCCAACGATCAAGCCGCCGCCGCTGGTGCCGGGGCAGGAAAACCGTTTGTTCTTCGGCGTGTTCACCCAATGGAGCGAAGAGGAGTTTGCCGAACGCATCCTCTCCGCCCTGCACCGCGACGAAGACGTGTTCCGGGTGATGATCCGGGACATCTATCAGAACGGGCAGGTCCTTCAGCGCAAGAAGTACCGCTATCTGGGCATGGCCTATCGCATTTTCCTGGGCGGCCTGGGGCTGACCTTGCTCATCTTCCTGTGGGAACATCGGCCGGTTTAGGACACCGGGGACCTATTCCACTCCCAGAATGGCCGCTTGCTGGCGCAGCATGTCGGCCCGGGTCGGGTTGGCCGCAATTGCATCGCGCAAGGCCTGAGCGGCCTTGTCCGGCTGGTTCAGCACCATGCGGCTGCGGATCAGCATGATCCAGCCATCGACATTACCGGGATTGGCCTTGAGCTTGGCATCAAGGCTGGCGACCATCTGATCGGCCATGCCGCGCTGCTGGCTGGGGGGGATGCTGGTGGCCTGGGCCAGGGCCTGCTTGTCCGGCCCCGGAATGCCGGCCGTCGCAACCGCCGCTTTGGGCGCGTTCGCGGCGATCCTGGTGGTGACGGGAATGCGGTTGATCTTGCCGACCTGTTCGATCGTCCGGGTCAGGTCCGCCAGCCAGGGCGCGCCCGGCGGTGTATCCTTCAGCAAGGCGAGCCAGTCCGTGATCGCGCCCTGGTGATCGCCATCAAGGTCTTTCTTCACCGCCAGAAAATACCGCGCACGCGGGTTGGCGGGATCAAGCGATGCCGCCTTCTGAAAGGCTGCCAACGCATCGGCCGGCATCGGATCGCGCTCGCTGGCCATCACGCGCGCTTCGCCCAGCGCGGACCAGCCCTGCCCGTCCTGTGGCTTCAGCGCGGTCAGCCGGGCATAGGCATCGACCGCACCGGCATATTGCCCCGCATCAAACCGGGCACCGCCCAGCGCCTGCCAGGCGGATGGATCTTGCGGCTTCGCCTGCACGGCGGCCTCCAGTGAATCGATCCCGGCGGGCGGCGCGCTCATGCCTGCTGATCCGGGCGCGGAAAGGGTCGCGGCGGGGCGTTGGTGCAACACGGCCCAGCCGATCGCACCGAGCGCGATCAACGCCGATCCAAGCGCGATCAACCGCCCGGTTCCCAAACGCGATCTCTGTGCTTGAGTCATTCCGCCCTTTCGGTCCATAAGCTGCAACAAAGACAATATCCTGACGGTCGCAGGTTTGGATCGCCGGTGTCAAGCAGAGGCCGCCCACACTGGGCAATGGCAGCTGCAGGGCGCAGCGTGTGGGGGAAATGCTGTGGCGGATCGTCTGCCCATTGCCATTATCGGATCGGGACCCGCTGGCCTCAGCGCTGCCGCCCGTGCCGCAGCGCTGGGCCTGCCGCACGTGCTGCTGGAAAAAACCGACCACCTTTCAGATACGATCTTCAAGTACCAGAAGGGCAAGCACGTCATGGCGACGCCCAGCAACCTGGTGCTGCGCTCTGACCTGGATTTTGACGCAGGCAAGCGTGAGACGATTCTGGGCGTGTGGGACGAGCAGGCCGCCGCCGGCAAGATCAACGTGCGCTACAAGGCCGATGTCACCGCGATCGAGGGCGAAAAGGGCAGTTTCACCCTGAAGCTCAAAGGCGGAGATGAACTGCGCGCCGATGTCGTGATTCTGGCGATCGGCACTCAGGGCAATCCCAACCTGATGCGCTGCCCTGGCGCCGATCAGCCCCACGTCCAGTACCAACTCGACGATCCGGGCGAGTATGTTGACGAACACATTGTGGTGGTCGGCACCGGGGACGCGGGGATCGAAAACGCCCTGGGGCTCGCGGCGGACGCCGCCCAGGGCAACCAGGTGACCGTGCTCAACCGCGGCACCGATTTCGCCCGCGCCAAGAGCGCCAACGTCAAGCTGCTCAATGAAGCGGCAGCGGCGGGCCGGATCACGATCCGCACCGAAACCACCCCCGCCGAAGTCCGCACAAACGAGCTGGTGCTCGATACCCGTGACGGGCAGCAGACGATTCGCTGCGACCGGATCATCGCCCGCATGGGCTCCAACCCGCCGCGCGCCTTTATCGAGGCCTGCGGGGTCGAATTCACAAGTCCGGAGCGCGAGGCGTTCCCGGTGCTGTCGCCGGTGTTCGAAACCACCAAGCCCGGCATCCACGTGATCGGCGCGCTGGCGGGCTATCCGCTGATCAAGCACTGCATGAACCAGGGCTATGACGTGGTTGAATTCCTTAACGGAAACACCGTGCTCAAGCCTGCAGACGAACCGATCCTTGAGGCCAAGTTCAAGCCCCTGCCCGGCAATCGCGATGTCGAAGGCTGGCTGGCCCTGCTCGGCCAGAACGTCGAGATTTTCCGCGAACTGTCGGCGCTGCAACTGCGCGAACTGATGCTGGACAGCGAAGTCCGCGCCTTTGCTCCGGGCGAAGTGATCTTTGAACGGAATGATCAGGGTTCGTCGCTGTTCTCGATCGCGCAAGGTTCGGTGCTGGTCGAACTGGACCGCGACGATCCGAGCAAGGTCGTGCCGATTCCGCAAGGATCGATCTTTGGCGAAGTCGGGCTGATTTCCGGGCGGCGGCGCGGCGCGACGATCCGCGCGGCTGAACCCACTGTGGCCGTGGAAATGTCGCGCGGGGCCGCGCTCAAACTGATCGCCACTGCCCCTGCGGCGGGCCGCGCGGTGACGCGGATCTCGATCGAGCGGCAAATGCTGCAGGTGTTCGGTTCTGGCCTGACCAAGGACGACGTCGCCGAACTGGTCGCCGGGGCCGAAGTGCAGAACAAGCGCGCGGGCGAAGTGGTGTTGGCCGAAGGGGACGAAGGGCAGGACGTCTATATCATCCGGCGTGGGTCGATGATCGTGGAAAAGGCAATTGGCGGCAAGCAGGTGTTCCTCAATTACCTGCCGGCCGGGGCCTATTTCGGCGAAATGGCGGTGATCGACCATGCTCCGCGCGTCGCCACGGTCAAGGCCGCGATCAAGAGCGAGGTGATCCGCTTGCCGGGCGAGGCCTTTGCCGCACTGCTGGAACGCAAGCCCGCGCTGCGTGACCGCGCCCGGCAGGACACCGAAGCGCGGCGCAAGATCAATCAGTTTATCGAGGGCGAGAAGGCCAATTTCTCGGGCGCGGTCGATATGTATTCGGCCACGGCGCAGTTTCTGGTCGACAATGGCCTGGGCGAAGCGACCGACGCGCTGCTGATCGACGAAACGCTGTGCGTCGGCTGCGACAATTGCGAAAAGGCCTGCGCCGACAGCCACGAGGGCCTTTCGCGCCTCAACCGCGAGGCGGGGCGGACCTATGCCCACCTCCACGTGCCGACCAGCTGCCGCCACTGCGAACACCCGCACTGCATGGCCGATTGCCCGCCCAACGCGATCCGGCGCGGGGCGGACGGCGAAGTGTTCATCGATGACAGCTGCATCGGCTGCGGCAATTGCCAGCGCAACTGCCCCTATGGCGTGATCCGGATGGACAGCGTGCCACCGCAAAAACCCGGCCTGCTGAGTTGGCTGTTCTTCGGCAGTGGCCCCGGCCCGGGCGAACCATCCAAGAAATGGCGCAAGCAGAACGCTGCAGGCGTTGACGAGGCCAAGAAGGCGATCAAGTGCGACATGTGTTCCGGGATAGAGGGCGGCCCGGCCTGCGTGCGTGCCTGCCCGACCGGCGCGGCGATCCGAGTTTCGCCCGAAGCCTTCCTGTCCGCCACCCGCGCGGGAGGTGAGGGATGAGCGGCGAGCTGACCCCGCGCCGCAGCGCCGAACATGACGGCTTTCTGCGCCATGCCCGGTTCCGCTGGCTGAAGCGCGCCGGGGCGCTGTGCCTGATCGCGCTGCTGGGCTACCTGATTGCCGATGTCGGTCCGCGCCCGAACGGCGGCACCTGGTATGGCTATACCCTGGGCACGATCGGGCTGGTCCTGATCGTCTGGCTGGCATTGCTGGGCATTCGCAAGCGGGCGATGACGGCGGGGAACTGGTCGCTGAAAGCCTGGACTTCGGCCCACGTTTACCTGGGTTTGTCGCTGCTGGTGATCGGCACGCTGCATGCCGCCTTCCAGTTCGGCTGGAACGTCCACACGCTGGCCTATGTGCTGATGGTGCTGGTGATCCTGTCCGGGATCTGGGGGGTGGTCGCCTATGCCACCCTGCCCGCCGCGCTCAGCCAGAACCGCGAGGAATTCACGCAGGGCCAGATGATGGAAGCGATCCGCGCGCTGGACCGGCAGTTGCTCGATGCCGCGCAGCCCTTGCCGCCGGCCGAGGCCGGATTGGTGCGGGCGGTGCTGGCCGAGGACCCGTTCGGTCACGGGGCCTGGGCCCGCCTGTCAGGCCGCTATCCGCGCTGCGCCACCCAGCACGCGATCACCGAACTGGGCGATGACCACGCCGATCCCGAAGCCGCCCGCGTGGCCGCGCTGCTCTTGAAGCGCAAGACCCAGCTCGCCCGGATGCGCCGCCATCTGCGGCTCAAGGCGCTGCTGGAAGTGTGGCTCTATGTCCACGTCCCCCTCACTTTCGCCCTGCTCGCAGCGCTGACCGCGCATGTGATTAGCGTGTTCTATTACTGGTAGGCGCGCATGATCTTTCGCATCCGCACAATCGAACAGACCGCCGCCGGCCGCGAAATCGTGCGCGACCGCGATGTGGTGGCGGACAACATCCGGGTCGGGCGCGACAGCGCATGCGAGATCGACCTGGCCGATCTGGGGGTCGATCCCGCCCATGCCCGGATCGCCGATGCCGGCGGCGGGCGGGTCAGCATCTCCGCGCTGGGCACGCTGGGCTTCGCGCTCGACGGGCGCAGCACCACCAGCGCCACGATCGATCCGGCGACCGGTGCAGAGCTGAAATTCGGTTCAACCCGTATCGCCCTGACCCGCGATGGCGATGCGCTGCTGCTGACGATCCACCCGCAAGAGGCCGATCCGGGGGCTGCGCTGTTCGATGAGAAGCGCAGCTTCACCCTGGCCGGGATATTGCCGGGGCGGCGAGCCTTGGCCTGGGTCCTGGCGCTGGTGGTGCTGGCGGGCTTTCTGCTGGTGCCGATCTACAACAACCTGACCCGCGACCCCGGCCCCAAGGCTACGGTCATGGGCGATGGCAGCTGGACGCCGGGGCCGCTCAGCAAGGCACACCACGGCCTGGAAGGACAATGCACCGCCTGCCACGTCAAACCGTTCGAATCGGTCCGTGATGAGAGCTGCAAGAGCTGCCACAAGGACAGCCACGATCATGCCCAGGCCGCGCGGCTGGCGGGCGCGCGTGGCGATCTGCCGCTGGGGCGGACGTTCCTGTGGAAAGTGGCGGGGATGTTCGGCAAGCCCGGCCCCGGTGCCTGCGTCGATTGCCACCGCGAACACGAAGGGGCCGGGCCGATGCAGCCCGCCCAGCAGCAGTTCTGTTCGGATTGCCATTCCAGCCTGAGCAAGCGGCTGCACGATACCAAGCTGGGTGACGCGGGCGATTTCGGCACCCTGCATCCGCAGTTCAAGGCGCTGATCGTCACCGATTCCAACCGCAAGGAGCTGACCCCGATCTCGCTCGATGCCAACCCGCGGGAGAACAACGGACTGGTCTTCTCTCACCGCGTCCACCTCGATCCGCGCGGCGGGGTGGCGAAGATGGCGATGACCCTGGGATCCTATGGCAAGGCAGGACTCGATTGCCAGAATTGCCACCGCAAAGATGAGCAGGGCGTGCGGTTCCGCGCGATCAATATGGAGCGTGATTGCCAGTCCTGCCACAGCCTGGTTTACGACAAGTTCGGCGGCACGTTCCGCACGCTTCATCATGGCGATGTGAACCAGACCGTGGCCGATCTGCGCACCGCCGCTCCGCGCGCGCCCCTGGTGGTGCCGATGCTGCCGGGCCGCAGCCTGCCGGGCAGTCTGGGCGGCGGGTTCCAGGCCCCGGCCAATCCGCGCCCGCCGCTCAGTCTCGATCCGGTCCAGCGTGCTTTCGGGCGCGGCGGGGTTTGCAGCGAGTGCCACCTGCCTGCCGTAAGCGGCTTCGGCGGGGTCAAGCCCGTGCGGCTGACCCAGCGCTATTTCGCCAAGGGCTGGTTCGATCACCGCAGCCACCGCCAGACCAAATGCAGCGATTGCCACGCCGCCGGAGCCAGTCGCAGTTCCAGTGACGTGCTGATGCCGGAGCTGAAGCAATGCCGCACCTGCCATCTGGGAGAGACGGCGCACAAAGCCAAAGTTCCATCGAGCTGCGCAATGTGCCATTCCTATCACGAATCCGCCCTGCCCCGCCGAACCGAACGGCAGGACCGCAAGACCGACGACGACAAGACTTGACCGCGCACTGCCAATTCACGCGGCTGGGGGAGCGAACCATGTGCTGATCGCCCAAGCGACAGACATTCATATCGGGTTTGACCGGGGCAACCCGGACGAAGCCAATCGCGTGCGCTTGCGCGCGGTGTTGGACCGGTTGAACCACGGCCCCAACCGCCCGGACCTTCTGCTGCTGACTGGTGATCTGACCGAATTCGGTGACGATGAAAGCTTCGCCTGGCTGGCCAAGCAGACCCGCGCCTGTCCGTTTCCGGTCCATGCGATGGTCGGCAACCACGATGTCGAACACGCTCTGGGGCGCGAGACCTTGCTCCGCGCTTTCCCGGGAACGCCCAGCGCAGATGGCTTCGTTCAGGGCACGCGCGATCTCGGCGGGCTCCGACTGGTTATCCTCGACACTGCCGAGCCGGGCCGTCACGGCGGGGCATTCTGCGAGGCGCGTGCCGCGTGGCTCTCAGACCAACTGAGCAGCGCTCCCGATCGCCCGACGGTGATCGTGATGCACCACCCGCCGGTCATCAGCGGGATCGACTGGATGGACCCGCCTGCCGATGCCCAATGGATCCAGCGGTTCGGCGCCGCGATCCGGGGCCACGGACAAGTCGTCGGCATACTTGCCGGTCACGTCCACCGCACCATCACGGCGAGCTTTCAGGGCGTACCGGTGACGATCTGCCCCTCGGTCGCACCCCGCACTGCGCTGAACTTCTCACCCGTCGATCCCGAACACGCGGATCAGCGCGAGCTGATTACCGACGAATTGCCCGCCTATGCCCTGCACCGCTGGCACAATGGCGGGCTGGTCAGCCACTTCGAAAGCGTCGGCAGCCTGACCCCCCTCGCCCGCTATGACGCGCGGCTGCAACCGATGATCCGGGGGATCATGGGGGAGCGTTGAAACGGGGGCGGCATGCTCCTCGCTTCACATGGCAAAGGTGACAAAGGTCACAAAGGTCACACGAAAACGCTGTTTGATGAACGAGTAACCTTTGTGACCTTTGTGACCTTTACCGGGAAGCTTCGCATTCCTGCACCATGACATGCGCGGATCATCCCAGATCGCGGCGATGTAGGAAAGTTGTTTCGCTGCCCTGTGGATGAATGGCTCCCAACCGAGCTGGGCTCAATTGGCCGCCTCCCCCTCGGGTCGCTTCATCGGCACCCAGAACCGCATGTCCGCATCATCATCGACCTTGAACGGCACGCCTTTGCGGTTGAGGAACAGCTGTTCCATCTCCGTCCGGTTGAACGGGCGGGATCCAAGCCGACCGAACACGGCGATCTGCCCGCCGGTTTCATCCACCGCCCGGTCGCGATCAAGCGCCTTCGACATCGCGAGCGCCGGACTGGGGGTGCGGACCCAGGCGACCAGTTGCGGCTTGGGCGCGGGCGAGAAGCCGTAGAAGTTTGGCTGGGTATCCGGTGCAGTCAACTGCAACACCTTCATCCCGTTGCGGCCATCTGCGACATAGGCAAAGGCCGAGGCATTGGTCGACGCGACGATCACGTCCTCGGCATCGTTCAGCTGCCCGTCCAGCGTAACTTTCATATAGACCGCAGGCGATCTGGGCTTGGTCACATTGAGGATCACCAGCCCGTCCCCCTTGGCCGCGACATAGGCATAGGTCCGCGCGATGTAGAGCTTGCGCGCATTGGCCAGCGGCACGGTCGCTTCGGGTACGGCCACCGGATCGCGCAGCTTGGTTACATCGAACAGCTTCACACCCTCGGCATCGGTGACCCACAGATAGCGGAACTGCACCGCGCTGGCCCGCGCATCGGTCAGCGGGCGCACTGCCGCCAGCACCGGCTTCAGCGGATCGTGCAGATCGACCACCACCAGACCCTGATCCGCCGTGATATAGGCCACTTCGCCCGCCAGCGTGACGTGCCGCGCGCCGTTCAGCACCCCGTCCGGGTTCCAGGTAACCGCACGGCGCAGCTTGTTGTTGCGGAACTCGCCGTCGGCCAGGGTATCGACATTGGTCAGGATCAGCCCTTCGACGCTGTCGGTGATCACGGCATAGCTGTAGATCGGCAGGAACGCCTGTTCCTGATTGGCCTCACGCATCAGCTTGGTGTTGCGGGTCGGGGCAATCGCCTGATTGGTCGCGATCGCCATGCAGGTAGCGTTGGGCGTGGCGATGTGCAGGTTCTGGCCCAGCTTTGAAAACGGCGCCGAGGTTACCGCATCGGAGAAGCCCTTGTTGGCGACCGAGGCAATGTCATAGACGCGGAAGCCACCCTTCCCTTCGGCCACGAACATGTATTCGCCGCGCATCTGCAGGCAACCGACCCGTCCGCCGGTGCCCTGCACCACGTTGCGGAATTCCTCGACCGCATCGGTTTCGCCCGACAGGTTCTTGTCGAGCATCTTGCCGCGGGTCCAGTTTTTCAGCTCGCGCTGGTTCTGATCGACGTGGAGCTTGTAGTAATCGGGATAGGCATACTTGTGCAGGTAGGAACCGATCACCGCCTGCGGCTCGCTCCATTCGGTCACCCGCACCGCCTCGATCCCGCCTTCAAGCCCGGTCCAGGCATTGAGTCCGGCGAAGTTGACGTAGTTGGTGCCGAGCAGCAGCAGCTGCGCCATGATCGCATTGTTGTCTTCCGCCTTGGACAGGTGGCAATCGGTGCAGGTCTTGGTCTCGGTCTTGCGCACAGTATGCGGGAAGTGCGGCGCAAAGGCCTGGCTGGAAAAACCGACCGAACTGATCGGCGGCTGCTGGATATAGATCCGTTCCCGGTTGACGTTGGTCGATGACAGCACCAGCGCCGAACTGGAGCGGACCGGTGCAGTCGCATTGCCCTTGGTAGTCATGTGCTTGCCCAGCTGGAACATCTCGTCGCGTGCAACCTGCGGGTTGTAGGTCGCGAAATTGCGCGTCTCCTCACCCTCATAATGGTGCATCGAACTTTTCCAGTTGGCCTCGATCGGCAGGTGGCACCCGCCGCAGCTGGTGGTCCAGCTGAGGTGGCAGGTGAAGCAGGCCATCTTTTCATCGTCATGCGCGCGGTCACCTTTGGCCACGCCGGGGCCAAAGCCAAAGGTGCCGGTGTCTGCGCCGGCCTTGCTGACCAGCTTGGCCCGCGCGGCCTTGGCATTGAAATAGGGCCAGGTCGGATCGATTGCGTTCTTGACCAGGCTGACCTGCCATTCCAGCTTGGGATCGACGATCGAACGCTGGATCAGGACCCGGTGGCCGTTGCCATCATCGCGCCATTCAAACCGCCGCTGCCCATCGGGATTGCGCAGCAGCGCCAGGTTGGTGCCCTTGGGCGGGGCGGCCGGACCGGATGTGAGCAGGTTGGGATAGGCATCCGCCGTGCCGTGGCAGTCCTTGCACCCGATCTCCACCGCATTGGCCACTTCGCCATAGATCAGCCCGTTGCCGTGGCTATCCTGGGAAAAGTGACAATCGGCGCATTGCAGGCCCTTTTCGGCGTGAATGTCCATCATGTGCACGCTCTTGCCGGGATTGGTCCCGACATCGACGAACTTGCCTTCACCCTGTTTGCGGAACTTTTCGGGATCGTCGGGGGAGACGATCTGGCCATCAGCGTCGAGCAAGTTGCCTTCGCGGTCCCGCTTCAGGATCGCGCGGAAGTTCCAGCCATGGCCGTGATAATCGGCAAACTGGGTGTCCTTGTTGTCGGCATTGAGATCATAGACATTGCGCAGTTCATTGACGTCGCCCCAGTTGCCGCGCGGCGCGGCGCCTTCGGGGTTGCGTTCGTTGGTTTCGCGCACTTCGGCAGCAGTGGGGTATTTCTGCTTCTCAGGCCACATCCGCGGGGCATCGGATTCATAGTCCCACATGGTGTAGCCCAGGTAGCTGTTCACGAACACGTTGGGCTGGTGCATGTGGCAGTTCATGCACTGCGCGGTGGGGATCGCGCGGGTGAAGACGTGTTGCAGCGGGTGGCCGAATTCCTTGTCGCTGGTCGCCCCGCGCAGCGCGCCGTGGCCATGCTCGGTCTTTTCCGCGATCGTCGGATCAACCGTGATCGACTGCCCGTCGCGTCCATACTGCGCATAGGTCAGGCTGTGGCGCGGCTCGCGATCGTTGGCATAGACCACGTGGCAGCCGGTGCAGCCCGAACTGCGATAGTCGCCCGGCTGGTCATTGGTGCCCATGAACCACATGAACGGATCGTTGAGCCGGGTCTTGTGGATGTTCAGCACCGGAATCGCCACGCGCAGGCCGGTGCCGGGGCCGCGGTTCGATTGCTTGAGGTCGGGCCGGCCGGGCTCCTCCAGCTTCTGGATCTGGCCGCTGGGATTGGGCAGGCCAACTTCGGCAAACTGGGTGCCGATATTGCGCCCGCCGCGTTCGAACACGCGGAACACGTCGCCCGGCGGGACGGCCGACCAGTGCGGCAGCGGATAGAGCGCGGCCAGCGCGCCGCGCTTGGCCTGGCGATCGGTCACCTTGCCCGGCGGGTTGCCGGGGGAAAGGATCTTCGCAGGTTTCCCGTCCCGGGTATAGGCCTCGCCAAAGATGTAGCTTTTGAACGGGACGATCCCATTGTTGTAACCCGCCCCGCCCCACAGCATCGCCCCGGTGGCCATCAACGAGCGTTCGGCGGCCTCGATCTGCGGCATGTGGCAGGCCCCGCAGGAATCGCGCGCCACGCGGTAATCGCCGGGATTGACGAAGCGGATGAATTCCGGCGCCTCACGGTTGAGCAGGGTGAAACTTTGCTTGGGGTTCGCAGAAGACGGAAAGTGCCAGCCTTCGGGATAGCGCGGCAGCACGTGCGCCTTGTCCCGCGCGGCGACGTTTTCGGCATTCTGGTATCCCAGCCCCGGATTGCCGCGCACGGTGGCATCGCCGCCGTGACAATCAGTGCAGCCCAGCCGCACCGCCGGGGTGGTGTGCATGGTCGCCGCATCGCTGCGGGTGTGGCATGATACGCAGCCCGCGCTCTTGGCCTCGGCTTCGGCTTCGGTCTGCTTGTCCGGCGCGGCGGGGTATTTGGGATAGATCCGCGCGACCGGCTTTTCCCCCTCGCTCGCATCGCCGCGCGTGCCCGGCAGGGCCAGAGCCACCAGCAACAGCGCCACCAGGGCCAGAATTCGCGACATCCGCATCAGAAATTCACCACCGCATTGGCCAGGACCGAGTAATAGGCTTTGCGCCGCCCGTAATTGGCGAACAAGTCCTTGAATCCCGCCCCCGGCAGCAGGGCTGCAGCCGAGAGCCGGAAGATCAGGTTCTGCGTCGCCTTGGGCCGCCAGATCGAGCTGGCCGAAAGGTCCCAGCCGATCGATTTGGGGATTGACCCTTCGTTGCGCAGCGCCTGGATCATGGCCGTGCTGTCAAACCACAGATGGTTGGCATTCCCGGACAAGCGCAGCTCCGGCGTCAGGTCAAAATCTGCCCCCACCCCGGCCAGCACGGTGCCGGGATTGTTGAAGTTCGACTGACCCTGCTCTTTCGAACTGCGCAGCGAATTCAGGATTCCGTTGCGCCCGTTGACCGAGATAGCCCGCCCTCCCCCGGCAAAGGGTATCGTCTGGCGGATCCAGTAACTGGTGTCAGCCCCGGCGAACACGGGGTTCTCGCTGATCGCATCGAACCCGGTCTGCGTGTTGTCATAAGGATGCTTGTCCCCGCTGGCATAGAGCCCGGACAGGCGAAAGCGCATCC
>CAZKAX010000046.1:0-25522 GCA_964550775.1 uncultured Novosphingobium sp. | reverse complement strand
AGCGGAACCTCCCGCAAACGCTCCTATGCACCAAAATCAAGATACAAGGTGGCAGTTCCGCAGGAACTGACGGAGGGGTAGTGCGGCAAGGCCCTTACCCCTCCACCATCCGCTACGCGGACGGTCCCCCTCCCCATTTGTGCTACGCAAAAATGGAGAGGATCAGAACCGGCCCTACTTCTCGCCCAGCGCCTTGTCCTCGTTCGCGCGCTTGATCAGGTACTGGCGGATGTTTTCGACATCATCCGGGCTGAGCGAAGACTTGAACGAGACCATGCCCTTAGGCGCGTCGGAGTGCATCAGCACACCGTCGATCACCACCGCGCGGATGCCTTCTGCAGCGTTGATGTACTGCGAGCGGCGCAGGTCGGGGTTAAGCGTGCCGGGCAGCGCGGCATCGCCGTGGCAGACCGAGCAGTAGCGCGCGAACTTGTCTGCACCGGCTGCGACCTGTTCCGGCTTGCCGGTGAACGGCGGCGGATCGAGCGGGAGCTGGTTGATGCTCTGCACCGGAGCCAGCGTGCCCTTGGCGCCCAGCTTGAACACCAGCAGGCGGCTGATGTTGTAGTGGCCCGCGCTCTTGCGCGCGACAATGCCGGTGGCGACGTCCCACACCCCGCCCCAGCCGGCCATCACGGCGACATACTGCTCGCCATCGACCGTGTAGGTCATCGGCGCAGCGATCACGCCGGTCTGGGTCGGGAAGGACCACAGCTTGGCGCCCTTGTCGGCGCTATAGGCCGCAAAGTAGCCATCGGCATTGCCCTGGAACACCAGATTGCCGGCGGTGGACAGCGTGCCGCCGTTCCACGGCCCGGTGAAGGTCACGCGCCAGGCTTCCTTCTGCTTGACCGGATCCCACGCGATCAGCGCGCCGGTGGTCGCCGCCTTGGCCCCTTCACGCACCGCCTTGTCAGCCGGAGCGGCGGTCAGCGCGCCGTCCATCCCGGTCTGGAAGCCGATATCGCTGGGCTTCCAGTCCTTCGCTGCGGCATAAGGCATCGCCGCAAGGTTGGCCGGGATATAGACGAGGCCGGTCTTCTGGCTGAAGCTCATTGGCTGCCATGAGTGTGCGCCAGCCGCGCCGGGGACCGAAAGGAACGGCTTGCCGGTCTTTTCGTACATCGCTTCGGGGTTGATCTGGGCGCGGCCGGTCTTGGGATCGATCCCGGTGGTCCAGGTCTGCGGCGCGAAAGTACCGGCGCTGATGAACTGCCCGGACTTGGCGTCAATCATGTAGAAGTAGCCGTTCTTCGGCGCATGCAGCACCACCCGGCGCTTCTGCCCGTTCACGTCAAGGTCGGCTGCAGTGATCTGGGCGTTGCTGTCAAAATCCCAGCGGTCTTCCGGGGTTTCCTGGAAGTGCCACTTGTATTCGCCGGTATCGGCATCGACCGCGACGATCGAGCTGGTGTAGAGGCTGTCACCCGCGCGGCCATTGGCGGCGGGGTTCCAGGGTTCGGCATTGCCGGTGCCGAAATAGACCAGGTTGGTGGTGGGGTCGTACGTGATCGAATCCCACACGGTGCCGCCACCGCCCAGTTCCCACCACTTGGAATTGCCCCAGGTCTTGGCGGCTTCTTCCATCGCCTTGTTTTCGAACCCGTCAGCCGGATTGCCGGGGACGGTGTGGAACTTCCACAGCTCGTCGCCGGTCTGCGCGTCATAGGCGGCAAGATAGCCGCGCGCCTTGTATTCGCTGCCGCCTGAACCGATCAGGATCTTGCCTTTGGCCACGCGCGGCGCGCCGGTGATGGTGTAATCCTTCTGATTGGGGACCACGACCTTTTCGAAGGCCACCTTGCCGGTCTTCTGATCGAGCGCAACCAGCCGCCCATCGAGCGTGCCGACATAGACCTTGTCGCCATAGAGCGCGACGCCGCGGTTGACCGCGTCGCAGCAGGCGCGGACCAGCGTTTCGCGCGGGACCTTGGGATCATACTCCCACTTGAGCGCACCGGTCTTGGCATCGAAGGCCTTGACCATCGACCAGGCGGTCGAGACGTAGAGTACCCCGTCGTGCATCAGCGGGGTCGCTTCCTGCCCGCGCGCGGTTTCCAGATCGTGGCTCCAGGCCAGACCCAGCTGGCCGATATTGCTATCGTTGATCAGGGTCAGCGGCGAGAAGCGCTGCTCTGCCAGGTCCCGCCCATAGGTCAGCCACTCACCCTCGGGCGCGGCGGCGATCATCGCGTCGGTGACGCCGGTGGTGGCCGGCGCAGAGGCATGCTTGCCACAGGCGGCAAGCGGCAACAGACAGATAGCAGCAAGCAGCTTCAAACGCATTTCAGATCCCTCTCAATATGCCCCCGCCCCGCTTGGCGCGGGGTCGGCTCTGTTCAGTTGACCATCCGGTCCGCGCCGCCCCAATAGGGTTTGCGCAGCTCCTTCTTGTCCATCTTGCCCGCTGCTGTTCGCGGAATCGAGTCTATAAATGCAACTGTTTTCGGCGCCTTGACCCCGCCGAGGCGATTTTTGGTGTGGGCGATGATCTCATCCGCCGAAATCCCCTCGGCCACGACCACGGCATGAACCTGTTCGCCCCACTTTTCGTGCGGAATCCCGAACACGCAGCATTCGCGGACCTGCGCCAGTTCGGTGATGCAGGCCTCGACCTCGGTGGTGAAGACGTTGAAGCCGCCGGTGACCACCATGTCCTTCTTGCGATCGACGATATAGAGGTAACCGTCCGCGTCGAACTTGCCGACATCGCCGGTATGGTGCCAGCCGAACTTGCGGACCTCGGCGGTCTCCTCGGGCTTTTCGAAGTAGGAGTGGGACACCAGCACGCCGCGCGCGCAGATCTCGCCGCTCTCGCCCTGGGCTACCTGCTTGCCATCATCGTCGAGCAAGGCGACCTTGATCGAGCGGGTGACCTTGCCGCAGCTTGCCAGCTTTTCCGGGGCTTCCTTGGCAAAGCTTGCAACGTCCTCGGGCGGGAACCAGGCGACGATCATCGGGCATTCGACCTGGCCATAGCTTTGGCACATGCACGGCCCGAACACCTCCACCGCCTGCCGCAGCTTTTCCGGGCTGCACGGGCTGCCGACGAGGATGAAGATCCTGAGGCTGGAGTAATCGTGCTGCCCGATCTCGGGTGAGGCGAGCAGTTGATAGAGTGCCGTCGGCGGCAGGTACATATGGGTGATCTTATGGTGATCGATCGCTCGCAGCACTTCTTCGGCATCGAACCCGGGCAGGATCACCTGCGTCGCGCCAAGGCTCATGGTCGAGAGCGCAATTGGCCCCGCCGCGTGGGTGATCGGGGCGGAAACCAGCGCGACCGGATTGTCGGTGCGTCCGCCCATCGCATCGGCGGCGGTTTCGATCATCGTCCCCCAGCCCAGGTTGGTGACGTTCGCGCCCTTGCTGGGCCCGGTCGTGCCACCGGTGGGGAAGATCCCGACCATGTCCATCATGTTGCCAAAGGCATCGACCTCTGGCTCGACAAAGTCCGCCGCGCCGACCCCGGTCATGAATTGCTCAAGGCTGGGATCCTGGCCGCAGGGCCCGTCAAGGCAGACGAAGTGCTGCAAGGTGGGGCACAGCGCGCGCAGCTGGGCAACCTCGTCGGCCTTGCTTGAATGGTAGAACATCCACTGGCAGCGCACGTAATTGATATACCCAGCGTTGGCGTCTATCGCGTTGCGGGTGTTGACCGGGATCCATTTGCCGTTGGCCCGCCACATCGCCAGCAGGACGACCAGCAGCATGCCATCGTTCGGACCATAGAGCCCCAGCAGGTCCTGGCTTTGAAAGCCCCCCCGCTGCAGCGCGGCGGCGATCCGTTCGGTCTGCTCTTTGACCTCGGCAAAGGTCAGTTTCAGCCCGCTGGCCGTATCGATGATCGCGAGGCGCGATGGATCACGGTCATGGCCGCGGTCGAAATAGTCAATGGAACGCATGGCTTAACCCCAACGGTTGATTTCAGGGCCGGGTGCCCAAGACATTTGCGGATTGGCAACAGTCGCACGGGCCAGCGCGCTTTGCACGGCAGGATGCGCCCTGACGCGGGCGAGCCATGCGGCTGTGCGCGACTTGTCGGCGAAAGCATCGGGGACCAGCTCGACCATACCGGCCAGCCAGCCATAGGTTTCGAAGTCCGCCAGCGTCAGCGGCCCCATCAGCCAATCGCGGCCGTCGACCAACTGGTCCTCCACCATCTGCGCGGTGGCAGAGACGTGGCGGAGCGAGTCTTCGACCTGCGTATCCGGGAAGTCCCCCGCCTGCACCGCCGCCCAGCGCGCCGCGAGATCCGCGCTGGCAATCGTGGGCGAGCCCAGCTTTCCCGCCGAATGGGCCCGGCACCCCAGGAATGCGGCGGCGGGAGCGCAGCGTTCGGTCACGCGGCGGCACCACATCAGCATCTGCCAGTGGGCGTAAGCGTCCTTGGGTTGCAGCGACCCTGTGCCGGTTTCGTCGAGGAACTGGGCAATGAACACGCTCTCGGTCATCGCCTCGCCGTCCACCACCAGCACCGGACCTTCGCCCTCCACCCCCATGTCGCGGGCGAGCGGTTCGGTCAGGCCGTGCAAGGTGTGGCGTTTCCCGCTGAGCAGATCGATCGGGCGGCACTCCGCCTCCACCCCGCTTTCGGCCAAGGCGGCCAGCACTGCCAGCGAGGGGCCGTTGGGTTCACCGTGATACAGGATCATCGCCATGTCAGCGCACTCCGCTCGCAATGCCTTCGCTTTCGTCGCGCGGCGGAATGTAGTCCTGTTCGAGTATTTCCACCCGGCTCGCCATCGGGGTGCGGCCCAGTTTCCAGCATTCGCGGGTGGCCGGGCGGCGATAGATCGCGCGCAGCCAGCGCATGATGTTGGGGGTCAGATCATCGTTGGCGAAGTGCGGCTGGCTGAGCGGCATGGCATAGGCGAGGTTGAAGCCGTTGACGTCGGCGAGGCTGTACTGGTCCGAAGCCAGCCATTCGCGCTTGCCCAGTTCGGCTTCGAGCATCTGGATCCCCACCCCGATCCGCCGCCCGCTTTCGGCCATCTCGGCCTCGCTGAACAGACCGAACACCGCCTTGCGCCAGGCGGTCTGGCGTTCGGGCAGCGGGATGCGCGCGATCTGCGCTTCGATCTTGTCCTGCCCGTGCGCCTTCAGCGCGTTAGGGCCAACGAAGAACTTCCACCCGAACATCGAGAAGCTGGGGGCGAGCCACTGGTCCATGAACTTCATCCACCAGCGAATCCGCCAGCGATCGCGGGCATCGCCGGGCATCAGATCGGGCCCGTCGAATTGTTCGTTGACGTATTCCATGATCGCGGTCGATTCGACCAGCACGCGGTCACCCCAAGGGCCACGATGGGTCATCGCCGGGATCGTCCCCTGCGGGTTGATTGCCAGGTATTCCGGGCGGTGCTGATCGAAGTTCAGCATGTCGATGTAGTGGCTGTCGAAAGCGACACCCTTTTCCATCAGCGCCAGCATCGGCTTGCCCGAATTGGCGTTCGGCTCCCAGTGATAGAGGGTGACTTCGGCCATTCCGGACCTCTCCTATTTTTGTATGTATTGCATACTAAAACGGACTTGGAAGAGGTCAAGCGGAATTAGGGGGACGTGAGCGTCTAACCGACCAGATCCTCCCCCACCGGGGGAGGTGCCGGAGCGCAGCGCAGGCGGAGGGGGGCTGGACAAGGAAGGCCACGTCAGCGGCTGCGCGCTACCGCGCGCAATTTTGCTGGCCCCCTTCCACCGCTCCGCGGTCCCCCTCCCCCGGTGGGGGAGGATCTATCGCGCCGCCATGCTCCATCTTATCAGCGCCCCGCTGCGCGCTTCCGCCGTCACGCGGAACCCCTGCCGGAACAGCTCACGCCGCAGCGCGACATAGTCGCTCCAGCGGGTCAGTCCTTCGATCCCGCGCCCCTTGGGCAGGCCTGCGCGCAGACCGGCAAAGCGCTGACCGTGTTCGGTGGCGAGATCGATGCCGCCCCCACCGAAACTGCGCGCGAAGGCCAGCGATTCGGGTACGCGGCTGTCATGCACCACCGTGGCTCCAGCCCTGAACGCCATGGCCCCGGCAGGCACCGCCACGGCGGCACCGGCAACAGCCCCGGCTTTCAGCATGCCCCGACGCGTGACCCCGCTCACTTGGCTTTCCCCAGATAGGCCGCGACCGCGTCCAACTCGGCATCGGTCAGATCAACCTTGGTCTGCGGCGGCATGGCATTCTTGCCCATGCGCACCACCTGCTTGACATAGTCCGGCGTCAGGTCGGTGCGGTTGGCCAGCAGGCCCTTTTCGGGCGGTTCGCCTGCGGCCATGCGCTGCTTGGTCAGCAGGTTGGTGCCCATGCCGCCGGTCAGGTGGCAATAGCCGCATTGCACTTCGAACAGGGTCTTGCCATCGCCCCCGGCGAGGCGATTGCCGCCCGGTGCCTCGGGCCGCATCTGGTAGGGCGGCGGAGGCGGCGGGCCTTTGCCCGCCTGCGCAGGGGCAGCAGGCGCCTCACCCTGCTTCGAGCAGGCAGCGAGCAGCACCAGGGCGGCCACGGTCAGTGCGCGCTTCATGCCCGGCCCTCCTTCGCCTGATCCTGATAGACGCTGGGCCAGATCCCCTGCTTGCCCGGCGCGATGATCCCGTTGGGATCGAGCGCATCCTTCACCTTTTCATTGAACCGGCGCAGCGCCCCGTCATTGAAATCAAAGGTATCCATCACCCGGTCCATCCAGCCCAGGTGCGTGCGATATTCGCCATAACCGGCCTTGGCGGTTTCATCGATCAGCGCGTTGAACAGCTTTTTCATCGTCGCGATTTGTTCGGGCTGGTCGCGGTCAAACATCAGCATGTTGACGTTGTTGGCGAACCGTCCGCCGATGGTGAAGCTGGCGTAGAAATCGACATCGAAGCTGTCGATGATCTTGCGGCTGAGCTCCATCTGCCCCTGGACGTGCTTGCCGGTGGCAGGCACCACGGGCGAAAAGCCCATGTGCGCCCCGCGCCCGCCGATCCAGTCCGACATCTGCAGCGGCACGGCGCTGGGGATGCCCATGGTGGTTTCATAGGCATGGATCGGATTGCCGGTGTGCCACCAGTTTTCAGCCGGGGGCGCTTTCAGGTTCTTTGCCATGGCGGCCTTGATGATCTCGGCTTTGGCCTTGACCACCGGTTCTTCGCCATAGAGCCGCAGTGCGACCTGCCAGTACCCCAGCTTGTGCTCTTTCAGCAGTTCCTGCACCCGCCATTCGGGGATGGCGCCAGGCTTGTCCCAGAAATCCTTGCGCTGGCCCTTCAGCACCATCTTGCCCAGCCAGCTGGGGATGAACACGTTCTGATCGATCAGGCCGGAAATCTTGAGCGGGGCGATCGTATCGACCACCCAGCCCACATCGCCCGCTTCGGGAATGTCGAACACCAGTTCCAGGCTGCTTTCCGGCGCGGGTTGTAGCCAGATCCCGGCCTTGGTCACCACGCCCAGGTTTGACTGGGTGAAGGCCAGATCAAAGGTTGGCCCATAGCTCATCGGGAACAGGTGCCAGGCCGGATTGTCCTTCATCGCGCCCATCCCGGTGCGCACCACATCGCCGTCGGGCAGCACCGCCTCAACCCCGCAAAGGTTGCGGGCGTGGAGGCCATAGGGGGTGTAACCGATCCCGTGTTCCAGCGCGTTGCCGATCACGCTGCCCCAGGCATTGCCCGGAACGCTCATCCACAACGGCAATTTCTTGCGCTGGATTTCCTCGTACAGGTCAAAGAACCCGACGCCGGGTTCGACCACGCAGTAGGCGAGCTTGTCATCCAGTTCGAGGATCTTGTTCATCCGCCCCAGATCGAGCACCACGCTGCCTGCCATGCGCGGGGCGGCGGTGCCGTAACCCAGATTCTTGCCACGCGCGACCGGCCACAGCGGGACCTTGTGTTCATTGGCGAGGCGGACCAGAGCCTGCACCTCCTCGACCGAGGCGGGGGCCACCGCAGCCCCGGCGGGCCACTGCTCCTGCGGCCCCGGCGCATAGGCATCGGCATAGGCATCACGGTCAGCATCGCTGGCCATGACCCAATCCTTGCCGACCACCCCGGCCATGGCCTGCATGGCCGCATCAAACTGCTGCGGGCTGACGCGCGGCGGTGTTGTGAGCTTCACGCTCTCCCCCTTCTCTATAGTTTTATAACAATTGTTATGATGGAAGCATGAATTTCAGGCGCGGTCAACGCTTCACGTCAGGTAATAGTACCGCACGTAATTCCCGTCGGGCTTGCGCTCACCCACGCCGATCCAGATGTGCCGGGTCAGCCATTCGTACTTGCCCTTGGGCGCTTCGAACGTCGGCTGGGCGCGCAGGTAGTATTCGGCGTGGGGTACCGCATCGCCGCCCTCGAACGCCCACTTGCGCAGCTTGGCCATCGTGTCCGGCTCACGCCCCCACAGATAACCCTTGTTCTGCATGTAGATCGTCACCCCGTCGTCGGTTTCGAGCATATAGCGGGCATCGAACACGGCGGTGTCATCGGGGCGGAAATGGGCATAGTCACCGCCCGAATTGGGCACGGCGATCCCGGTCATCTTCGGCCCCTCGATCTCGCCCTTGTCGACATAGACCCCGCTGCGCCAGCCGCCGGTGGGGATATCGGGCACGATGCTGGTGCGGGTGAACCACAGCCGGATGGCAAAGCCGAATTCCAGGTTGGGCATATCCATGGTCGAGATCATTGGGCTTGTTCCTCAGTAGTTCGACAGGATCGCCAGGCTGGGCCCGTCGAGCGGGATCCCCGCCTTGACCTTGGCCAGTTCATCGCGCCGGGTCTTGGCCTGCAGGTCGATCAGATAGGCGTGGATCGCATCGACCTCGGCCGGTTTCAGCGCATCGTCCCAGCGCGGCATGCCATTGGCCACCAGCGCACCGTCCAGCAGGATCGCGCGGAAGGCATCGTGGGTGCCTGGCTGCATCCGGCGCAGGTCGGGCGTGATCGAGCGGTGCTGGTTCGAATGGCAGATCGCGCAATTGCCAAAGAACAGCGCCTGCCCCTGCGCGATGGTCGCCGGGGTGACCCCCGCCGCCTGTGCCGGGGCTTCGGGCGCGACTTCCAGCTTCGGCAGCAACGGTGGCAGTTCCACCGGCCCGCCATCAAGTTTGAACACCAGCAGCCGTCCGGCGTTGCCGCGATTGTAAGCGGCAGCATAGGCCGGCACGTAAGGGAACCCGCCCCCGCCCCAGGCCGCCATCACCGCGACATATTGCACGCCGCCGACGCTGTAGGTCATCGGCGCGGCGAGGATCGAGCTGCCGGTTTCGATGCTTTTCAGCACCTTCCCGCTCTTCGCCTCGCGCACCACCAGTTGCCCGGCCAGCGTGCCGTGGATCAGCAGCCCGGTGCGGGTGGTCAGCACCCCGCCGCGGTCCTGCCAGCCCTGCATCGGCACGGCCCAGACGGTCTTGCCGGTCAGCGGATCGATTGCCCGCATCTCGGTTCCGCCGGGGTTCTTCAGCACCTCCTGCCAGGCCGGTAGCGCCTTGACTTGCGCCTGTAGCGGCGGCGGCAGCGTGGCCATCGCGGCTTGCAGCTGGGGGGTAAAGATCAGCGCGGCGGCGGTGTTGAGCCCCTTGGGTTTGTAGGGCTTCTCACCGGGGGGGACGAACATCAGGTTGCCCATGTCCTGGACCGAGCCGAAGTACAGCCCGGTGCCCGGATCAAAGCTCGCCGGGAACCAGTTGCGTGCGCCCGGGGTACCGGGGAAGATGATCTTCGGCCCCCGGCTGAAATCGGCGGCCTCGCGGTCCAGCACCGGTTCGCCGGTCGCCATGTTGACACCCTTGGCCCAGTTGACCCGCACCAGTTTGCTCGCCCGCAGCAATTTGCCGTCGCGGCGGTCGATCACATAGAGGAACCCGTTCTTGGGCGCGTGGAGCACCACCGGGCGGTCCTCGCCGTCCACTTTCAGCCGGGTCAGGATCATTGGCGCAGTGGCGTCATAGTCCCATTGGTCCTGCGGGCTTTCCTGATAGTGCCACTTCATCCGGCCAGTCTTGGCGTCGATCGCGACGATCGAGCTGACGAACAGGTTGTTGCCCCCGCTGGGAGAGCGGATCTCCAGGCTGTAGGGTTCCCCGTTGCCAGTACCGACCAGCACGAGCCCGGTTTCGGGATCATAGTTGATCGCGTCCCACGGCCCGCCGCCTGCGCCCATGTCCCAGCGGCTGCGCGGGTCCCAGGTCTTGACCGCCATTTCCAGTTCGGGGTTGTCCTGCGGCCCCAGCGCCGGATCGCGCGGGACCACGTGGAACCGCCACTTGAGCTTGCCCGTGGCGAGGTCCCAGGCCGAAACATCGCCGCGCGCATCATAGTCCGCGCCGCCATTGCCGATCACCACCACGCCGCCGGCCACTTCCGGCGCGCCGGTGGAATTGCCGCCGCGGGTGCGATCCTCGATCGTATCGGCCTTCCAGACGACCGTGCCGCTCTTGGCGTCGAGGGCATAGAGCATGCCGTCCAGCGCCGCGACATAGACCTTGCCCCCACCCTTACCATCTGGCGCGACAGCGACGCCGCGGTTGGCCATGTCGCAGCAGACCGTGCGGTTGACCTGCATGTCGACTGCGGGCTCGAACTTCCAAAGCTCCTTCCCGCTCGCCGCGTCGAACGCCCAGACCTTGCCGGCCGGGCCGCTGGTGTACATCGTGCCGTCCAGCACCACCGGGCTCGCTTCCAGCACGCGGTTGGTGCCCAGCTTAGCCTCCCAGGCGAGGCCGAGGCGGGCTACATTGGCCGGGGTGATCTGGGTCAGCGCGGAATTGCGCGTCTTGCCCGCATCGCCGCCCGGATTGGTCCAGTTCTCCGCCGCCACCGCCTGCTGCGGCGGGGCAACCTCGCGCGGGCCGCAAGCGGAAAGCGCCAGCGCGGCGAGCAACAACAACCGCTTCATGCCGCGTCCCACGGGCTGGGCATGTGGAACGGCACGGTGATGAAGTTCGCTTCGATCTGGCAGATCATCCCGTGGTCGATCTTGAAAATCTCTGCGAGGTAGAAACTGTGCGGGCGGCGGATGAAGCTTTCCACCCATTCGCCGTTGGTCAGCTGGTACCGGTCCAGCGCGCCCCAGTGATCGATGAAGCCATGCGCCAGCACGATCCCGCGTTCCTCATCGATCAACGGATATCGCCGCCCGCGCAGTTCATCGTCATAGCGGTACCAGCCGAGCCGGAACTGTTCTTCGCAGCCCATTTTCACCGTGGGCATGAACTCGCTGTCGTGGTTGTTGGTGCTCTGAAAGCCGTTTTCGACGCGGTTGCAATCGGGATGGAACCGGGTGTGGATCGTGCCGTCATTGAGCTGCAGGGTATCGAAATAGCCATTGGACAGGCGGACCAGTTCTTCGCGGGAGGAGCGGACTTCGGCGTCGGCTTCCAGGATCGGCTTGGTCCAGAACCGGGGGTTGGGCAGGACCAGCCCCGAATCCGAATTGCGCACGATGACCATTTCCGATTCGGTCACTTCGCCTGCCGCGTTGACCTTCAGGCGCAGGCTGAAGGCCGATTCCTCGCGCGGTTCGATCACCGTGCCGAAATATCCGACGCCGCCGGTCACCGGATCGGCAAACCGCAGCTGATAGTCACCAAGGCGGACAATCGTGCGCCAGACGCCGTCGCCGGGCGCCAGCATCACGTTGTTTTCGCTGTGCCGGGCATCCACCGCCCAGGCAATCTGCGCCGCCTGCCCCGCGCCCAGCGCGGCAAGGTAGGCATCGAGAACGGCGTAAAGCGCAGCGCGGTCCATCAGGGTCTCCCAAGCGGGCTTTACGCCCTTTGTCTGCTCAGGCATATCTTACCAATTGTTATAAAGACAAGGGGAGAATGGCGATGAGCCGGACGGCGGAGGAACAGGCCGCGCTGGATCTGGTGCTGGCGATGTACCGCGACGTGCTGATGCCGATGGATAGCAGCCGGGTCGTTGACTACATCGCGCCCGGTTACATCCAGCACAGTTCGCTGGCAAAGCCGGGGGTGCAGGCGCTGAAGGACTTCCTCGACATGGTGAAAGTCCAATCGCCCGGCGCAACGCACAACCTCAAGCGCGCCTTTGTCGACGGGGACCATGTGGTGGTGCATCACCATGTCATCCGCTTTGATGGCGATCCCGGCATGGCCGTGGTCGACATATTTCGCGTCGCGGGCGGGCGGATCGTGGAGCACTGGGATGTGCTGCAGGACGTGCCCGCCGTGCCGGTCAACCCGCTGCCAATGTTCTGACAGGGAGAAGAGACATGCGCCCGATTCTGATTGCTGCCCTGGCCGCTGCGGCCCTGCTGCCCCAGCCGGCCCAGGCCAAAGGCTGCGGCCTGACGCCCAAGCAGGTCGTGACCAAATTCATGACCCGGTTCTATATCGAAAAGGACGTGCGCGGCGCGTTCGAAGCCTGGGTCGATCCGGGCTATATCCAGCATAACCCGATGGCCGCTACCGGCCGCGATGCCGCGATCGGTTTTCTGGAACCCTTCTTCAAAAGCAACCCGGGCATCCGCTATGAAATCAAGCGGGTGATCGCGGACGGCAATCTGGTGGCGGTTCATGCCTGGGGCCGCTTCAGCGAAAACGACCGGGGCATGGCCGTGGTCGACATTCTGCGGGTTCAAAGCTGCAAGGTGATGGAGCACTGGGACGTGGTCCAGCCGGTGCCCGAAAAGGCTGCCAATACCAACGGCATGTTCTGATGCGGTTCGACGGCAAATGCGTGGTCGTGCTGGGCGGCAATGCCGGGATTGGCCTTGCCGCCGCACGGCTGTTCCGGACCGAGGGAGCAAAGCTCGCGCTGACCGGACGCAACCGCGAAACGCTGGCAGCCGCTGCGGCCGAATGCGAAGCGCTGGGGATCGCCAGCGATATGGGCGAGCCTGAGCAAAGCCGGGCCGCGATGGCCGAGATCGAACGCGAACTGGGCGGGATCGACGTGCTGTTCGTCAACGCCGGGGTCGGCGGGTTCGCGCCGGTCGAGGAAGTGACCGAAGAATTCTGGGACGGGATCCATTCGGTCAACCTGCGCGGGGCCTTCTTTGCGATTCAGGCCGCGCTGCCCTTGCTGCGCGATGGCGGTGCGATTGTGATCACCGGATCGATCGGATCGGTCGCCGCGGTGCCGGGCAATGTCGCCTATGCCGCGGCCAAGGCCGGGCTGCGCGCGATGGCGCGGATCCTGGCCAAGGAACTGCTGCCGCGCCGGATCCGGGTCAATCTGGTCAGTCCGGGGCCAACCGATACCGAAATCTTCAAACGCGGCGCCAGCGCGGTCGAGATCGCGGGCGTGCGGTCCATGCTGTCCGGGGTGGTGCCCATCGGCCGGATGGGGACAGCCGAGGAAATCGCCCATGCCGTGCTGTTCCTGGCGAGCCAGGAAGCCAGCTTTATCAACGGGATAGACCTTTACGTCGACGGCGGCTGCGTGGAACTGGGTTGAACCGGCCCGCCCGGACAAGGTGACAACAAGGTGACAGGTTGTCCGGGTTGATTTTGCTTATCTTGCAGCGTGTTACGCCCAACAAAGTGACACATGCCCTGTTTTGCGTTTTTCCGCAGCTTCAGACCGCCCGTCTGGAGTGGTGGAGGGGATCGACGATGTCAAAGAGCGGCGGCCCTTATCGCAGATTCGGGGCGTGTAGGAAAGTTTTGGATGAGGCAGAAATACCGCACCCCGCGCCAGGTTGGGGGCGGCGGCTGATGCCGCTCTGGATTGCTTCGTCACTCCGCTCCTCGCAATGACGAGGGGAAGCCCTCCCTTACAAAATAAAATGATCCCCCGCCCCGCGCACGGTAATATCGCCGATCGACACACCCCACGGCTGATCGATCACCAGCACAATCGCATCGGCAATGTGTTCCGGCGCCAGGCTGGCATAGTCGATATTGGCCGGATCGAGCCGCTCGGCCGGGAAAGTTCCGTCCTGCATACCCGCTGCCATCGCCCCGAAATCCGCCATGTTCTGCGCCACGATCCCCACGGCGGCGGCCGGGTTGATGATCGTGCCGGACAGGCCGGTGGCCGGAACCCCGGTAGGCTTGACGATGGTCACCTTGATCTTGCCGCGCGCTTCCACGCGGAAGCTTTCGGACAGGAAGTTCACCGCACTTTTGCTCGCGCCGTAAACCGCCGCGCCGGTGACCGGGAAATTGCCGTAGATCGAGCTCAGGTTGATCACGTGGCCCTTGCCGGCCGCGATCATCGGATCGTGCGCGGCGACCATGCCGTTGAGCACACCCTTGATGTTGATATCGATGCAGCGCTCCCACGCATCATAGGCGGCGTCGTGATCGGCGATGAAGGCCAAGGGCATGATCCCGGCATTGTTGATCATCACTTCGACCGAGCCATAGGCCGACAGCGCGGCGGCCACCAAAGCCTTGACCTGCGCCAGCTTGGTCACGTCCACCTGCACCGCCTGCGCCTGTCCGCCATTGGCGCGGATTTCCGCTGCAACCGCTTCGGCGGCGGCGAGGTTGATGTCCCCCAGCGTCACTTTGGCCCCGCGCGCGGCGGTCTTCTTCGCGACAAGGCTGCCAAAGCCCCCGCCCGCGCCGGTGATGACGATCGATTTACCGGTTACGTGGTCGGTCATGCTGATCTCCTCAAAGCCGATAACATCCTAACTGTGCGCAGTCCGGCATCAAGCGGCCAATTCCTCCCCTGCAAGGGCAAGTCGTTCAAAGCGCCGCCGGCAGTGCATCCAGCAGCATGGTCTTGGTTTCCAGATAGCCCCACAGCCCCTCTGGCCCGCCCTCGCGCCCGACGCCGCTCTGCTTGAACCCGCCGAACGGCAGGCCGAAATCCATCCGCAGGCCGTTCTGTCCGAACCCGCCGGTGCGGATCTGGCGGCCGATGCGATAGGCGGCGTCCGCGTCCTGCGTCAGCACCGAGCCGTTGAGGCCATAATTGCTCTCATTGGCGATGCGGATCGCGTCTTCCTCATCCTCGCAGGGGATCAGGCACAGCACCGGGCCAAACACTTCCTCCTGCGCGATCCGGCTCTGGTTATCGACATTGGCGAACAAGGTGGGTTCGATGAAATAGCCCTGATTGAGGTGCTTGGGCCGCCCGCCGCCGCAGACCAGATCGGCGGTCTGCTTGCCTTCCTCGATATATATTTCCACCCGTTCCAGCTGGCGCTTCATGGCGAGCGGGCCAAGCTGGGTCTGCGGATCGTCCGAATGGCCGATCACCACTTTGGCCATTTCGGCCTTGATCGCCGCGGCCAGTTCATCGTGGCGATGGCGCGGGACGATGGCGCGGCTGAGCATGGCGCAGACCTGGCCCGACAGGGTGTTGAGCGTGCCGGTGAGCAATTGCGCGGCCGCCTCAGTGGGAAAATCGTCGCGCACAATCGCCGCGCTTTTGCCGCCGAGTTCCAGCGTGCAGCGCGCGATGCGTTCGCCGCAGACCTGCGCGATGCGCTTGCCCGCCAGCGTCGATCCGGTGAAGCTGACCTTGTCGACCCCGTGGTTGCAGACCAGATGATCGGCGGCTTCGCGGTGGCTGGGGACCAGATTGACGACGCCCGGGGGCAGGCCTGCCGCTTCGGCGGCTTCGGCGATGATATAGGCTTCCAGCGGGGTTTCCGGGCTGGGCTTCATGATCACGGTGCAGCCGGTCAGCAGGGCATAGGCAACCTTGTTGGCCATGATTCCGAACGGCCCGTTCCACGGCGCAATCGCCGCGACCACGCCGACCGGTTCGTGGACCACCAGACCCACCGCCGCCCCCATCGAGGGGCGCTGTTCGACAAATTTGAAGCTTTCCGCAAAGTCCGCGATCTGCGCCAGCCCCATCACCCCGCCATGGTGCATCGGCCCGGCAAAGCTGGTCAGCCCTCCCATCTGCGCGGTCCAGGCGGCGCACAGTTCCGGCACGCGGGTTTCCAGGTGCGCGACCAGACGGCGGAACGCGGCGATCCGCTCGGCCGGGGGCAGCTTGGGCCAGGGGCCGCTATCGAAAGCCGCGCGGGCGGCAGTAACGGCGGCGTCCATATCCGCCTCATCCGCTTCGGCACAGCGCGCGACGACTTGTTCGGTATTGGGCGAGACCATTTCCAGCATCCGCCCGCTGTGCGCGGCCACCCATTCGCCGCCGATATAGAGCTTGTCAGGATGAGCGATGTTCACGCCTTGGGGCAGCATCTGGCAATTCTCCCACTTGGTACAATTCTAACGATTGTTAGTAATGCTAGCGCCGGAGCAGGCCAAGCGCAAAGGAAAAGGGGCGACCGTTGCCGATCGCCCCCATCCCCACCTGGCTGGCAGTCATGCTGCCGGTCAGAATATCGATCAGAATTCCTTCTTGAGCGTAACCGCCCATTCACGCGGACGACCGACCTGCGAATAGATCGTGCCCGAGAAGGCCTGCACCGCGGCGAAGCGGAACGGGGTGTAGTACTTGTCGAACAGGTTCTGGACCTCAAGGCTGATCGACAGGTCTTCACCCTTGTTCTTCCAGGTCAGACGCGCGTTGCCGAGCGTGTAGGCCGGATAGTAATCGATCGGACCACCGGCCGCGACGCGGCCAGCGCTGGTCTTGCCGGTATAGGCCAGGTCAAAGCGCGGCGTGATCGAACCGGCATCGCCCATGTCGGCCTTGTACTGGATGCCGAAGCTGTACTTCCAGTTGGGCGAAACGATCGGATCGGTGATCAGGATCGCATTGCCGACGCGGGCGTCGATGGTCGACCAGTTGCCGGTCAGATGGCTGAGCGAGGCATCGATATCCAGACCTTCGACCGGGCTCGCCATCATTTCGATTTCGAAGCCCTTGATCTTGCCGTCACCCGCGTTCTGGCGGGCACCGCACGGTGCGTTCGAACCGAGCGAGGCGCACGAGATCAGCGGCAGCTGGATCGCCTTGTAATCGTTGATGAAGGCCGAAATGTTCAACCGCAGGCGGCGATCGAGCAGGTCGGTCTTGATCCCGGCTTCATAGGCGGTGACCGTTTCCGGACCGAACGAACCGTTCAGCGCCTGCGCGGCGTCAAACGGACGCGCGGTCACGCCGCCGCCCTTGAAGCCGGTGCCGGCAGTGACATAGGCCAGCACCTGCGGCGAGAAGCGGTAGTCGGCCGAAACGCGCCAGTCGATCTTGTCCCCGTCATAAGTGGCCACCACCCCGTCGAGCGCGCCGAGGAAGATCGACTTCGTGCCGTCATAGTTCTTGCGGACGAAGGTGTAATCCTTGTGCTCGTCGGTATAGCGCAGACCGCCGGTCAGGGTCAGAGCATCCGTCGGCTTGACGAAGACCGAACCGAACACCGCCTTGGAATTGGCGCGGACCGGATCGTTGCCCAGGAACTGGAAGTTCAGGCCGGGCGCGATGTAGCGGATGTCCTGGCGGGTGAAATAGGTCGACTGCTGCTTCGAATAGAACCCGCCCAGGGTCCAGTCGACCATGTCGCCAACCTTGCCGTTGAGGCGCAGTTCCTGGCTGAAGAACCAGAACTTCAGATCGTTGTAACCGCCAGCGCCCAGACCCGCGAACGGGCTGAAATCGTCATCCGTGCCCCAGATCTGGCGATAGCTGCGATAGGCCGTGATCAGCTGCAGGTTGAGGCTGTCCGACATGGTGATCTTGCCGTTGCCCGACACACCCCAGCCCTTGAACTCGGTGGTGTTGGGCATGAAATAGCCCTGGCCCACCTGGCCGCCGGCCGGCAGGTAGAAGCTGGCATAGGTGCAGAACTTGCCGCAGATCGCGTTGACCGTGGCCGCCTTGGTCGAGCTGGTCACCACTTCGGCCGCGTTGCTGCGGTTTTCATAGGTGTAGTCGGCAGTGACGGTGTAATCGAACGTGTCGTTCGGGTTGAAGCGCAGCGAACCGCGGATCCCCGAATAGTCGACTTCGCCCAGCTTGGACATCAGACAGCCCGCGCTGCCAGAACTGGGCAGGGCAGAGATCCCTTCGGGGTTGCCGGGCTTGGCGCAGCCATAGTCGATCTGATCGACATAGCCGTCCTGACGCTTGTAGACGCCCGAGACGCGGCCATAGAGCCCTTCGGCGAGCACGAAGTTGGCGCTGGCGCGCAGTTCGGTGCGCTGGCGGCTGCCATAGGTGCCCTGAACCGTGCCCGAATTTTCATCGGTCGGCTTTTTGGAAAACAGCTTGATCGCGCCGCCGATGGCGTTGCGGCCGGTGTTGGTGCCCTGCGGCCCGCGCAGCACTTCGACGCGCTCCAGATCGAGCAGATCGAAAATCCCGCCGGTCAGCGTGGCATAGTACACATCATCGACATACATGCCGACGCCCGGTTCATAGGCCGGGTTAAAGTCAAACTGGCCGACGCCGCGGATCGACGCGCCGAGCGAGGAACCATAGGCGCCGCCCATCGCGTTGAGCGTGACGTTGGGGGCCTGGCGGGCAATCTGCGACAGGTCGGTCTGGTTGCGCGATTCGAGCAGCCCGGCATCCACCGCGGTGATCGAGAGCGGAGTGTCCTGCAGCTTCTGTTCGCGGAACTGCGCGGTAACGACGATTTCGCGGCCAGCGCTTTCATCATCGTTCGCCTGATCCTGCGCCATGGCAGGCGTAGCGATCCCCAGTGCCAGTGACGATGCGCCGAGCGCAAGGCCCGCGCGCCACAGTGCAGTCATGCCGGAATGCTTGGCCATTCTTCCCTCTCCTTGTGTTGGCCTCTGGGGGCCACCTCGATTTAGTGAGTAAGACATACAATATTTGCAAAGGCAAGCCCTGCTTGCGCGCTCTGCACATTTCGCACAGGTGATGCAAAAAGGTCACGATTGTTAGCTTGCCGGGACAAAAGCCCGCTTTTCGCCCCTTGCGCGCGGGCGCGGGGGGGAGGATACGGATCGGCCATGGATGCCCCTGCCACCCCGTTCGCCGCCGCCCAGGACGATCAGTTCGGCCTGCTGGTCCGCCTGCTCAAGCTGGGCAGCTTCATCAATGCCCCGATGAAGGAAGGGGTCTGCGATCCCAGCGGGATCAGTCAGATCGAATTGAAAGTGATGATGGCGCTGGCGGGCGAAGGGGCGTTGGCCGGGCACGATCTGGTGGAAATCATGGGCGTCCCCGCGATGAACGTCAGCCGCGCGCTGGCCACGCTGCGCGACAAGGGCTGGATCGAGGACGCGCAAGACCCCGAAAACCGCCGCCGCCGGCCCGTGCGGCTAAGCGCGGCGGGCGAAGCGGCCTATGCCCAAAGCCTCCCCGCCGCGCAGCAAGTGGCGCAGGACCTGCTGGCAGGCCTTTCCCCCAAACAGCTGCGCGATCTGGCCGCGCTGTCGGACAAGGTGATCGCCAACATGACCGCATGGATCCGCGCCCACCACGAATACGTGAAGCTGGGCTGATCCCCCTCCCCGCGTCACCTCAGGGCCACTGGCCCTGCAGCTTGCGGAAATGTTCGATTACGAATTCCGCGCCCAGCACCGGGTGGGCAAAGCTCATGCTCACTTCCTGCCGTTCGGGCCAGGTCGGTCGCCATTCGCTTTCCGCCAGGATCACGTCTGGGCCGATCGGGTTTTCGGGATAGCACTGCACCGCGGGCTGCAAATGCGCCACGGTATGCGCCCAGCCGGTTTCGTAATCGGCCTGCCACTGCATCATGTAGTTGAGCCGCCGGATCTTCCACACGCCATTTTCGCGGACATAATCGTTTTCATAGATCCCTGCTTCCCAGAACTGCTGCGGCATCCCTTCGGGCAGCGCATCGCGGATCGCATCGTGCCACCCACCCGCCAGCACGCCGCGGAAGCGGGCCTTGGCCGTCTGGCGATCGGGTGCCACGGTGATCACGTCCTGGAACTGGAAATGATCGAGCAGCAGCCCCTTCACCGGCCCGCGCCGTCCGCCGGTGAAAAGGTTCTGGAACCATGTGCCATAGAGCCGCATGATCCCGGCGTGCCCGCGATATTCGCCCGATAGAAACACCACCGCGCCATCTTCGCTAAACAGGCCAGTCACTTCCTCGGGCCGGTTATAGTCGATGTAATAGCCATAGGCATTCTGCAACCGGCGGATCGCGTTGAGATCCTCCAGCTCAGCGATCCGCCCTTCGAGCGCCGCGAGACGCATTTCGACATCGGACATTTCGACTCTCCCATTGATTTGTATGTAATGCTAACAATCGTGAACGATTTGGCGAGAGGAAAAAGCGCATGAGCGACCAGGTGGGCCCGTGGGCCGGGCAAGTGGCCTTCATCAGCGGTGGGGTTTCCGGACTGGGGCTGGGGATCGCGCAGGCGTTCAGCAATGCCGGGATGCGGCTTGCCCTGTCGTACCGCAACGAAGCCTACCGCGCAGAGGCCGCGCGCTGGTTTGCAGAGCATGGCCGCGAGGAGCCGCTGTGGGTTCGGCTCGACGTTTTGGACCGCGCGGCCTGGGCCAGGGCCGCCGATCAGGTGGAGGCGCAGTTCGGCGCGGTCCACGTGCTGTGCAACAATGCCGGAGTCAGCGTGTTCGGCGATACGGCAGAGGCCAGCCACGCCGACTATGACTGGATCATGGGGGTCAACTTTGGCGGCGTCGCCAACGGCATCACCGCCTTCCTGCCCAAGCTGAAGGTGGCACGCGGGCGGCGGCACGTGGTCAACATCGCCAGCATGGCGGCCTACCTTTCGGGCCCGCAGGCCGGGATCTACACCGCCAGCAAGTTCGCCGTGCGCGGCCTGACCGAATCGCTGCGTTACAATCTGGTGCCCTTGGGGATCGGCTGTTCGCTGGTCTGCCCGGCGCTGATCCGCACCAACGCCTGGGACAGCGCCTTTCGCCGCCCGGCCGAATTTGCCGCAAGCGGCTTTGGCGAAGTCAACCGCGCCGAGCTGGAACAGTTCGGCACTGCATTCCAGGCCGGGATGGACCCGCTGGAAGCCGGGACCAAGATCGTCGCGGGAATGAGCGCGGACCAGGGCCTGATCTTCACCCACCCCGAATTCGCCGAGGATTTTCAGGCGATCTATCAGGACAGCCTGGCCGCCTTGCCGGACGAGGTGGCCCCGCCCGAACGGCTGGAAGTGGAACGGCTGCGGCGCGAGGCGAACCGGGCGGCGCTGGCGGGGAAGGCGATTTCGATCAACGATCTGACCTGACCGAAGGCACCGTCTTACCAGTCCTGAACCCACCTCCGTTCGTGTCGAGCGAAGTCGAGACACCTGGCGCGGCGTGTCTCGACTTCGTCCGAAGGACGAAGTTTATCCTGAGCAGCGGCTGCTAAGCCGCAAGCCGAAGGGCTCGACACGAACGGAGGTGGGTTCAGGAATGGTGGACGTAGCCGTAGTCCGCGCTATCCTCCGCGCCGGGGAGAACAGGAGCAAGCGCCATGTGTGATGATTATACCGCCGAGCAGGAAGAACAGGCGCTGGCCGCGCGCGGGCTCAACCGCCGCGAATTTGCCGCGATCGGCACGGCCGCCATGCTCGCCGCCGGGAGCACCGGCGCGTTCGCCAGGGGCAAGACCGCGCTGAAGGAGGCCATGGTCACGTTCCCGACCGATGACGGCACGGCCGACGGCTTCTTCGTCCACCCCGCGCGCGGCAAGCACCCCGGGGTGATCCTGTGGCCCGATATTGCCGGGCTGCGCGATGCCTACAAGGAAATGGCGCGGCGGCTGGCGGGCGAAGGCTATGCCGTGCTGGTGCTCAACCACTATTACCGTTCCAGCCCTGCGCCGATCATGTCCTCGATTGCCGAATGGCGCACCCCGGCGGGTCAGACGAAGCTGAAACCGATGATCGCCGCGATCACGCCCGAAGGGACGGGCAAGGACGCCTGGGCCTGCGTGCGCTTCCTCGATGCGCAAAAGGCGGTGGACCGCAAGCGCGGGATCGGCACCCAGGGGTACTGCATGGGCGGGCCCTATACCGTGCGCGCGGCCTATGCCGTGCCCAGCCGGATCAAGGCAGCGGCTTCGTTCCACGGCGGAGGGCTGGTGACCGACCAGCCGGGCAGCCCGCACCGGCTGCTTGACAGGACCCAGGCCAGCTATCTGATCGCCGTGGCCCGCAACGACGATGCCCGCGCCCCGGCAGACAAGGACGCCTTCCGCGAAGCCGCCAAGGCCGCTGGCCGCCCGGCTGAAGTGGAAGTTTACAACGCCGACCACGGATGGTGCACGCTCGACGCGCCGGTCTATGACAAGGGCGAGGCCGACCGCGCCTGGGCGCGGTTGCTGGCGCTGTACAAGGGGTTGTAGGCCGGGGATCGCCCGCCTGAACCAGAGCTCCTTCACCCTGAACTTGTTTCAGGGTGACGAGTGTCTGGAGCGGGGAATTGGCTCTATTCCTCCGAGCTCGGAGGAGGAATTCAGGCCCACCAGTAAGCCGTCGCGCGCATTTCGATGCTTACCCTTGGCGGCGCATCCGCCGGGGCCAGCGGATCGTCGAAGGCGACGTGCGGGATGCAGTGCGCGCGGGCCGGATCGCTGTCATTGGTCTTGAACAGCACCGCTTCGTCGATCCGCAGGTCGGGGTAGAAGAACCAGCGGTGCGCCGGATTGTGGGCCGCGACCCAGCTTTCAAATGACCATTCGGGCGAACCATCAACCGGATCGAAAATCGCCTGGGCCACGATCAGGTCCGCGTCGGTAACGCTGCGCGCGTCACACAGCGCCAGCGGCACGTCCTGCGGCGCCGGGCTGAGCGCGCGCCACAGGTTGTAGGCGGCGCAGCGGGTGAACTTTCGCCCGCCCGCCCCGCGCTGCGCAAACTGCGCGGCGGTGTCATCGTTGATATCGACATGGGCAAAGCGCGCCGGGTGCGAATTGTCGGTGCTGCCAGCCTTGCCGCTCTTTTCGCTGAAGCGCAGGATGCCGGGGGCAGTGACCTGCACTTCATCCGCGCCGGTCAGCTGCCTGATCAGTTCCGCCACTTCGCCGCGGTGAACCTCGGCCAGCGCGTCACGATCGGTCCAGTCAGTGATCGCACTGTGATGGCGGACCAGCTGGAACCCTTCGCGGTCGATGTGGGCATCGATTTGCCGGGCATCGTGCACCGGCATGGGATGCAGCGCCACCGGCACGCAGTCTTTCTCGTGCGCGTTGGCGTAGTAGTAGGGGCGGGTGCCATCCCGCTCGACATAGGCGATCAGGGCTTCGCGCATTGCTGCCTCCCGAATTTGCGGCAACCCTATCCCACCTGCAGCGTCATGGCGAGAAGCGCAGCGATTAAGCAATCCAGGGCCGCGTAAACCGCTCTGGATTGCCTCGCTACGCTCGCAATGACGAAGGCGGGATCAGCGCTTGATCTTGCTGGTGTCAAACGTCCCCAGCCCCGGCTTGAAGCTCTTTTCGTCGAGGAACTGGCGGGTTGCTTCGTGGCGGGCTTCGACGCCGCCGAAGTTGTGCAGGGCTTCCTGCGCGCGGATCAGGTAATCCTCGGCATTGTCATAGGTCATTTCGGTCATCCGCCGCACGGCCCACTTGGTGGCGCGCAGGGCGTGGCTGTCCTTGGCCTTCAGCGCATTGGCAATTTCCAGCACCCGATCCCTGAGCTGCGCGGCGGGGACGGATTCGGTCACCAGCCCTTGCGCTTCGGCCTGCTTGCCGGTCAGGTTTTCGCCCATCATCGCGTGGTACAGCGCCTTGCGCAGCGGCATCAGGTCTGCGACGACCTTGCTCGCGCCGCCGCCGGGCAGGATGCCCCAATTGATTTCGGACAGGCCGAACTGCGCATCGTCCGCCGCGATCGCAATGTCGCAGGCGAACAGCGGGCCATAGCCGCCGCCAAAGCACCAGCCGTTGACCATCGCGATGGTCGGCTTTTCATACCAGCGCAGGCGTTCCCACCACGAATAGGCTTCGCGCTGGCTCTTGCGGATCATGCCAAGGCCCTGCTGCTCGGTTTCGCGGAAATATTCCTTGAGATCCATGCCAGCCGACCAGGCTTCGCCCGAGCCAGTCAGGACCAGCACTTTCACGTCATCGCGGAATTCCAGTTCGGTGATGACGCGGCCCATCTGGCGGTTGAGCTTGGGGCTCATGCAATTGCGCTTTTCGGGGCGGTTGAAGCTGACCCAGGCGATCCCGTCTTCAACGGTGAAGGCAACGGTATCTTCTTCGGCGCGGTCGATCTGGCTCATGGCAATCCTCTTTGGCTTGGCAATGTTGTTATGAGATATAACAAAACGAATTGCTATGCACAATAGCCATTGCTAGGCTGGCGGCATGAAAGACCCGCTGCGCGATCTTCCCGGCTATGCCCTGCGCCGCGCGGCTTCGGCGATGATGGCGGAATTTTCGCGGCGGCTGGAGCCGCTGGGCCTGCGTTATGCCGATGTGTCCGCACTGCTGTTGATCGGCGCCAACGCGGCGCTGACTGCCAGCCAGCTTGGCCGGATGCTCGACATCCAGCGCGCCAACATGGTGCCGCTGCTGGCCCGCCTGACCGACGCAGGCCTCATCACCCGCCGCCCGCTCGACGGCAAATCGCACTCGCTGCACCTGACGGCTGAGGGTGAGGCGAAACTGGCCGAGGCGCGGCAGGTGATCGACACGTTTGAGCAGTGGCTGGTTGCCCGGGTCCCGGCGGAACACCGCGACCACCTCAAACCCGCGCTCGACGCGCTGTGGCGTGACTAGCCTGCCGCCGCGCGCAGCATCTCGGCGTTTTCCTCGATCATTTGCCGGACCGACCGCGGCGGCCTGCCCAGCAGACGCTCGACATCGCCCGAGCAGACCTCAAGAAACCCCTCACGGATCGCCTGGCCGAAGGTGACCATGTCATCGCTGTTCCAGGGAATGCCGGACACCGACTGATCATCAACCGGGCGGCGCGGGATGCCCATGGCGTCGAACATAGCGTATTGGGCTGCGTCATCGACCGGGACATAGGCCAGCGGTACACCGGTCCCCTCTGCCATCAGCGCGGTCACCTCAGCAAAGGTCTGCAGTTCCGGCCCGGTCACGTCATAGGTCTGCCCCGCGTGTCCCTCGCCCGCCAGAACGGCGACGGCACACAGCGCGCAATCCTCGCGCCAGACCATCGCCTCGCGGCCTTGTCCGGCATTGCTGATCCACTGGCCGCTGGCCATTACGCCGGGCCCGGCCATCAGAATCATTGCATCGGCATAGTGGGCATCGCGCAGGAACGTGAAGGCAAGGCCAGAGGCGCGGATCAGGCGTTCGGTTTCGATGTGATCGTGGCGCACTTCGGCAGGGTTGGCGGGATCATCGATGCCGATAAAGCTGGTATAGACCACGTGCCCCACCCCCGCCGCCTTGGCCGCATCGACCGCCGCCTGATGCTGCACCACCCGCGCGCCGACGCGGGTGCCGGAAATCAGCAGCAGGCGATCGGCGCCGGCCATGGCCGCGACCATGCTGTCAGGCGCATCGTAATCGCCATAGCGCACCGTGCAGCCCAGCGCGGCCATGTCCGCCAGCTTGGCCGGAGTGCGGCTCATCAGGATCAGATCGGCCGCGCGGCCCTGATCGACCAGTGCCTGGGTGACGATCCGGCCATACTGGCCCGAAGCCCCGGTGATTGCGATTTTCGTCATGAATCAAACCCCGTTCGTGTCGAGCGAAGTCGAGACACCCAGCACAGCCCGTTCTCGACATAGCGCGACACGAACGGGGCATGGAAGGTAACGTGAAGGGATACAG
>CAZKAX010000045.1:0-25638 GCA_964550775.1 uncultured Novosphingobium sp. | reverse complement strand
GCTTTTCGATCTGCTTCATGATCCGGGTGCGCAGCACTTCGAACAGGCGCGGGACCACGACCATGATGGTCGGGCGCACTTCCTCGATATTGCTGGCCAGCTTTTCCAGCCCTTCGGAATAATAGATCTGTGCCCCCACCGCGATCGGCAGCATCTGTCCGCCGGTATGTTCGTATGCGTGGCTCAGCGGCAGGAACGACAGGAAGGTGTCGTCATCATCCAGGCCAAAGTCCTCGGCCAGAATGATCGCCGCGCCATTGGCATTGCACAGCAGTGCGCCGTGGTGCTGCAACACCCCGCGCGGCGCGCCGCCGGTGCCGCTGGTATAGATGATGCAGGCGGTGGCATCGCGCTGGATCTTTTCGATCCGGTCTTCGACCAGAGCCCGCGCGGCCTGGGCGTCTCCCTGCACCAGCGCGGTCCAGTCATGGTATTCGAACGAACCGGTCTGGGCGATGCGCAGCGGTTCGATCCCGATCACATGCTTGGCGATGGACGAACGCAGCACCGCAGGAAGCAGCGGCTTGGCCAGCTTGTCATCCGAAACGATCACCGCCCGCGCGCCCGAATCGTCCAGCACGTGCTGATGATCGCGTTCGGTGTTGGTGATATAGGCCGGGACCGACACCAGTCCGGCGGCCATGATCGCAAAGTCGGCGATGCACCATTCGGGCCGGTTTTCGGACACCAGCAGCACCCGGTCGCCCGCATCCAGCCCCAGCCCGCGCAGCGCCTCGGCCAGCAGGCAGACCTGCCGCGCGGCTTCGGCCCAGCTGATCGGCTGCCAGGCCCCGCCGCGCTTGGCCCACAGGAACGGCGCATCCCCGCGCGCATCGGCCCGCGCCAGAAACAGCTCCACCAGATTGCGCCGACTGCGCAGATCGGAAATGTCCACCTCTACCGCCCCTCTTCCACTCTTTGCGGGGGAGCCTAAACCCGGTTTTTCGCAGCGGCAAGCTACTCGCTGACAGCCTTGCCCTCGCTGCGTGGATCGGCGGCACCGATCAGCTTGCCGTCCACCACTTCAACCGCATTGGCCTTGAGCGGCAGAACCCGCGGGACGACCGAGGTGTGGCCCAGCGCCTGCAATTGCGGGCTGATCGATTCGAGCCAGGACCCCTTCTCGACGAACACCGTGTCCACGCCGGGGGCAAAGACCACCGGCAGCGCCAGGGCATCCTGTGCGGGCAGTTTCCAGTCGATCACGCCGATGATCGCGCGGATCACCTGCGCCGGGATCGTCGCCCCGCCTGCCGCGCCCACCGCCAGCCGTAGCTTGCCGTCCGGGCTCCACACCAGGCTGGGTGACATCGAACTGCGCGGGCGCTTGCCGCCCTGGACGCGGTTGTTGGCGGGCTTGCCTTCGAACACCGGGTTCATGTCAAAATCGGTGAGTTCGTTGTTGAGGTAATAGCCGCCGACCACCAGCCCCGATCCGAACGCGCTTTCGATGGTCGAAGTATAGCTGACCGCATGGCCGCGCCGGTCGATTGCGGCGAAATGGGACGTGCCATGTTCTTCACCAGGCTCTTGTTCGGCGAGCGCCAGCTTTTCCGCGCCTGGCGGAGTGCCGGCGGACACGGTGGCCATGGTCTTGTCCGGATCGATCAGCGCCGAACGCTGGGCCAGATAGGCCGGATCGATCATCCCGGCGACCGGGACATTCACGAAATCGGCATCACCCGAATACTTCGCCCGGTCGGCATAGGCGAGCCGCATCGATTCGGCGATCAGGTGCCATGCGGCCGGATTGTCCTTGCCCAGCGCGGTCAGATCGAACCGTTCAAGCTGCTTGAGCGTGGCCAGCACGGTCGTGCCGCCGGAACTGGGCGGGCCCATCCCGCAGATCTTGTAGAGCCGATAGGTCCCGCAGACCGGGGCGCGGTCCTTGGCGCGGTAGCCTGCTACATCCGCCAGAGTCATCAGTTCGGGGTTGCGCGGCGCGGTGGTGACCCGCGTCACGATCGCGCGGGCATTGGCGCCGGAATAGAACCCCTTTGTCCCGCCGCGCGCCACGGCCTCGAACGTGGCGGCCAGCGCCGGGTTCTTTACCGTGGTGCCAACCGGCAGGGGCTGGCCATCCGCGCCATAGAACAGCGCCTTGCCTTCACCCGTGAAAGCGCCAGAGCCGGTGCTGTTCTTCAGCATGCCAAAGAACCGCGGGGTGATCTGAAAGCCATCGCGCGCCAGCTTGATCGCCGGGCCGAACAGCTTTGCCCAGGGCAGGCGGCCGTGCAGGCGGTGCGCCCGGGCGGCGAGTGCGATGTTGCCTGGCACCCCCACGCTGGTCCCGCCGGGCACCGCATCGGGATAGCTCATCACTTTGCCATCGCGCACGAACCACTGTTCGTTGGCGGCCGCGGGGGCGGTTTCGCGCCCGTCGATGGTGCTGACCTTGCCATCGGGGCCGGTTTCGACAAACAGCCCGCCGCCGCCGATGCCCGAACTGGCGGGCTCCACCACGGTCAGTGCCAGCATAACCGCGATCGCCGCATCGGTGGCGCTGCCGCCTGCGCGCAACATGGCCGCGCCGGCCTCGCCCGCGCGCGGATCGGCGGCGCTGACCATGCCCTTGGCATAGACCGGCGGCGGCGCCTTGGCGGCCAGCGGGGCGGGAAGGAGCGCGCCGGTCAGCAGCGGCGCGGCGAACAGGGTGACCAGTTTCTTGCTGTACATCGCGCGATGGTTATTCGCTTCCGACCGCCTCTGCAATGCTGGCAAAGCCTTCGGCCTTCATCAGAACCTCGATCCGCCGGGTCACGGCGCGGGCAATCCCCGGCCCGGCGTAGGTCATCGCGCTGTACAGCTGGACCAAGCTCGCCCCGGCCCGGATCCGCGCCCAGGCATCGTCGCCGGTGGCAATGCCGCCCACCCCGATCAAGGGGATCGCTCCGCCGGTGGCACTACGAAAATCCCGCAGACGCTGCTGGGCGAGGTCGCGCAAGGGCGCGCCGGAAAGCCCGCCCGCCTCGCCCGCCTGCGCGCTTTTCAGCGGTGGGCGCGAGATGGTGGTATTTGACACGATCAGCGCACCCAGCCGCTTGTCCACCACGATCCGGGCGATTGCATCGATATCTGCGGGCTCCAGATCGGGCGCGACTTTCAGGAACACCGGCGGGCCGTGCTTGCCGCGTGCCTCCAGCACCGCATCGAGCAGGGCGGTGAGCGCACCTTCATCCTGCAGGGCGCGCAGGCCAGGGGTGTTGGGGCTGGAAACATTGACCGAAAGATAGCCCGCCAGCGGGGCCATCAGCCGCGCCATGGTGGCATAGTCGGCAATCCGGTCGGTCGAATCCTTGTTCGCGCCGATGTTGATCCCGACCACCCCGGGCCGCCCCAGCCGCCGGGCGAGCCGTTCCACTGCCGCTTCCGCGCCGCCGTTGTTGAACCCCATGCGGTTGATCACCGCGCGGTCTGCTTCCAGCCGGAACAGCCGGGGTTTGGGATTGCCCGTCTGGGGCAGGGGAGTGATCGACCCGACCTCGGCAAAGCCGAAGCCCAGCCCCAGCAGTGCGTCGGGGATCTCTCCATCCTTGTCGAACCCGGCGGCCATGCCCAGCGGGTTGGGAAAGCGGATTCCCGCGACGGTGGTGGCAAGCGGACCGTCGGCCTTCTCGCTGCCGCCAAGCGGCAGCGCTTTCAGCGCGGTCAGCGCGGCACCGTGGGCGCGTTCGGGATCGAGCAGGAACAGGGCGGGGCGGATCAGGCGGTAGAACATCGTGCATCGCCTATGGCAGCACGATCGGGCAAAGTCATCCTGCTGCGATGGCCTGAAAGACAACCTGTCGAATCCATACAATTTGCCCGGCGCCCGACCGGCTATCCCACACCTGCGACCCGAAGGGCCTCAGGCAATCCTGCCATGGGGTTCTAACTTCAAAGGCGGTTCTCCGGCATTGTCCGGGGGGCCGCCATTTTTTTCGCGCCTTGCGCCGCACAGGCGTTTGCAGGGCATTGCAAACCGCTCGCGGCGTCCCTAGGTGAAACCGGAAAGAATCAGTCCGATTTAGCCGGGGTCGCCCAAATGCGCCTTTCTTCCATGGCAGACTATGCCGTTGTCACGATGAGCGCCGCCGCGCGCCATTGCGGCGGCGTGCGCGTTTCCGCCGCGCAGCTGGCCGATGAAACCGGCCTGCCGGTGCCGACCGTGCAGAAACTGGTCAGCCGCCTGACTTCGGCCGGGTTGCTGCGCTCGACGCGCGGTGTGGGCGGCGGGCTCAAGCTGGCGCGGCCGGCGGCGGCGATCACGCTCGCGGATATTATCGAAGCGGTCGAAGGGCCGATCGCGCTGACCCCGTGCGTCGATTCGGGCCGGTCTGATTGCGCGCTCGATCAGGGCTGCTCGGTCAAGCCGCACTGGGGGATCGTTGGCACGGCGGTACGCAGCGCCCTGGCCGATGTTCCGTTGACCCGGCTGGCGGAGCAAGTGCGATGAGCGAAGCAGTCAAGGATCAGGCCGCGCGCGATGCTGCGGCCAAGGTGGCCGATTACGAGCACGGCTGGTCGGCGGACATCGAAACCGATTTCGCGCCCAAGGGGCTCGACGAATCGACCGTCCGCTTCATCAGCGCCAAAAAGAACGAGCCCGAATGGATGCTCGACTGGCGGCTCAAGGCGTTCCGCCACTGGCAGACCATGGAGATGCCGGACTGGGCCAAGCTCAACGTCCCGCCGATCGATTACCAGGACGCCTATTACTACGCCGCGCCGCGCGCCAAGCCCAAGCTTGCCAGCCTCGACGAGGTCGATCCAGCGATTCTGGAGGTGTACAAGAAGCTGGGCATCCCGCTTGAGGAACAGAAAGTCCTCGCCGGGGTTGAGGGCGCGCGCAGGGTTGCGGTCGACGCGGTGTTCGACAGCGTCAGCGTTGCGACCACTTTCCGTGAGGAGCTCAAGAAGGCCGGTGTGATCTTCCTCTCGATCTCAGAGGCGATTCGCGAATATCCGGAACTGGTGAAGCGCTGGCTGGGCAAGGTCGTGCCGATGCACGACAACTTCTTTGCGGCGCTCAACTGCGCGGTCTTTTCCGACGGAACCTTCGTCTACATCCCCGAAGGCGTGCGCTGCCCGATGGAGCTGAGCACCTATTTCCGGATCAACGCCGAAAACACCGGGCAGTTCGAACGTACCCTGATCGTCGCCGACAAGGGCAGCTACGTGTCCTACCTCGAAGGCTGCACCGCGCCGATGCGCGATGAAAACCAGCTCCACGCCGCCGTGGTCGAACTGGTCGCGCTCGACGATGCCGAGATCAAGTATTCGACCGTGCAGAACTGGTACCCCGGCGATGCCGAGGGCAAGGGCGGGATCTACAACTTCGTCACCAAGCGCGCGCTGTGCCAGGGCAAGCGCAGCAAGGTCAGCTGGACCCAGGTCGAAACCGGCAGCGCGGTGACCTGGAAATACCCCAGCTGCGTGCTCAACGGTGAGGATTCGGTCGGCGAATTCTATTCGGTCGCGGTCACCAACAATTACCAGCAGGCCGATACCGGCACCAAGATGATCCACAATGGCAAGGGCACCCGCTCGACCATTGTTTCGAAGGGCATCTCGGCCGGGAAAAGCCAGAACACCTATCGCGGCCTCGTCCGGGTCGCCCCTCAGGCCGAAGGCGTGCGCAATTTCACCCAGTGCGATTCGCTGCTGCTGGGCAAGCACTGCGGCGCGCACACCGTGCCCTATATCGAGGTCAGGAACCCTTCCGCCCAGATCGAGCACGAGGCGACCACCAGCAAGATTTCGGACGACCAGCTGTTCTACGCGATGCAGCGCGGGCTGGATCAGGAAGCGGCGGTGGCCCTGATCGTCAATGGCTTTGCCAAGGAAGTGCTGCAACAGCTGCCAATGGAATTCGCGGTCGAGGCGCAGAAGCTGCTGGGGATCTCGCTGGAAGGGAGCGTGGGGTGATGTTCGGAAGGAAAGGCTTGTCGAATTTGGGCGAGCAAGAGCGCGAAAATTTGGCTTTCGCATATTTGATGGCTTTGGATGAGATCGAAGCGTTGGTCAAAACGATCAAGGAACGCTTGTCGGATTCCGATGAGCCAGATCAACCTGAATTGAAGGGCTGGCACACGATCTTGGTTCGCCACCACACGAGGATATTGACCGTGGCTAAAAATCTGCCCCCCGCCAACAGCGCATTCCGAGATCTCGCGGTCGAAGCGGATACGATGGATGGTGAGATATCAAAGATGGCGGAAACTTTGTGGGGTTTTGATGAAGCAAGGGTCTCGGGTCTCCTGCTTGCCTCAGGCATACTCAATTCAAATGTCTGAGCGCAAGACTCTCGGGATCCGGCCCGCCACCGAAGCTCCCGCCCTGCAAAAGCGCGGGCGGGGCTGGGCGATTTCGGACAAGCGGCTTGATGCGATCCACGATCAGGCGCGGCGCAACCGGATGGTGCCTACGCCCGCGCAGACGCTGCTCGGTGAAAAGCTGACCGAGGCCAATCTGGGCAAGTACAAGCTGACCAGCCAGCAGGTGATCGGCTCGGCGATCCTCGATTTCGCCTGCAATCCGCTCAAGATCGCGGTCTCGATCGACGAAGGCGGCGATCCGGCGCTGATTGCGCGGCGCGACAAGAGCCTTGAGGCGGTCGGCGTTCAGCTGCTGCGCTTCCCCGCCGCGCGGGTTCTGGAAGAACCCGATACCGTGGTGGCCGAAATCGTCGCGGCGATGAAGGCCCGCTACGAAGAACGCGGCCGCGCGCGCAAGCAGCACTACCAGACGCAAGGCGCGCCGCGGCGCTGACAGGAATGACCATGCTCAAAATCGAAAACCTCCACGCCACGGTTGCCGACAAGCCGATCCTCAAGGGCCTGTCGCTGACTATCAACGCGGGCGAAGTCCATGCGATCATGGGCCCGAACGGCGCGGGCAAGTCCACCCTGGGCTATGTGCTGGGCGGTCGGCCCGGTTATGAAGTGACGGACGGTTCAGTGGAGTTCCTCGGGCAGGACCTGCTCGCGCTGGAACCGCACGAACGCGCGGCTGCCGGGCTGTTCCTGGGGTTCCAGTATCCGGTCGAGATTCCCGGCGTCTCGTTCGTCCAGTTCCTGCGCGAAAGCGCCAATGCCCAGCGCAAGGCGCGCGGGGAAGAACCGCTGTCGGGCGGCGAATTCCTCAAGCTTGCGCGGGAAAAGGCGGCGCTGCTCAAGCTTGACATGGACATGCTCAAGCGCCCGGTGAACGTCGGCTTTTCCGGCGGCGAGAAGAAGCGCGCGGAAATGGTGCAGATGGGGATCCTGGGACCGAGTCTGGCGGTGCTGGACGAGACCGACAGCGGGCTCGACATCGATGCACTGCGGATCTGCGGCGAAGGGATCAACGCGGTGATGCGCGCACCCGACAAGGCGGTGCTGCTGATCACCCACTATCAGCGTCTGCTGGACTATGTGAAGCCGGACTTCGTCCATGTGCTCGCGGGCGGGCGGATCGTGCGCACCGGCGGGCCGGAACTGGCGCTCGAGCTGGAGGAACACGGTTACGAGGCGGTGGCCGCGTGATTGCCTTGCTCGCCTGGCTGCTGGGCGTGGTCTCGCCCGATCCGGCGCCCTTGCGCGCCGCAGTGGAAGGGTGTGACCGCACCTCTGTGGCCGATCTTGCCCGCGCCGAACCGCGCCGCCGGGCCGAATGGGCCGGGGCGGTCTATGCCGAACAGCGCGCGATTGCCGCAGCGCGGGGCGGGCTGGCCTCGGGCGATGCCGCCGCCCTGGCCGGGCTCGACCAGCGCCAGCAGCAGCTTGACGACGCCCGTGCGGTCGAACGGGCCTGGCGCGACTATTACGATGAATACCGTGCAGATTTCCTCGCTTCGTGTTCCGGGCGGAGGCGCGACGATGGCAAATAGTGCCACTCTCCCGACCCGCCGTGACGAGGACTTCTGCTATGCGGACCTGACCGCGCTCGCGCCGCTCTGGCCGGTTGCGGTCGAGCGGATCGTGCTGGCGGCGGGTGAAGAGCGGGCGCTCAGCATCGCCAATCTGGGCACGAGCGCAGTCGCGCGCGAACTGGAAGTGGAACTGGGTGATGGCGCGCGGTTTGACCTGCACGTGCTGAATACCCCGCAGGCCTATGGCCGGATCGCGGTGCGGGCGGTGCTGGGGCAGGGGGCGCAGTTCCATCTCGGCGCGGCGCAGCTGGCAGGTGCAACGCAAGTGGTCGAACTTGTCACCCAGGTCACCCACGCCGCGCCCGATGCGGTCAGCCGCCAGGTGGTCCGCTCGGTCGCCGGGGGCAGTGGCACTGTCAATTACCTTGGCAAAGTGCTGGTCCGGCCCGGCGCGGATGGAACCGACGGCAGCCAGTCGGTCCGGGCGATGCTGCTCGACCGTACCGCCACCGCCAATGCCAAGCCTGAGCTTGAAATCCACGCCGACGACGTCAGGTGCGCCCACGGCTGCGCGGTCGGCGAACTGGACCCGGGCGCGTTGTTCTATCTCGCCCAGCGCGGCTTGCCGCCTGAAACGGCGAAGCGGCTGATGTTGCAGGCCTTTGTCGCCGAAGCCCTGGTTGGCGCGGCGGATGAGGAAGAATTGCTCGCACAGGCCATCGCCGCGCTGGAGGCAATGCTGTGAACGGCAACGATTCTCCGGTGACCGAGCGCGCCCTGTCGCGCTGGGAAAATGAAGGCGGCACCCCGCTGCCCGCAGCGCTGCGTGACCAGTTCCCCGGCCTGGCGGGCGGCTGGCACTATCTGGACAGCGCTGCGACCGCGCAAAAGCCGCAAGTGGTGATCGATGCTGCCAGCCGCGCGATGGGCGCGGACTATGCCACGGTTCACCGCGGGGTCTATGCCCGCTCGGCGGACATGACGCTCGCCTTCGAAGCCGCGCGGCGCAGGGTCGCGGCGTTCATCGGCGGGCGTGAGGATGAGGTGGTGTTCACCCGCGGCGCTACCGAGGCGATCAATCTGGTCGCGCAGACCTGGGGCCTGACCCAGCTCAAGGCGGGCGACCGGATCCTGCTTTCGACGCTGGAGCACCATTCCAACATCGTCCCCTGGCAATTGCTGGCCGCGCGCACTGGCGCGCTTATCGATGTCTGCCCGCTGACGGCCGACGGCCAGATCGATCTCGATGCAGCGGAGCGGATGCTGACCCCGGCGCACAAGCTGGTCGCCCTGGCCCACGTTTCGAACGTGCTGGGATCGGTGCTCGATGCTGCGCGTGCGGTGGCTTTGGCGCATGGTGTGGGGGCGAAGATCCTGCTCGACGGCTGCCAGGCCGTGCCGCGCCTGCCGGTCGATGTCGCGGCGCTGGGCTGCGATTTCTATGTGTTCAGCGCGCACAAGCTCTACGGCCCCACCGGGATCGGCGCCTTGTGGGCCAAGGCCGAACTGCTCTCTGCCATGCCGCCGTGGCAGGGCGGCGGGGCGATGATCGACCGGGTCAGCTTTGCGCGCACCACCTATGCCCCCGCGCCGCAGCGGTTCGAAGCCGGGACCCCCGCGATTGTCGAGGCGATCGCACTGGGCGCGGCGGTGGACTATGTTGCTGCCATTGGCCTGGGTACGATCCACGCCCACGAAGCCGCGCTGGTCGCCACTTTGCGCGAAGAGCTGCGGCGGATGAATGATGTGACCCTGTTTGGGCCGGAACAGAGCGCAGGGATCGTCTCGTTCGCCCTCGCCGGGATCCATCCGCATGACCTTGGCACTATCCTGGACGAGGAAGGGGTCGCGATCCGCGCCGGGCATCACTGCGCCCAGCCGCTGATGGACCACCTCGGCGTGCCCGCCACGGCGCGGGCCAGCTTTGGCCTTTACAGCGATGAAACCGATATTACCGCGCTGCTGCGCGGGATCGAACGGACCAGAAGGATATTCGGGTGATGGAACAGCCCAAATTCACCGTTGAAGAAGTAGACAGCGTCACCCCGCCGCCGCGCGCCAAGGTTGATGATGCCGAAAGCCCGGCCGACAAGCTGGAGCGCAAGCGCGATTACCTGGAAGGCTTTCTCAAGGAGCAGCCACAGGGCCTGGCCGGGAATGAACCCGGCGGGGAACTGTATGAGGCGGTGATCGAGGCGCTCAAGGACATTTTCGACCCCGAAATCCCGGTCAACATCTATGACCTGGGCCTAATCTATGGGGTCGAGATCGACGGCGAGGGCGCCGCCGTGGTGACCATGACGCTGACCACCCCGCACTGTCCGGTGGCCGAATCGATGCCTGGCGAAGTTGAGCTGCGGGTCAGTTCCGTGCCCGGGATCCGCGATGCCGAAGTGAACCTTGTCTGGGACCCGCCGTGGGACCCCGCCAAGATGAGCGACGAGGCCCGGCTGGAGCTGGGAATGCTATGACCATGACCACCACCCGCAAACGCCCCGCCGCCGTGATCCTGACTCCCTCTGCAGAGGCGCGGATCGCCAAGCTGGTGGCCGACGCGCCCGCCGATGCGATCGGGGTCAAGCTATCCACGCCGCGCCGGGGCTGTTCGGGCCTGGCCTATTCGGTCGATTATGTCACCGCGGCCAATCCGCTGGATGAGCGGATTGAAACCCCCGGCGGGCTGTTCTTCATCGACGGCGCTTCGGTGCTCTACCTGATCGGCAGCACGATGGACTGGCAGGAAGACGATTTTACCGCCGGGTTCGTGTTCCAGAATCCCAATGCCAAAGGCAGCTGCGGCTGCGGCGAAAGTTTTACGGTTTAGACCTTCGGCTCCTCGCCGGTTTCCTCGGCGATGAAAGCCAGCAGTGCCTTTTCCAGCGGATCAAGCTCTTCGTCCGCATCGATATGATCGCGCAGCCACAATTCCTCGGCGGGTTCAAGGTGTGCGGCCTCGTTCGCCTCTTCGTCGATGTCCGGGGCATGCGAGGCGATGTTCAGCAGGCTGCCGAACCCGCGTTCGATTTCGGAGTCCAGATCCACGCCCATCATCCGGCGCAGGAACGAACCCATGCCCGCGCCCGGCGCATTCATGAACTTTTCCAGCTCCAGCGCCTTGTCGCGGCTCAGCGGTTCGTGCCCGGCAAAACCCAGCAGGTAATTGGCCACGCCCTGGACAAACAGCTTTTCCCATTCGGGCGCGTTCACTTCATAGACCGTGGCATCCTTGATCCGGAACAGCATTTCAGCCTCGGCCTTGCTCACGCTGGCCGGGCGGTCACCGCCCGCGGAAAAGATCAGGCGGCGCAGCAGCGCGCATTCGGCGGCATTGATGCCTGCCGGATCGAGCGCGCCGTCACGGGTCGGTCCTTCGCCGTGCAGCACGGCCAGTTCCACCTGTTTGAGCGCAAAGGCCTTGAGCGAGGACGGGGTGTGCAGCGCGGTTTCCAGCACTTTCACCAGCAATTCCAGTTCGGCCATGCTTTCCACCCGGCCGTCGCGGGTGATCCGGTCGACCAGCTCTTCGCCCATCACGTCATCGACATAGCCTTTGGGATCGACTGTGTTGACGATGAACTGGGTCAGCGCCTCGACAAAGAAGGCGGTCCATTCCGCGCTGGGCGCACGCAGCGCCTCATTGGCGAGAAACAGCGATTCGGCTTCTTCGGGATCCATCCGCCCATCGGCCCACCCGGCCTGGCGCAGCGACAGGATCTCTTCTGCCCCGATAATCCCGTCAGCCGCCGCCTGGGCGGCAAGGTCGCTGAAATGCATGCTCATGCGCGGTCTGTCCCACAGTCAAAAAACGCGGGCAGATTGATGACAGAATATCCCTAACAGCTGGTTACATCAGCGTTTGCGCAGGGCTGAAACGCAGGCGGCGCGGTCTACATCCTGGCCGTCGCTGGCGCGGCGCGCGTCAAGCCAGGTGGCTTGCAAGGCGCGGGACGAGCCCTGGGGATAGAGATAGATATCCAGCACGCAGGCCTGCCCGGCGAACTGCAACTTGCGCGCATCGCCTTCGGAAAGATCAAGCCGCGCCGGGCCGAACTGGCGGACCAGATCCTCACCGCTGGCCCCGATCACCCCTTCAAGGCCCGGGGCCACCTGCAGCCGGGGAGCGGGCGGGGTGACCCGCACCGGTGCGCGCACCGGCACTTTGGCCGTGCGCGGCGGCGGCGCGGCGGGTGTGCTCGAAACCGAACCGCCCCCACAGGCTGCCAGCAGCGGGATCAGCGACAGTGGAATGAGCATCTTGGGGGGCATGAGCGGATCAGTCCTTGCGGCGGGTCAGGGCTTGCGGTGGATCAGGTGGGCGGCTGCGGCGGCCCCCAGGAACGGCGCGAACAGATTGGCGAACGGCACGGCCAGCAAGGCGGCGCAGATCCCGCCCAGGGTCCAGCGTTCCAGCCGGGTCAGCGGCGACGGGGATTGCGGCGATGGACGGTGGCGCAGCCAGACCATATCCTGCAATTCGCGCCCTAGCAGCATGGCGTTGACCGCCAGGAACACCAGCGGTGCGCCAATCCCGGTGACCAGCAGCACCAGCGCCACCGGCAGCGCCAGCAGGTTGAACAGCAGCGCCCGGCCCGCGCCCCTCAGGCCATTGCCCAGCTCTTCATGCCAACCCAGCTGGCGCGCGGTGGCCGCCGCCTGGGGATAGTGCCGCAGCTCGACCGCGCGGACCACTTCATCCGCAAACAGCTGCAACACTGCCAGCGCGATGATCCGCCAGGCCAGAATGCCCGCCGCGATCACTCCCAGTGCGGCGATCAGGGCGCGCAGTTCGCCCGCCCCGGCCACCAGACCGTCATCGAACCCGGACCAGGCCATCAGCCGGTCTGCGGCCCAGATCCCGCCAAGCCCCAGCAAGGCGAACAGGACCAGCGCCAGCGCCAGACTTTTGCCGAAGATCCGCAGCACGCGAGGATCCGCCAGTTGAGCAAAAGCAAGGGCATAGGCGCGCAGCATCGCCATGGGCATTGCCCGCAGCGCGCGCGCTGTCAACGCCTGCGCGCTTGCCCTTGTCCGCCACTGCGGCTAGGCCCCGCGCGTTTTGAGACAAAGCGTTAGGACAGCCAGCCCGATGACCCAGCCCAGCACCGATGTGATCGCGATCGGCAATGCCATCGTCGATGTGATGGCCCCGTGCCAGGATGCGCTGATTGAACAACTGGGCCTGCTGAAGGGCGGGATGACCCTGATCGATACCCAGCGCGCGCATGACCTTTATGATGCGATGGGCCCCGCGCGCGAAATTTCGGGCGGTTCGGCGGCCAATACACTGGCCGGGCTTGCCGCACTGGGCGCAAGCTGTGCATTCATAGGCCAGGTTGCCGATGACCAGCTGGGCGAAGTCTTTGCCCACGACGTCCGTGCCGGTGGGATCGCTTTTGAAACGCTGCCCCGCGCGGGCGATCCGCCGACGGCGCGCTGCCTGATTTTTGTTACCCCTGACGGGCAGCGGACGATGAACACCTTCCTGGGTGCATCGCAATACCTGCCCGCCGCCGCGCTGGATGAAGCGGCAATTGCCGACGCGAAGATCCTCTACCTCGAAGGCTATCTGTGGGACCCCGAAGAGCCGCGCGCGGCGATGCGCCGGGCGATCGCGGCGGCGAAGAACGCGGGCCGCAAGGTGGCCTTCACCCTGTCCGATGCCTTCGTGATCGAACGCCACGGCGCCGATTTCCGCGCGATGATCGAAACCGGCGATATCGACATCCTGTTCGCCAACCACGTCGAACTCGAAGCGCTGACCGGGCACGGCGATTTCGACAAGGGTCTGGCCGAGCTGGCCCCCAAGGTCCCCTTGCTGGTCGTAACCCGCGGCGCCGAAGGCGCGGTTGCAGTCCATGCCGGGGAGCGTTTCGAAGTCACCGCCGAACCGATCGAACGGGTGGTCGATACCACCGGCGCGGGCGATCTGTTCGCCGCCGGGTTCCTCTTTGGCCACGTGCGCGAGCTGGCGATCGACCAGTGTCTGACGATCGGCGCGATCGCCGCGGCGGAGATCATCTCGCACTATGGCGCCCGGCCCGAGGCAGACCTGAAGGCCTTGATCAAGGCGCGGTTGGGCTGATCCAGAGCGGGACGGCAAGAATCTGAATCGATTCGATTCGCACAGGCTTTTACCGTAGTTTTCCACAGGCAGGCGATTCGGCCTGGCTGCGGGGCACGGGAAAATGAAGCTGGCGACTTTGCTCGATAGCGGGTTCGATCGGGGCGGCCTGACCGGCGGAGGCGAACATCCCGGGGTCGTGATTCACGACATTGCTCACCGCCCGCGCCCGCAAGCCCGGGTGATTGCGGTGGCTAACGAAAAGGGCGGGGTGGGCAAGTCGACCCTGGCCTTTCACCTTTGCGTTGCCCTGGCCGATGCCGGACATGCAGTACTCGGAGTCGATCTGGACTGCCGCCAGCAAAGCCTGTCGCGCGCCCTCGCCAACCGCAGCGCTACCGCCACCCGCCTGCGGATCAAGCTGCCCCAGCCGCGCCATGTGGTGCTGCACCACCAGACCGGGGCGATGCTGGCCCAGGAGATTGCCCGGCTTGGCGCGGCCTGTGACTATGTGGTGATCGACGCGGCTGGCCATGATTGCGGGATTGTGCGCCGGGCCGTGGCCATGGCCAATCTGCTCATCTCGCCGGTTACCAGCTCGTTTGTCGATCTTGACCTGCTGGGGCGGCTGCACCCGGTAACCCGCGCCTATCGCGGTCCGGGCTGTTTTGCCGAGATGGTGCTGGACCTGCGTGCCGCACGCCGCGCGGCCGGGCTTGCACCGCTTGAATGGGCCGTGCTGCGCAACCGGCAGCGCCGCGACAACAGCCACGATCAGCACCGGGTCGAAGCCGCGTTGCAGGAACTGGCAGGGCAGCTCGATTTCAAACTGGGCCACGGGTTGTCCGAACGGGTGGGCTATCGCGAGCTGTTTCTGCTTGGGCTGACCCACCTCGACATCGGCCGAATTCCCGATCTCGCCCGCTCACGCTCGGCAGCGGTCAGCGAGGTTCGGGACCTGCTTGATCTGGTCTGCCCGGCGCCGCTGGCCGCCTGCGCAGCCTAGGGCCGAATCAGCCTTTCGCTTCGCGCGCCACTTCGCGCCAGCCGATATCGCGACGGCAGAACAAGTCAGGAGCGGTGATGGCATCGACGGCCTGATAGGCTTTGGCCTGGGCCTCGGTTACACTTGCACCCCGCGCAGTGACGTTGAGCACCCGGCCGCCGTTCACCACCAGCTGGCCGTCCGCCAGCGCGGTGCCGGCGTGGAACACCTTGGCGCCGCCTGCCTCTGCTGCAGCGATCCCGGAAATATTGCCGCCTTTCTTCGGGGTGCCGGGATAGCCTTCGGCCGCCATCACCACGGTCAGCGCGGTGTCGCTCGACAGGCGCGGCGGCTGGCGGGTGGCGAGTTTGCCTTCGGCGCAGGCGAGCAGCAGTTCGCCCAGGTCATCTTCCAGCCGCTGCATCAGCACCTGGCATTCGGGATCGCCAAAGCGGGCATTGTATTCGATCAGCTGGACGCCGCTCTTGGTCAGCATCAGCCCGGCATAGAGCACGCCGGAATAGGGCATGCCTTCCTCCGCCATGGCCCGCACGGTCGGCACCACGATCCGTTCCAGCGCTTCGCCTTCGAGCAGCGGGGTCAGAACCGGCGCGGGGCTGTAGGCGCCCATCCCGCCGGTGTTGGGGCCGGTATCGCCATCGCCAACGCGCTTGTGATCCTGCGCCGAACCGAACGGGACCACGGTGTGCCCGTCGGTCAGGGCAAAGAAGCTCGCTTCCTCGCCGTCGAGGAATTCCTCGATCACGGCTTCGGCCCCGGCCTCGCCGAACCGGCCCGAAAAGATCTCGCGCACGGCTTCCTCGGCCTCGGCCATGGTCATGGCCACGGTCACGCCCTTGCCCGCGGCCAGACCATCGGCCTTGACCACCACCGGCGCGCCGAACCGGGCAAGCGCGGCAAGGCCTTCGGCTTCGCTGGTGACGCGGGCAAAGTCGCCGGTCGGGATAGTGTGGCGCGCGCACAGTTCCTTGGTGAAGGCCTTGCTGCCTTCGAGCTGTGCCGCCACCTTGCTCGGCCCGAATACCGGCACGCCCGAGCCGCGCAGGCTATCGGCCAGGCCGTCAACCAGCGGAGCCTCGGGGCCGATCACCACCAGGCCGATGCGTTGCGCCTCGCAAAAGGCCAGCACGGCCATGTGGTCGGTGGCGTCCAGCGCGGCCAGCTCGGCATGATCCGCGATTCCCGGATTGCCGGGGCTTGCGAACAGTTTGTCGCACAGCCGGGATTGCGCCAGCTTCCACGCCAGCGCATGTTCGCGCCCGCCCGATCCCAGCAGCAGGATGTTCATGCCCGGTCCCTTTACCCACGATGATGATGACAATGCTGGCGGGCTGGTAGCGAAGCAAGCGGCCGGGGACAACGCCGGTGCGCTGTCTGTCAGCGAGATTTCCGCTGCCTTGAAGCGCACGGTCGAAGACCGGTTCGGGTTCGTGCGGGTGCGCGGTGAGCTTTCGGGGGTCAAGCGGGCAGCCTCGGGCCACCTCTATCTGGCGCTGAAGGATGAAAATGCGCGGCTCGACGGGGTGCTGTGGCGCGGCAATGCCCAACGGTTGTCGTTCCAGCCTGAGGACGGACTGGAAGTGATCGCCACCGGCAAGCTCACCACCTATCCCGGCCGCTCGAACTATCAGATCGTGATCGACCGGATGGAGATCGCGGGCGAGGGGGCCTTGCTCGCGCTGCTCGCCAAGACCAAGGCACGGCTCGAGGCCGAGGGGCTGTTCGCCAGCGAACGCAAGCGCGCGCTGCCGTTCCTGCCGCGGGTGATCGGGGTGGTGACTTCGCCGACCGGGGCGGTGATCCGCGACATCCTCCACCGTCTGGCTGACCGCTTTCCCAGCCGGGTGCTGGTCTGGCCGGTGCTGGTCCAGGGCCAGGGCGCGGCGGAGCAGGTGGCTGCCGCCGTGCGCGGTTTTTCCGCGCTGCGGCCCGATGGCCCCGTGCCGCGCCCCGATCTGGTGATCGTCGCGCGCGGCGGCGGGTCGATCGAGGACCTGTGGGCCTTCAATGAAGAGGTCGTCGTGCGCGCCGTGGCCGAATGCACGATCCCGGTAATCAGCGCAGTGGGGCACGAGACCGACACGACGCTGGTCGATTTCGCCGCCGATCGCCGCGCGCCGACTCCCACCGCCGCTGCCGAAATGGCCGTGCCGGTGCGCGAGGAACTGCGCGCGCAGCTGGGCGAGCTGGGCCTGCGCCAGCGCCGCGCGGTGGCGCGGCCGCTGCAGTTGGGGCGGGAGCGGCTGGCGGTCCGGGCCGAACGCCTGCCGCGCGCCGACAGCCTGCTGAGCCCCTATGCCCAGCGGCTCGACGATCTGGCCGAACGGCTGCGGCGGGGCCTCAAGGACCGCATCCAGTCCACCCGGCAGGCCCTGCAGGCGGACTGCGCGCGGCTCTCCGCGCCCCTGCTCGCGGCCCGGCTGGAGCGCGCGCAGGACCGGTTGGGGGCGGTCAGGTTTGGCCCCGCGCTGGTCACCCAGCGAATCGGATCAGCGCGTGAGCGGCTCGATGCGCTGGCGCGGACCGCACGGTCACTTAATCCCGATGGCGTGCTCGAACGCGGCTATGTCCGGGTGACCGCGGCGGACGGGCGGACCCTGACCAACCACGCTGCAGCTTCAGGCGAGGCCGCGCTGGCGCTGCATTTCCGCGACGGGGTGCTCGATGTCATCCCCGGCGGCGATGCGGCGATCCGTGCCGCGCCCAGGCCAAAGCCCGCCCCGCGCCCCGCCCCGCCCGAGCAAGGCAAATTGCTCTGACCGCAATCAGCGGCTAGGAAGGGGCCATGCTGATGAAAAGTCCCGATCGCGCCGCCACCCTGTCCTACCAGGCCAACGGCTTTCGCGTCCTGACCCCCGGAAGCCATGTGATCTGCGCCGTCACCGCGCAGGCCATCCCGCTTGAACTGCTCCGTTACTGGAGCGCGGCGCGGCAGGAGGCCTATGCCGATGCTGCTGCGGCAACCCGGCGGCTGTGCGGCGGCAAGTGAACCGGCGCAGCGTAGTGCTGGGCGCGGGCCTGGTCCTGGCCCTGGGCGCCGCACTCGGGGCCGACCTGGGTGGAATGCGGGCGCGCGCCGCCGATGCGCTCGGGCTGGCACCGCAGCTTGACCTTGCGCTGACCGGGGAGCTGACCCAGGGCGGCTATGCCCGCGGGCTCGCGCCGCGCGGCATTCAGGCGCTGAGCTTCAATGGCAAGCCGGTGCCGCTCGGGCCGGACGGGCGCTTTCTGATTGCGTTTGACCGCGATGCCACCCCGGCGGCGCAGCTTGTCGCGCGCATGGCCGACGGGCGCAGCCTGGCCCAGCCGCTGGCCATCGCCAAACGCGGCTGGCAGCTTGAATATATCCCGATCGGCCCGCGCCCCGGCACCCCGCCGAACGAGGAATTCGCCCGCCGCCGCGCCGGGGAACTGGCGCGGATCAATGCAGCCCGCAGTGTTGATCATGCGGTCGATGGCTGGCGGCAGAAATTCATCTGGCCGGTCTATGGCCGGATTTCCGGACGGTTCGGATCGCAGCGGATCTACAATGGCACCCCCGGCAGCTATCATTCGGGGATGGATATCGCCACCGGGACCAGCGGTACGCCGTTCGTCGCCCCGGCTGACGGGGTAGTTATCCTTGCCGCGGAAAGCCCGTTCTCCCTGGAAGGGCGGCTTTTGATGATCGACCACGGCATGGGGCTTAACAGCGCTTTCCTGCACTGTTCCAAGCTGGCGGTAAAGGAAGGCGATGTGGTGCGGCAGGGCCAGTACATCGGCAACATCGGCATGACCGGCCGCGCCACCGGTCCGCACCTGCACTGGTCAATGAAATGGCGCGATTCCCGGCTTGATGCTTCGTTGTTTGCCGGACCGATGCCCCGGCGCTGACCGGGCCTTACGGGCCGACACGGATGTAAGTTGCGCAATTTTCCTGCGTGACGTAAAAATATTGCGCACGTGTCACAGCCCTGTGGCACGCATGCAACAGCCGCCAACCGAATGCGGCTGATCCTTGAAAATCCTTTGATCCGCACGGGTTCATTCGTCATTCACGCCTCATCTATCCGCATTTTGGGCGGGGCCTATGCCCTGTCCGGGGTCGGATGATCAGGAATCCGCGCGGCCCGTTCGCCGGATCTACAGAGGGACTGACCTGTGAAAACCATCAAGAAATCGCTCCTTTCGAGCGCGACCTACGTGGTCGCCGGCGGCGCCATGGTGCTGCTCTCGTCGGCTGCTGCCTATGCGCAGGATGCCGCCGCGGATGACGCTGCTGCGCCGGAAGACCAGACTATCGTCGTTACCGGCTCGCTGATCCGCAATCCGAACCTGACCTCGTCGGCTCCGGTTGCCACCATCGGCAGCCAGGAACTCGAACTGCGCCAGTCGAACGTCGCTGAAGAAGTGCTGCGCACCCTGCCCGGCGCCGTTCCCTCGGTCGGTTCGAACGTGAACAACGGCAACGGCGGTTCTTCGTACGTCGACCTTCGTGGTCTGGGTTCGAACCGCAACATCGTGCTGCTTGATGGTGACCGGATTGTCCCGGCTGACCTTACCGGCCGTGTTGACCTTAACAACATCCCGCTCGCGCTGATCCAGAACACCCAGGTGCTGACCGGCGGTGCAAGCTCCACTTACGGTGCTGACGCGATCTCGGGCGTGATCAACTTCATCACGAAGAAGGATTTCGCCGGCATGGTTGCGACCGCGTCGGAACAGGTCACCCAGCGCGGTGACGGCAACACCTTCCGCGGTGACGTGACCCTGGGCGCCAACTTTGACGATGGCCGCGGCAACGCCGTGCTGTCGCTCGGCTACCAGAAGGCCGATCCGGTGTTCTTCGGCGGCGACCGTGCGTTCTCGCAGGTAACCCTCGAATCGTATGACGAAACCTTCACCGCTGGTCAGGGTTCGTCGACCACCAACCCGGCCCGTTTCGACATCGCCGGCGGCAACCTGCAGGTCACCGATGACGGCACCGCGCTGAAGGCTTACAACAAGCCCTTCAACTTCAACCCGTACAACGTGTTCCAGGTGCCGTTCAAGCGCTTCAACATGTTCAGCCAGGCTCGCTATGAAGTGGCTGACGGGATCGAAGTCTATGCCCGCGGCATGTATTCGAACAACACCGTCGACACCGTGATCGCGCCGTCGGGCGTGTTCGCTTCGGCCGTTGCTGTGCCGGTTTCGAACCCGTTCCTGACTGCTGCTCAGCGCGCTACGCTGTGCGCCCGCGCTGCGACCAACGCCGCTCTGGGCGGTGGCACCACCATGACCGCTGCGCAGTGCGCCGCAGCCGCCACTGCGCTCAGCCCGTCGGATCCGAACTACCGCACATTCAACTTCGGCCTGCGCTGGCGCGCGGTTGAAGTCGGTCCGCGTATTTCGAGCTACAACAGCCAGGTGTTCGATATGCGCGCCGGCGTGCGCGGTGACATCACCGACAACATTCACTTCGACGTGAATGGTGCGCATGGTGAATCGAAGAAGCTGCAGACCATCCAGAACTACGTGCTGCTTTCGCGCGTGCGTCAGGCTCTGCTGGCAACCAACCCCAACACCTGCTTGACCAACTCCAATGGCTGCGTCCCGCTGAACATCTTCCAGCCGGGTGCCGTCAATGCTGCGCAGGTCGATTTCATCAACGACAACTCCACCAACCAGGTCAACACCAAGCTTGACCAGGTCAAGGGCGTGATCAGCGGTGATACCGGCATCAGCTCGCCCTGGGCTTCGGACGGGATCAACTTCGCGGTTGGTACCGAATACCGCAAGTATCAGGCAGAGCAGGCTTCGGACCTTCTGGCCAAGACCGCTGGTGAACTGGGCGGCGCCGGTGGCGCAGCTCCGGACATCAAGGGCGGCTATGAAGTGTACGAAGGCTTCGGCGAATTGATCGTGCCGCTGGCACAGGACAAGCCGATGCTGCACCAGCTGTCGGTCGAAGCAGGTATCCGTCAGTCGCACTACAAGATCGACACTGCCGGTAGCCCGACCTACAATGCCACCACCTGGAAGGTGGCTGGCACCTGGGCCCCGACCCCGGACTTCAAGATCCGTGGCAACTACCAGCGCGCGGTCCGCGCCCCGAACATCGGCGAACTGTTCTCGCCCGTGTCGACCGGCCTGACCAACCTGGGCACCGATCCCTGTGCTGGTGGTGCACCGAACTCGAATGCCAACCTCAAGGCGGTCTGCCTTGCACAGGGCGCTCCTGCGGCGACCATCGGGTTCATCAACAACCCGACCGCTGGCCAGGCCAACATCACTGCTGGCGGTAACACCAAGGTGGGTCCGGAAACGGCCACCACCTGGACTGTCGGTGCGGTGTTCACGCCTGCGTTCCTGCCGGGCTTCTCGGCCACGGTCGATTATTATGACATCAAGGTGAAGGACGCGATCACCACGCCGACCCCGGCGGACCTGATCTCGGCCTGCTTCGGCAGCCTCAGTGCTTCCAGCGCCACCAACCCGGCGTGCACCTCGATCCGTCGTAACCCGATCAGCGGCGCGCTCGACGGTCCGCCCGACACGACCTTCGGTCTGTTCGGCGTGCTTTCGAACCTCGGCAAGCTGGCCACCAACGGTATCGATCTGAGCATGAACTACACGACCGGCATCGGCACGATGCTGGGTCAGGAAGCTCGTGTGTCGTTCGCCTTCCAGGGCAACTACACCGCGCATTCGAAGTTCCAGGCGACCCCGACCTCGCTGGATCGTGACTGCGTCAACCAGTACTCGATCAACTGCTCGTCGATCCAGCCGAAGTACTCGTTCAACCAGCGCACTACGCTCAGCCTGGGTCCGGTGGACATCTCGCTGCTGTGGCGCTGGATGAACAAGGTGCATCTGGAAGACCAGCAGCTGGCTGACGATATCGCGGCGGCCGAAGCGGCCAACCGCAACGCGGCTGGTGTTTTGCTGCCGGCCGCTCAGCAGGGCTGCCCGAACTACACCACCGATGCCGGCGACGCGGTTGCCAATGGCGGCGGTGCGTGCTTGATCGACAGCCGGTTCCGTTCGATCAAGGCCTACAGCTGGTTCGATCTGACCACCCGCTTCGACGTGACCAAGAACTTCGACGTGACCATGTCGGTGTTCAACCTGTTCGACAAGAAGCCCCCGGTCGTCGGCGGCACCGTCGGCACCACGTCGCAGAACGGTGGCAACACCTATCCGTCGAGCTACGACGCGCTGGGTCGCCGTTTTGCGGTGAGCGCCCGCGTGAAGTTCTAGTCGGAACTGCACTCAAAACGTCAGGGGGCGGGCAGCAATGCCCGCCCCCTTTCGTTTGGGTGGAGTAGACTGGGCCAAACGGTAGGGGTCAACACTCCTCTCCCATTTCGGGAGGGGCAACGAGACTTGGCAGCTTGCTGCCTAGTCCCAGCGGGGTGGGTCCCTACGCTGGTGCCGAACCCCCACCCCAACCCCTCCCCGCCGGGGAGGGGTTTTGCGTTCCTGACAATCTCAGACTGCGATTAGCCAATCAGGGGATGGGGCAGCTCCATCGGAATCCCCGCCGCGCGGGCCACTTCGGCGGCCCATAGCGTGACCTTGCCGATCTCGTCCCCATGCGCCGTGCGCGCCTCGGCATACTCAGCCTCGCGCCGGTCGACGTCAAAACTGTCGCCCGATTTCGAATGCCGGGTAAACACCGGGCTCGCCGCCATGGCCGCGATCTGGTCGGCGCTGGCGGGCAAGCCGTAATGCGCAGCTGCGGCGCGCAGCACTTCGGCGGGGCGCGTGGTCAACACTTCGGAATCAAGCGTGCGGATCCGGTCCGGACCGAACTTGGCCGCGAGCCGCTGGAACAGGGCATGCTGGGCCAACCAGCCCACCGCCGCGACTTGCAGGTCGCTCTGGCGGAAATAGTCTTGCGGGGTAAAGCCCAGCTCGACCACGCGGTCGGTCAGCAGCCCTTCCAGCAGCTCGCGCACCCACAACCGGCACCACAGCCCCTTGCGCACGACCGAGATCAGGAAGGTTTCAAGCGGCGCATGCAGCAGCACCGCATTGCTATCCGCGCGCAGGGCCAGCAGCAGTTCGGCCAGCGGGTTGAGCAGGTTGGACGGTTTGATCACCACCAGCTCTTGCGGGCCAAAAGGCCGCGCCAGCAGCCGCGTTGCGCAGTCCGCCAGCCGCGCGACCGCCGCCGGCTGCGCTCCCCGCCGCCGAAAGCCGACGATGTCATTGAGCAGGACCGGTTCCGACAGCCCCATCACAATGCCCGGATGGTCGAGCGCGGAGAGCAGCATGGTTGATCCGCAGAAGGCCGAATGGAACAGAAAGCCCATCCGCCGCGGCGGGACCTGATCGAGGCATTGCGCCACGTCCAGATCGTGATGCGCGCGGTTCGCTCCCAGATACTCGTCCGTCAGGAACGGTGCGCGGCGGTGGTCGGCGCGGGGCACATGAATGAAGCGGACGCAGTCCTGCCCTTCCAGGTGGCGGTGCGCCAGCCATTCAGCGTCGGTCAGGGCGAAACGGGGCACGGCCATCGCCCCAGCCTAGGCAAAGCCCCGCAGACCTGCAACTCCCGCTTGCCGCGCCGCCGTGCCCGGATTATCCCGTGGCACATGGGGGACACCACCGATCCGGCCCGGCTCACCGCCGCGAGAGAAGCCAATGCCCAGGGCATGGCCGCCCTGCGCGCGGGCAATGCCGTGCTTGCCGCAGAGGCCTTTCGCCGCGCTACCGGGCTCGATCCGCTGGCCGGGGCGCTGTGGCGCAACCTCGCCCACGCGTTGCGCGATTGCGGCGATGATCAGGCAGAACTGGCAGTGCTGGACCAGGCGCTCGATCTCGATCGCACCGATTTCGTCGCGCAGCTGCGCAAGGCGCAGAACCTGCAACGTACCGAGCAAGAGGAAGACGCGCTTTCGGCCTGGATCGGGGCGCTGCAACTCTCGCTGGGGATCGAAAACCCGGTGCCGGGGCTTGAGGCCGAACTGCAGCTCGGGCGGGACTTCGTGGCCGAAATGCAGCGCCGGATCGGCGCCGACGCCGACCACGCCTATGCCGAACTTGAGCCGGTGCTGGACGAAACCGAGCGCCGCCGGGTGCGCGCTTTCTATGACCACTCCATCGGTCGCCGCCGGGTCTATGCCAACGAATGCGCCGGGCTCTACTACCCGTTCCTGCCCGCCGATGAATACTTTGATTTCAAACACTTCCCCTGGCTTGCGGAACTCGAAGCCGCAACCAACGACATCCGAGCAGAGCTCCACGGCCTGCTCGAAGCAGGCAATCCGGCGATCATCCCCTACGTCCAGATGGAACCCGGCGCCCCCCAGAACAAGTGGTCGCCACTCAGCCACAACTATGACTGGAGCGCGTGTTTCCTCTACGAATACGGCGTTCCCAATCAGCCAGTGCTCGATCGCTGCCCCAAGACCGCCGCGCTGCTCAAGCGGCTGCCGTTGCAGCAGATCCCCGGCAAAGCGCCCAATGCGTTCTTCTCGATGCTCAAACCCCACAGCGCGATCCCGCCCCATACCGGGGTGACCAATACCCGCGCGATCGTCCACCTTGCGCTCGATGTGCCGCAAGATTGCGGCTTTCGCGTTGGCGGTGAGACCCGCCCCTGGGTGGAAGGCAAGGCCTTTGCCTTTGACGATTCGATCGATCACGAAGCCTGGAACAACAGCGATGAGCGCCGCCATATCCTGATCATCGACACGTGGAACCCGCATCTGACCCCAGCGGAACAGCAGGCCATCGTGCGCTATTTCGAGGCCACGGGCCGCTCGCTCGCCCGGCCCTGAGCGCCCTGCGCAGATCGACGAACGACGCGGTTCTGCACTTGCCCTGCATGCCAGGCGGCGATAACCTCCGGCCCATTCAGCCACTTACGGAAGTTGGACGATCATGACCCTGTTTCCCATCATTCTTGCCGCTGCAGCTGCGGTTGTCAGCCCGGCCACCCCGAACATTCCCGAACCCGATCCCAGCCACATGTCGCTCAAGGAAATCCGCGCCTTCAACAAGACCGTGAGCAAGGATCATCCCTATTTCATCCGTTGCCGCCGCGATGTTGAAATCGGCAGTGTCGCCAAGGCGCATACCGTGTGTCGGACCAAGCGTGACTGGGCCCGCGCCGATGATGATGGCCAGCGCGCCGCGCGCGACACCGTCCGCCTGATGAATGAGACGGCGGGCCAGGTCGGCAGCTAAGCAGCCGCCCCGGCTACTGGATCCGGATCACCCGGGCGTTCTGGCCTTTGCCGATCTTGGCAAAGAAGCTGCCGAGCGAAGCTTTCTCGATATGGATCGGGTCGCCCTTCTTGGCATAGGCGGGGCGGCCATCGATCTGTTTCCAGCGGGCGCCATCGGTCAGCAGGTAGATGAAGTTCCCGTCACGCGCGGTCGTCATCGCTTCGATTGTGCCGTCAATTGCGGTTACGTCTTCGCTGTCACCGCCGCCGAACAGCTTGATCTTGGGCAGCGCCAGCCCAAACAGGCCCTTGCGCGCCTCGCGCATGGTGGCCCGGTCGGCAACGACGAGATCCTTGCTTGCGCGCGCGGTGGCCATGGCCCCCACGGTGCGGTCATAACAGGCCAGCCGTTCGGCCGAATCGGTCAGGTCCTTGCAGGCGATCACCGCTTGAAACACCGGCGGCGGGGCAAGGTTTTCGTCCTTGTCTTTCGCCCCGGCAACAGCTGCGGCGGACAGGGCGATCAGGCCCACGATGGAATGGCGAAACAGGCTGGGCACGGGAACTGTCCCCTCTCTTATGGTCTGGCGCGATCTTGCCC
>CAZKAX010000044.1:0-25980 GCA_964550775.1 uncultured Novosphingobium sp. | reverse complement strand
TGATCACCGCCCCACATCCGTTCGTGTCGAGCGAAGTCGAGACACCTGCGCGCCGCATCTCGACTTCGCTCGATGCGAACGGGAGAATTTGAATGACGAAAGTGTTTGAATCGCCCCGCGATCTGGTCGGACAGGAAGGCACGGCGCTCGGTCCAACCGAATGGCTGGCCATCGAACAGGACCGCGTGAACGGCTTTGCCGAGGTTACCGGCGATCACCAGTGGATCCATGTCGATGTCGAACGCGCGAAGGACGGCCCGTTCGGCGGGACGATCGCGCATGGCTATCTGACCATGAGCCTGGTCAACTATTTCCTGCCCGACCTGATCGAGGTGCGCGGGTTCACCCACGCAGTGAACGTCGGCGCCGACCGGCTGCGGTTTCTGAGCCCGGTGAAGGTCGGCAGCCGCATTCGCGGGGTGGGCGAAATCGTTTCGGTCGAAGAGGTCAAGGGTGCGATCCAGTCGGTCGTGCGCGTTACCGTCGAGATCGAGCATAGCGACAAGCCCGCCTGCGTCGTCGACACGATCAGCCGCTATTTCCCGGAAGGATAATCCATGGCCACGCCAGAACAGATGCTCGCCGCCGTCCACGCCTATGTCGCCGCGTTCGATGCGGGCGATCCCGAAATGGCTGTGGCGATCTTTGCCGAGGACGCGACGGTCGAGGACCCGGTCGGCACACCGCTCAGGCGCGGACATGACGAAATCCGCGCGTTCTACGTGGCCTCGATGGCAACCGGCGCAAAGCTGGTGCTCGATGGTCCGGTGCGGCTGGCTGAGGGGCATGCTGCCTTCGCCTTTCACGTGCCGCTGCACTTTGATGGCAAGGACATGGAAATCCACGTGATCGATACCTTTGCCTTCAACGCGGACGGCAAGGTGCGCGAAATGCGGGCCTTCTTCGGCCCCGGCAACATGATCGCCAAATGACCGAACTCCCGCCGACCATTCCCCACGCTGCCGAGGCCGCCGCGCTGCGCTGGCCCGATGCGACCGCCCTGATCGAGGGCGAGGTGCAGTGGACCTTTGCCGAATTGTGGCAGCACAGCCGCGCCGCCGCCTCGGCCTTGCTCGCGCGCGGAGTGGGTCCGGGGGACAGGGTGGCTATCTGGGCACCCAACCGGCGCGAATGGGTGGTTGCTGCGATTGCGACGATGACCTTGGGTGCAGCAGTGGTAACGCTCAACACCCGGCTGAAGGGGCGTGAGGCAGGGGACATTCTGCGCCGCACCCATGCGCGGTTGCTGTTCACGGTGACGGACTTCCTGGGGATCGATTACCGCGCGCTGCTGGCGGACGAGGATCTGCCGGATCTGCGCGAGACAGTCCTGCTCGACGCCGGATTCGATGCGTTTCTCGCCAGCGGCCAGGGCGCGGACGATCCTGCGGTAGATAGCGCGCTGGCGGCCATCGACGCCGACACGATCAGTGACATCCTGTTCACCAGCGGCACCACCGGCAGCCCCAAGGGCGTGCTGATGACCCACGGCCGCGTCCTGCCGCAATGCGGGGTGTGGATCGGCAACACTGGGCTCTCGTTCGGCGAACGCTACCTGATCGCCAACCCGTTCTTTCACTCGTTCGGGATGAAAGTCGGCTGGGTCGCCTGCCTGCTGTCGGGCGCGGTGATGGTGCCGATGGCGCAGTTCGACGTGGCCGAAGCGATCGCGCTGATCGAAAAGCTCAAGGTCAACTTCTTCCCCGGCCCGCCGACCGTGTTCCAGATGATCCTGGCAGAAAAAGACAAGCGGCCGATCGATACCTCAAGCCTGCGCGGCGGCACTACCGGTGCGGCGACCGTGCCGCCGGTGCTGGTCCAGCGGATCCGCGACGAGCTGGGGATGGCGGACATCATCACCGCTTACGGCATGACTGAATGCGTCAACATCACAAGTTGCTGCCCGGGCGACCCCGCCGAGACCATCGCCCAGACCTGCGGCGCGGCGATCCCCGGCAACGAAGTGATCATTGCCGACGATGCGGGCAACGAAGTGCCGCGCGGCGAAACCGGCGAAATTCTGGTGCGCGGGCAGGGGGTTATGCTCGGTTACCTCGACGATCCGCAAGCGACGGCCGAGGCGATCGACGCGGAGGGCTGGCTGCACACCGGCGATGTCGGGACGATGGACGCGAACGGCTATATTCGCATCACCGACCGCAAGAAGGATCTGTATATTTCCGGCGGATTCAACGTCTATCCTGCCGAAGTTGAGAAGCTGCTTTCGGTTCATCCGGCCATCGCGATGGTGTCGGTGGTCGGCGTGCCGGACGAGCGGATGGGCGAGATCGGCAAGGCCTTCGTCGTCCTGCGCCCTGGTGCCACACTGGGCGAGACCGAACTGATCGGCTGGGCGCGCGACAACATGGCGAACTACAAGGTGCCCCGCAGCGTGGTCTTCGTCGCCGACCTGCCAAGGAACGCCAGCGGCAAGGTGCTCAAGACGGAGCTCAGGGGCTAACCCCCGAACACCTCGAAACTGCCCACATGCGCCCGGTTCAGCTTGGTGCGGTGGCTCAGCTTCCATGCGCCTTCCACCCGCCGCCAGCGGTCGTGGTAGTCGCCCAGCGTGGCAAAGGTTACATGCTCCTTGCCTGCCGGGCCAAGGTGCATGTCGCTGACGTAGCATTGGCTTGTCGCCGTATCCCCGTCCACTTCGATCAGCAGGTTGCCCAGCAGGTGCTGGGTCGGCCCGCAATGGTCGAGGTAGCGGCGGATCAGCGCGACGATCTCGGCCGGGCTGGCGAGCGGTCCGGTGCCGAGTTCGCCGGTCGCGTCCTCGGTCAGTTCGGCCAGCAGCGCGTCCCAGTCGCGCGCGTCCATCGCCCGGGCGATCCGGGTGAGGGCGCGGGCGATCTGGCGTTCGGCCAGCAGCAGGTCCAGGCTCACGTGCCGGCCACCGCTTTGACCGCCGCCATGGCCCCGGCCATCGCGCCTTCGATATAGCCGACCCCGGTGGCGTCGCCGATCGGGTGGACGGTAAAGTCGGCGGCCTTCAGCTTGTCCGCCAAGGTCAGGTCACCCGCCGCGCCCATCGCCACGATCACATTGTCGGCGGGGACGCTCTGCGCATTGCCTTGCGCATCGGTGAAAGCCACCGCGTCCTTGCCAATCGCGATGTCCTTGGCTCCGCCGTGCAGGCCGACGCCGTGTTCAGCTAGCTCCGACAGGATCCGCATCCGCCGCACCAGCGTCAGGCCCTTGCCTAGCCGGGGGGCCGGTTCGATCACCTGCACCTTGCGTCCGCGCTCGGCCAGGAATTCGGCCAGTTCGATCCCGACCAGTTCGCCGCCGATGATTGCGATGGTGTCGCCCAGCGGCATCCAGGCGTGGGTCGCCTTGCGCACCAGCGCCAGGTTGGCCGTGGCCCCGGTCGCCGCGCCGACCTTGGTGGCGAGGCGGGTGAACAGGCCGGTCTTGCGTTTGATTTCGTCGCTGCTTTCGCCCAGCATCATCCCGCGCATGTCATCGCCCGAGAACACGTGCGGCAGATCGCCGCCGGGGATTTCGGGCATACCGCGCACCGCGCCGGTGGCGACGATTACTTCGTCCACGCCGAGCGAGCGGAGCAGTTCGGGGGTGGCGGTGGTGCCCAGTTTCACCGTGACCGGCGCTTCCTCCACTTCCTGCCGCAGCCAGTCGAGCAGGCGTTCGTTTGCAGGATAGGCCAGGCTGGCAAAGCGCAGCGTGCCGCCCAGCCGGTCGCTCTGTTCGATCAGGGTGACCTTGTGGCCCAATTCCGCCAGCCGCCGCGCACTTTCCATGCCGCCGGGGCCGCCGCCGATCACCGCGACATGCTTGGGCGTGACGGCGGGGAGAGCGGGGGCCTGATCCTCGAACCCCAGCTCCGGATTGACGGCGCATTTGGCGCTGCCGCCCATGTAGATCGCGCTGATGCAGGTGTAGCAATAGACGCAGGGCCGCACTTTGTCGGGGCGGCCCGCCAGCAGCTTGTTGGGCAGGTGCGGATCTGCCAGCAGCTTGCGGCCCATCGCGACGAAATCGAGCTCGCTCTTGCCGATCGACTGGTCCGCCGTTTCCGGCTCGACCCGACCCGATCCCAGCACCGGGATCGACACCGCGCTTTTCAGCTCCGCCGTGGCCGACAGGTTGAAGCTTTCCTGATGCGGCGTGTGCGATTCGCTGTGCAGGGCGCCCTTGCCGGTTTCGTGATAGGTGGTGACGGTAATCGCGTCCGCGCCGGCTTCTTCCACCATCCTGGCGTGGGCCTTGGCATCCTCGATGGTGATGCCGTCCTTGCCGATTTCGCGCGAATCGAGCTTGACCCAGAACGGGTAATCCGGCCCCACTTCGGCCCGGATCGCGCGGATCACTTCCAGCGGAAAGCGCATCCGGTTTTCGCGGCTGCCGCCGTACTGATCGGTGCGCTGGTTGGTATAGGGCGAAATGAACGAGCTGAGCAGATAGCCGTGCCCGGAATGGAGCTCGATCCCGTCAAACCCGGCTTGCTTGGCGCGGCGCGCGCCCGCCGCGAACAGGCTGACCGCTAGATCGATATCGGCCTGTTCCATTACCTTGATCTCGGGCATTTTCATGCCGGACAGCCCGGCCAGTTCCTCCATCAGGAAATAGTCGGTGAAATTGCCCTTGGGGGCGGGGGGATAACCCGGCGCCCACAGCGCATGGCCCCAGCGCATGTGCGAATAGCCCGCTACCAGCCCGCCGTGGTGCAACTGCGCCGCGATCTTTGCGCCGTGGCGGTGGACCCGCTCGGTCAGGGCTTTCAGCCCGGGCAGGAACCTGTCGTCCGAAATCGCCGTCTGCCCCATCGCTACGCAGCCGACCGGCCAGGCGACCCCGGTGACCCCGGAAATGATCAGGCCCACGCCGCCCTTGGCCTGTTCTTCGTGATAGGCGATCAGCCGTTCGCCGACGCTGCCATCGTCTTCCGACAGGCTGACCCCCATCGCGGTCACGGCGATGCGGTTCTTGAGGTCCATGGTGCCGATCTTGCCGGGGGAGAGCAGGTGGGGATAGCGGTTGGAGGTCATGCGGGTGTTCCCTGGGAAAGGCAGAAATCAAGCGCCACGGCGCACTGCTGCGCGGCTTCGGCGGGGGGGAGCGCGTCGAGCGCGGCGGAGAACATTTCGATGCCGGTGGGAGCCGTGGTGCCGGTGGCGTTTAGGGCCTGCATGAACATGCCAAAGTCAATCACACCCGCGCCGGGCATCAGCCGGTCCTGCATCCGGTTGACCATCTGCGCATCGGCATCGGCGGGCACATCGGCCAGTTGCACCGAATAGATCCGCTCCCCTGGAATGCGCGCCAGCAGATCGGGCGAGGACTGACTGGTGTGGAAGTGGCAGCTGTCCACCATCAGCCCGCCATTGGGCGCATCGGCGCGTTCGACCACTTCCCAGGCCTCGGCCAGGCCAAAAATTCCGCCCGATGGCACGAATTCTAGCGCGACGCGGAGGCCATAGTCGGCAGCGCGGCGGCACAGTTCGCGAAACACGGCAGCCATGGCCGGGCCATCGAACGGCAGGCCGAACAGTTCCGCAGCGGAAATGGTACGCGCGCCCAGCGCCTGCGCCATGGGCAGCATCCGTTCGGGGGTCTGCCATTTCAGCATGTCCCACTGCGATGGCGGGGCTTCGGCCTGACCGGGTAGCCAGCAGCACAGCACCTCGACCTCTGACACGGTCAGGCCCGCTGCGGCGATTGCCGCGCGCAGTCCGGCCAGATCGACATCGCGCACGTCGCTGGGCCAGATCGACACGGCATCGAACCCCGCCGCGTGGGCGTGGGCCAGCCGGTCCTGCACCGGCAACAGCCGCTGCGATCCGGAATAGAGCACGCGTTGCTGCGGGATCATGGCCTCTCCTTGATAGCCTGCCTATGCCCTTGGCAACCCGGCTGCAATCGGCCAGTTCTGCCGTTCGGCACACATTGCGCCAAGAACCCCGGAGAAGCCCGCATGATCGCCCACTTTGCCGTAACCCAGCTGCTCTATCGCTACGCCGAACTGATGGACGCGGGCGATCTGGCGGGGGCCGCGGCGTTGTTCGATCATGCCCGGATCACACTGGCGGCAGGGTATGAGACGGACAGTGCAGGGCTGCTCGCAGTATGGCAGCAGCGCGTGGTGATTCACCCCTGCGGCACCCCGCGCACCAGGCATGTGGTGACCAACCCGATCGTTGAGACCGACGAGGCGGCGGGAACGGCCTCCTGCCGGTCGTACTACACCGTGCTGCAACAGACCGAGGCCTTGCCGCTGCAAGTGATCGCGGCGGGGCGGTATCACGACACGTTTGAGCGGGTGGACAGCGTGTGGCGCTTTGCCAGTCGGGATTACAGCCTGTTCGACATGCAGGGGGATCTGTCGCAGCATTTGCGGGGTTAAGCGCGCCCGGCCCGGTCCGCCTCGAACAGCCCCAGCACTTGATAAACCGGATCGTCGGCACCGCCGCGCCCTCGCTCCACCCCGTCATCCACCTCGCCGCCGGAGGCACCTCCCACCGCGCGCTCTTCCATCCAGTCGAGCACCAGATTGCGGCGCAGGAATTTCCACACGCCGTCACGCCGCTCATACTGGTCGAGGTAGCGCCCATGCGCGATCAGATCGCGAGTGCCGTCCGCCGTGCGGTGCCAGGCCACGGTCGGATGCTCGCCGTTGGCGTGATCGCCCTGGATCAAGAACAGCATGTTGGTGACGGTGTGGCTGGTGGCCTGCCAGTTCGCCAGCATGCCGGGGAGCCACGCCACGTATTCGTCGGGCGACCCACAGAACATCGCGCCGTGATCGTCCACCGCGTCATCGTGGTACAGGCTGCGCACCAGCTTGAGGTCGCGCCGGTCGATGCCGTGGCAATAGCTCAGCACCAGCCGCTCCAGCGCCGCCCGGTCCAGCAGGTGCTGCATGTCCAGCGCGCGCGGCTCCAGCGTGTCAGACACCGAAGCCGCCCGAAACGGAAATGGTTTGCCCGGTGACGTAATTGGCCTGGTTGGAGGCAAAGAACACCGCCGCCGCGCCGATGTCCTCGGGCTGGCCCCAGCGGCGCAGGCACAGCAGCTTGTGGGTTTCGGCGATCCATTCGTCCCCGAACACGCCCTGCTCGGAAAGCTCGTGGAACATGCCCGCGTCGATCACCCCGACCAGCACCGAATTGGCGCGGATGTTGTGTTCGCCTTCTTCCTTGGCGATGCCCTTGATCAGCGCCTCGTTGGCGGCCTTGGGCACCACCGACAGCCCGTCGAGCTTGGGGAACCAGTCATGCCCGGCCGAGCCGAGGTGGACAAAGCTGCCCCCGCCATGCGCGCGCATGTGCGGGATCAGCGCGCGGGTGGCGGTGAAGAACCCGAAGGCCTCGATCTCCATCGCGTTGCGGAAGGCTTCGTCGCTCCATTCGGCCAGCGGCGTTTGCCCCACGAGCGGCCCGGCGCCCCAGACCATCGAATGGATCCGGCCATGTTCGGCGGCGGCGGCGGCCACGGTGGCTTCGACTGCTGCGCGGTCCCTCACATCGAGCTGGTGGATCGAAGCCTTCGCGCCGGTCGCCCGGATCGCGGCTGCCGTGCGTTCGGCTACGTCGCGTTTTGAGCGATAGCAAACCGCCACATCGCTCCCAGCCTTGCCGAATTCCAGCGCCACGCCCTGGCCGATCCCGCCGCTGCCGCCGAATACCATGCAGGCCCCTGTCGGAAACCGCTCACCCATCGCATCTCTCCCGTTCTTGCTTGATCGGAAGGTGCCACAGCGGGACGTGATGGCCATAACCCTATCGGGTGATGTTGACGCTTTTTGGCTGTGTCAGTTCCATCGGTAACGAGACAACCGGCAGAGGACCTGAACCATGACAAACGAACCGCGCAAGCTGCGCTATGCAATCATCGGCGCGGGCATGGCCGGCATCCTGGCAGGCATCAAGTTGAAGCAGCGCGGCGAGCAGTTCACGATCTATGAAAAGGCCGCAAAGCTGGGCGGCACCTGGCGCGAGAACCGCTATCCGGGGCTGACCTGCGACGTCCCGGCGCACGCCTATACCTATTCGTTCGAACCCTGGGCCGAATGGGACAGCTATTATTCGACCGGCGCGCAGATCCAGACCTATTTCGAACACGTCGCGGACAAGTACGGGATCATGCCGCACATCCGGTTCGGCATGGAGGTGACCTCCGCCGTCTATGACGATGCCGCGGCCAGCTGGACGCTGACTTTCGGCAATGGCGAGATTGCCGTGGCGGACGTGGTGATCGCGGCTTCGGGCGTGCTGCACCACCCCAAGTTGCCGGACATTCCGGGGCTCGACACGTTCAGGGGGCCCGCTTTCCACACCGCCCGCTGGGATGACAGCGCGCCGATCGACGGCGCCCGTGTCGGGCTGATCGGGTGCGGATCGACCGGCATTCAAATTGTCACCGCACTGGCGGGCAAAGTGGACAAGCTGGTCCACTTCCAGCGTTCGCCGCAATGGATCATGCCGGTGCCGCAGTTCCCCTATACAGACGAGGACCGCTCAGCGTTCCGCAAGGATCCAGCACTGATCGACGCGATCCGCTATAACGAGGAATATATCGGGGCGATCAAACGCTTCACCGACGGGATTACCGATATCGACGGCCCGCAGATGAAGATGATCGAGGACGCCTGCCTGCAGAACCTCGAAAATTCGATCCGCGATCCGGAGCTGAAGGAAAAGCTGCGGCCCAATTACCGCGCGGCCTGCAAGCGGCTGATCTATTCGTGGAACTATTATGAGGAGGTCCAGAACCCCTCGGTCTTTGTCGAAACCGGCAGCATCGAACGGATTGAGCCAACCGGCGTGCGGATGAAGGACGGCACGTTCCACGAACTCGACACGCTGGTGCTCGCCACCGGCTTCCGCGCGGACCGGTTCATCCGTCCGGCGGTGGTGACCGGGGCGGGCGGGGTCAGCCTGGATGATTTCTGGGCGGTTCGCCCGCGCGCGCACTATGCCATGACCATGCCGGGGTTCCCCAATCTGTTCATGCTCAACGGCCCGACCGGCCCGGTCGGCAACTTCTCGCTGATCGACATTGCCGAACGGCAGTGGGAGTACATCGACCAGCTGATCGACGAACTGCGCAGCGGCCGCGCCCGCGCAGTGCAGCCCAAGGCCGAAGCCTTCGAGGATTATGAAACCCGCCGCATCGCGGCTGCGAAGACCACGATTTTCGGTTCGGGCTGCAATTCCTGGTATCTCGACGGCGAGGGCGTGCCGGCCAGCTGGCCTTGGTCCTATGATGCCTTTGCCGATGCGATGGCAAAGCCGGTGATGAGCGAGTTCGAACTGGCGGCCTAACCGCTTAGCGCGCCCAGCAGGTTGACCAGTTGCGCCTGCCGGTGGACCTGGGTCTTGGCGAAGATCGAGCGGAGTTGGGCCTTGGCGGTGTTGTGCGCCACGCCCAGCTGCCGCGCGGCTTCGACCAGCGAATGGCCTTGCGCCAGCACCGCGCAGAGCCGTGCTTCGGCGGGGGTGACGCCCAGCAGTTCGCGGATCGTCTCGGGTTCCAGCACCAGATCGTTGCCGGGCCGGGCCAGGAACAGCGCGAGCGCGCCGGTGCCGCTGTGGATCGCGGGCAGATCGATCGCGCGGGCGGTGGCAACCAGGTCGCCGCGCTCGGGCCGGGGAATGCGGAAGCGGTGGACCGTCCCCGCCGCGCCGCCCGATTGCAGCAGGGCGTCAACCTTTTGGCGCAGCGCCGCGCTGGCGAAACGCACCTCGCGTCCCGCCAGCCGCAGCCCTTCGCCTTCGCCAAGAATTCGTTCGGCCAGCGCATTGCTGCTGACAAGGTGCCCCTGCCGGTCGAGCACCAGCAGGGCGAGGCCCAGCCCGTCGGTCGCGCTGCGCAGCAGGGCGTGCTCGGCCCCCGCGAACTGCTGCTTTTCGAACAGCGACACGGCGATCCGCAGATGCGGCACCAGATCCTGAAATCGCGCGCGGTCCTCGGCGGTGAATTCGGGCATGTCCTGGGTGCGGGTGGTGCGGAACCGGGCTTCGAACTGCCCGGAAAAGCGCAGGTCCACCCCCAACACCTGCTCCCCGCCGGTCAGCGCGAGGTATTCGCGGTAGGCGGCGAAGCGCTGAGCGTCCTGCCCGGCCAGAAATTCGCCAAAGCTGGTCACCTTGCCTTCGGGCAGGCCCTGGAACGGATCGCTGGCGAAGTATGTCTCGATGTAGCTGGCGCTGAACCGGGGGTCGGCTCCGGGGGTGACAAAAGTGCCGGGCTGAGCCCGCCCCGGGGAAGTGATGATCAGGGTGGCAAAGGCGCTGCTCAGCCACCCGGTCAGCGCATCAAGAAACGCCTCCCACGGCTGCGCACCATCGATCCCGCCATAGAGCCGGGCGAGCAGGTCCGAGAAGCGGGGATCGACGTGGGAGGGCATGACGAGCCTATAGCCCAAATGGGTTAGGGTTCGCCAGCGCTGACAAGACCTACTCCGCCGCCACCGCCTCGGCCTTGGCGCGGAAGTGCGGGATGACCTTTTCGCCGATGTTGCGGATCGTTTCCATGATCACGTCGTGCGGAATGCCGCCCATCTGGAACATGAACAGGATCTCGTCGGCCCCGGCGTCCTGCAGCCGCTGGACATAGCGGATGCAATCGTCCGGCGTGCCATATGCGTCCTGCGCGATCGTGTAGTTGGACAGATGCTCATCCCCCACCGGGATCGCCTCTTCGGACAGGTAGGCGATGGTTGCCTGCTTGCCTTGCTCCAGCACCTTGGCGTGGTCTTCGGCGGTCAGGTCCTCGTCCACGGTGGGCAGCGGGCCGCCCTGGTACCAGTAGGCGATGCTTTCCGCGAAGAAGCGCTGCCCGCGCAGGCCGATCTTGCGGGCCTTGTCGCGGTCATCGAGCACGGTCGCGGCGCATAGCGCGGCAAGGTGTTCGGTTGGGCGGTAACCGACCTGATCCTCGGCCTTTCGGGCAGCAAAAGCCTCGCGGTAGATCGCGTTCTTCTTGGCGATTTCGTCCGGGCCGGAAAAGCCCAGCACCAGCGCCCCGATCCCGCGCCCGCCCGCCTGCAGCAAGGTCGCCTCGCGGGTGCAGGCCATATACAGCGGGGGGTGCGGGTCCTGGTACGGGGCGGGGTGGATCGGCCGGGCGGGGATCTTGATATAGGTCCCGTCGTGCTCAACCTTCCCTTCCTTGAGGATCTTGGGAACCAGGTACATCGCCTCATCGATCATCGGCCCCAGCTCATTGAGGTCGTAGCCAAAGGTGCCCGCTTCCTGCTGGGTGCCGCCCTTGCCCATGCCAAAGTGCAGCCGCCCCTTGGACAGCACGTCGAGCGTCGCGATGCGTTCCGCCACCTTGACCGGGTGGTTCATCGCGGGGGGCAGGCAGACTACCCCATGGCCAACGTGGATGCGGCTGGTCGCCCCGGCGATGAAGGCCAGCACGGTTTCAGGCGCGGACATGTGGGCATACTGGGTCAGCGCGGTGTGTTCGACGCACCAGATGCAGTCGAAGCCCATTTCCTCGGCGTATTTCGCCTGATCGACGATCTGGTGAAACACCGCCGCTTCGTTCGCGCGGCTGGTGTCGACCATTTGCGCTTCATAGATGATCGAGAATTTCATGGCGCAGCTCTCCCGTGCTCCGGCTGTGGCCGGTTGCCCGGGAGGCTATCGCGAGTCGGGAAGCGGCGCATAGCCCGATTGGGTTAGGTGACGCGCCGCAAGTCCGGGGTGACGGGGGTCTGGAGGGTGGGCTTACCCTGCCTTGCGACTAGCCGTGACGCTGAACTGGACGCCGACCGCATCGGGGATCTGGTCGGTCGCCTGCCATTCGTCGGTGCCAACCTTGAACGCCAGCCGGCTGAGCGAAGCCGATCCTTGCGCCACGGCACGATTCCCGTCGATCTTCACCGTAAAGTGCAGCCGCGCGGGGCGGGTCACGCCGTTGAGCGAGAGGGTGCCGTCCGCCGCATAGCCATTTCCGGCCTTGCTGACCTTGCTCGACACGAACCGGGCGCGCGGGTGGGCGGCGGTGTTGAAGAATTGCGGGCCCTGGATCGATTCGTCTCGGCTCGAATCGCCGCTGTTGCTGGAAGCGAGATCGACATCGACAGCGATGCGGGCGCTTGCAAGATCTTGCGGATCGAACCGGATCTGCGCGGTCCACTTGCGGAACGAACCGGCGATGGCGCTGCCCGACCACTGCGTTGTCCAGCCCAGCTTGCCGCTTTGCACCGTCCAGTCCGGGCTGAGCGCAACCTTGGCATCGGCGCTGTCACTCGCCGCTTCGCTGGACTCTGGCTGGGCCGTTTCCAGCGCGGTGGGGGCCTCCTCGGAAGTCTCCTCGTCGGGAACGACAACCGGCTCTACCACCGCAGCACTGCGCCACAGGTTGGGGACCGGCCCGGCTAACCCCAGCCAGGCCGCGCCGCCCAGCAGCACGGCGGCTAGAGCCAGCGCGGCGTTGAGATTGCGACCGGCAGGCACCATCCGAGCCAGCACTTCATCCTTCTGCAAATGGTGCCACAGCGCCGCGCCGACATGCAGCGCGATCAGCGCGGGCAGCAGCCAGCCGAGCACGGCATGGGCCAGTTCCGCAGGTTCATGCGCGGCGGCGCCCAGCGGCAGATGCGGCCAGGGGACTACGCCGAACAGCGTCGTCGGCAGCTTGATCTTGGCGGTGGAGACCAGCGCCCAGCCGCTCAGCGGCGCACCGAGCATCACCACATAGAACAGGCCGTGGGTCGCGCGCGCCGCCATCAGCGTCGGGCCCGAGCCGACCTCTGCCGGACGCGGCAGGGCAAAGCGCAGCGCCAGCCGCGCCAGGCTGAGCAGCAGGATGCTGATCCCCAGCGTTTTGTGCCACTGGAACGCATCGAACTGCAGCGTGCCTTTGGGAATGTCCTCCAGCCGAAAGCCCAGCGCCAGTTGTAACACAAGCGCCAGGGCAATCAGCCAATGCAGCGTGATCGCGGCGCGGTGGTACCGCGCCGGGGTCTCGGCCGGAACGGTCATGGCTTCAGGGCTTGCGGGCGAGTTCGAGATCGATTTCGAGCGCGACATCGTCTCCGACCGCCGGAACGAAGGCCTTCATCCCGAAATCACTGCGCTTGATCGCCGCCTTGGCTGCAAAGCCGATCCGCGGCGCGCCGTCCATGCCCTTGCCAAAGCCGGTGAACTTGACCTTCAGGGTGACCGGCTTGGTCACGCCCAGCAGGGTCAGCTGGCCCGCCAAGTCGGCGGTGTCGGCCCCGGTCTTGAATAGCTTGTCAGCCTTGAACGTGGCGCTGGGGAAAGCAGCGACATTAAAGAACTGCGCGCTCTTCAGGTGGTCGTCGCGCTTGCCGAAGCCGGAATTGAGCGTGGTGGTGTCGATTGTGATGTCGGCTTTGCTCGCCTCGGGCTTGGCGGGATCATAAGTGACTGCGCCGTTGATCGTATCGAACCGGACGGTGTTGACCGAAAAGCCCAGGTGATCGACCTTGGCGAGCACGGTGGCATGGGTGTTGTCGACCGCATAGGTGCCGGCCAGAACTGCGGCGGGATCGGCGGTTTCCTTGGCTGCGCCGAGCGGGGCAGTGAGCGCGGCTAGGGCCAGAACGGGGGCAATCAGCAGAGATGCAGGACGCATTGTGGAAACTCCTGGGGAAGGGACGAGCGCAAGATGCGAGCAATTCGCAATTGAGGCAAGCCCAGCCTATTTTGAACTGCGACAAGCCCAGCTTCGCGGGCCTGATACAACTTGATACAAGGATTGTGGCCGGAAGTGTTCTTGGCCGAGCGTCCTGCGCGGACTAGGCTGGACCGCAAAGCATAATTCCCATGGAGAATCCGGATGCGCAAGGTACTGCGACGCTCGATGACGGCAATGGTGACGGTCCTGGCCCTGACCGGACCCGGCATGGCTATGGCGCAAAGCGCGGCCCAGCCTGCGCCTTTGCCCGAATGGCAGCGCAAGGCCCCGGCTGGCGCCCCCAATGTGGTGCTGGTGCTGCTGGATGACGTGGGCTTTGGCGCGACCTCCACCTTTGGCGGGGTGGCGCAGACCCCGGCGCTGGAGGAGCTGGCGCGCGACGGGCTGCGTTACAACCGCTTCCACACCACCGCGATCTGCTCACCCACGCGCAGCGCCTTGCTGACGGGGCGCAATGCCCATGCCACCGGGATTGGCGCGGTGATGAATTCGGCCGACAGCCGCCCCGGCTATTCCGGTTTCCACACCAAGGACACCGCGACGATCGCCGAAGTGCTGCGCCAGAACGGCTATTCCACCGCGATGATCGGCAAGTGGCACCAGACCCCGGACTGGGAACTCAGCCCCAGCGGCCCGTTTGATCGTTGGCCTACGGGTGAGGGATTCGAAAAGTTCTATGGCTTTCAGGGCGGAGAAACTGACCAGTTCGAACCCAGCCTGTTCGATGGCACCACCCCGGTGATGCGCCCGGCGGGCAAGGGGTATCATCTGACCAACGATCTGGTCGATCAGTCGATCGGCTGGATCCGCACGCAGAAATCGGTCACCCCACAAAAGCCGTTCTTCCTCTACCTCGCGACCGGGGGCACCCATGCCCCGCTGCAAGTGCCGCAGGACTATATCGATCGCTACAAGGGCAAGTTCGATCAGGGCTGGGACAAGCTGCGCGAGGAGACCTTTGCCCGGGAAAAGAAGCTGGGGGTGATCCCCAAGGACACCAGACTTACCCCGCGCCCCGCGCAAATGCCCGCGTGGGACAGCCTGACGCCGGACCAGAAGAAGTTCGCCAGCCGGACGATGGAAGCCTACGCCGGGTTCCTGGCTCACACCGATGAACAGGTCGGGCGGCTGGTGAAACAGCTCAAGGCCGATGGGCTGTATGACAACACGCTGTTCATCTACATCGTTGGTGACAATGGCGGGAGTGCCGAAGGCGGGCTGGGCGGCAGCCTGAACTATATGGGCCAGCTGATGGGCCTGCCCGAAAGCGACGCGGTGAAAGCCGCCGGGATTGACCGGATCGGCAGCGAAAAGTCCTATGCCCACTATAATTCGGTCTGGGCCTGGGCGACCAACACGCCGTTCCAGTGGACCAAGACCGTCGCGAGCCACTTGGGTGGCACCCGCAATGCCATGGTCGTGTCCTGGCCCAAGGCGATCAGTGACAAGGGCGGGCTGCGCAGCCAGTTCGGCCACGTCAACGATATCGCCCCGACGATCCTTGAAGCCGCCGGGATCACCGCGCCGAACGAAGTGAACGGGATCAGGCAAAAGCCGATGAACGGCACCAGCCTGGTCTATTCGTTCAGCGATCCCAAAGCGCCCGAACGGCACACCACCCAGTACTTCGAAATCTATGGCCACCGTGCGATCTACAGCAACGGCTGGATGGCCAGCGCGATGCACGATCGGCTGCCGTGGCAGGCCTATGCCACCAAGAACACTCCGTTCGATCAGGACAAGTGGGAACTCTATGACCTGACAAGGGACTTCTCGCAGGCCAATGATCTGGCCGCGAAGGAGCCGAAGAAGCTGGAAGAACTGAAAGCACTGTTCACGCGCGAGGCAGAGGCCAACCAGGTCCTGCCGCTGGGCGGGCAAAAGCTGAACAATGGCCTGCCGAGCCTGTCGGCTGGTGTGACAAGCGCGACCTATCATATGGGGGCGGTCGGCATTCCGGAAAAGGCGATGCCGTTCACCTTCAACCGGTCGTGGACCATGACCGCCAATCTCGATGCCGGGGCGCAGACCCGCGGGGTGGTGGCGACGATGGGCGGCAGTTCGGGCGGCTGGTCGCTCTACATCGATGCCCAGCGCCGTCCGGTCTTCACCTATCGCAACTTCGAAGTGAACACAGTCAACCTGATCGGCCAGCCGCTGCCAGCCGGCGCGAACAAGCTGGAGGTGCACTTCGATTCCTCGGGTCCCGGCTATGGCAAGGGCGGCAAGCTGCGGCTGGTGGCCAATGGCCAGGCGGCGGGCAGCGACGATCTGCCGCTGACTTCGCCGGGGGCCTTCTCGATCAACGAGACTTTCGATGTCGGGCTGGATACCGGCTCTGCCGCCGGGTTCTATCCGGAAGACGCCGCACCGGGGTTCCGGTTCGAAGGCGGCGAGCTCAAGGACGTGACGATCACGCTACGGTAAGGGGCTTGGGGCGCTAACCGCTCAGCGTCGCGACCGATCCCAGCAACAGCAGCACCAGCTCGCTCTGGCGGCTGACCCCGCATTTGCGGAACACCGCCTGCAACTGGCTACGCGCGGTGTTGCGGCTGACGTCGAGCGCGGCGGCGCCATCGTCAAGGGTCAGGCCCTTGGCCAGTTCGCTCGCCAGCGCGGCTTCGGCGGGGGTCAGGTCGAACAGGTGTTCCAGCGTCGCGGGGGACAGGCTGGGGCGCAGCGCCGGATCGCGCAGGATCAGGATCGCGCTGCGTCGCAGCGGCTCGTTGACCGGTTCGAAGGCCGGGCCGGGACGGACCAGCATGGTCAACGGCACTTGCCCGTCCGGGCGCGGCAGGGCGAGCGGGGCGAACAGCCCGCGCGTAGTGGCGGCGCGCTGCTCTCCGGCAAAGTGCCGCACCAGTTCGATCAGCCGTTTGTCCGCGCGCGGATCGGTGCAGACGATCCGGCCATGGTTCACCGCCAGTCCGGTGCGCTGGGCCAGCACGGCTTCTGCCAGCGGGTTGGCATAGAGCACATGGCCCTGCGGATCGAGCGCCAGCACGGCCAGGTTCGCGGCCTCGGCCACGGTGGCCAGAATCCGCTGTTCGCGTAGCAGCTCCGACTGGTGCAGGAACAAGGCCACGCCCTGTTCAAACAGCGGGGCAAGCGCGTGCAGGCGCTGGGTTTCATCAGAGGTGAAGCGCGGTGCCGTGCGGTGCAGGGTCAGCTTGGCTCCGGTCAGGGGCAGGGCCAGCCCCTCAGCAGGCCCGGCCAACGGAGCATGGGAAAAGACCATCGCCGGACCGCCCGCGCCGGGCGGATCAAAGGCGATTGCGGCGCTCTCCGCATCAAACCGGACGGCCAGTTCGCGTAGCAGGCTGTACCACATCGGCCGTTCGGCAAAGCTGCCGAGCAGCGCCAGTGACAGGGCCTGCCAATCGCCGGTCATGCCGTGGCCTGAGCCTCCAGCGCGGCTTCATCCCCGCTTTCGTCGACGATCCATTTGACCATGCGGCGCAGCGGTTCGATCCCGTCCTGCGGCCCCGGCGCCTGGTTCAGCGTAGCCGCTCCGCCCAGCGAAACCAGCCGCTGCGCGCCGTGCCAGGCGAGCCGGTCACGCAAGCGCGCTTTCAGGCTTTCGGGATAGATGCCAATCGTTTGCGTGTAACTGTTCACGCTGCGCACCGCCTGTTCCACATCATCCACCGGCACCAGATTGGCCACCCGGCAGGCCAGCTGCCGCGCGAAATCGACCGCATGGGCCGAGCGCGAGACGATCACCGCGCCTTCGTTATGCCGTCCGCCGAACACGGTATATTCGTCGTCCACGAAAGCCAGCGCGTCAATCTCGTCCTTCAACTCGCGGTCGAACGCCTTGTGCGGGGTAGAAAGGTGTTCGGGCAGGGTCTGGAGCGCCTGAAAGGTCAGTTCCCCCAGCCGTTCGGCGCGCCTGATCCCTTCGGCGTCGGTGCCGCTTTCCACGTGGATCACCCGCGCATTGACGCAGCCTTCCTGGTTCATTGCCCCGATGTCCACCGCCAGCCGCCTGGCGACGTGTTGCAGCGTGGCCTTGTCGGCAAAGGCCTCGCGCCCGATCAGCGAGCCCGAATGCTTGGGGTCCAGGGTGATCAGATCGATCCCCGGCTGAAGGTACTGGGTCAGGTGCCTGATCCCGGCGAATCCGCCCCAGGCCACGATCTTTTCGATCCGGCGCGGGTCATACAGCGCGGCCTCGATCCGCTCGTCCCCGCCCTTCCAATAGGCGACCGAGACGTGGCGGGTCAGCGGATGGTCCGGGGCCATATCGATCATCGTCCGCACGATCGCGGCGGTGGTCAGCGGGTCATTCGACGGGGTCTTGATCACTGCATCGCTGCGGGTGATGGCGTTGCGGATCACTGTGGTGACCCCCACCACCGGGACGTTTCCGGCGATGATGTGCACCGCCCGCGCACCCACGGCGCGGATCGCAACCGGCGGCGCATCGCGGTCTGCGGCGGGTTGGCGGACCCAGCCTTCCAGATAGTCCACCCCGATCGTCCGTTCGGCAATGTCGCGCACCGATTGCGGGCGGAAATAGTGCGGGATCGACTGGTAGTGATAAAGCAGGATCGGGTCCGACAGGCCCGATGTCAGCCGCGACAGCTCAAACGCTTCCTGCAAGTACGGGTTCTCGGCCAGCACCAGCCGCTCGCCCAGGCGGCCCATAAAGGCGATGATCTCGTCCAGCGTCAGGCTGTAAAGTTCGCCCAGTGACGATGGATCGGCCAGCGCCAGGCGCGGCAGGTGGGCGGCTAGATCCGGGGCCATGAAGGATGCCCCGCCGCGCCGCCCGCCATGGTCCAGCCAGTCCTGCTCAATTACTTCGCCGCGCAGCAGCAACGGTACCCGGAACGCGCCGCTCACCGGCTTTTCTCCAGCAGGAAATCAACCGCCTTGTCATGGGCATCTGGCGCGCCGGCGCAGTTGATCTTGTCGTCCCCGTCCTTGAGATCGCTGAACCGGGCGATGTCGGGTTCCAGATAGGGGCCGTGCCGCCCGCAGGCGCATGGCGCATCGAACCCGGCCATGGTCACCCGGTCCCCCGAAACCAGCCCGCCCCAATAGGTCTCGGGCAACAGATCGAGCAGCGCCAGCCGCCCCGTGCGCCGCCCGTCGCGCGGCAGCATCGCGCCGCTATCGGGATCGAGCAGGAACGGCACCACCACTGGCGGGAAGTGGAAGTTGCCATGTTCGCACTTGGGGGCATTGGCCATCAGTTCGGTCATGCCAAAGAATTCCAGGCAGCGTTCGAACCCCAGGAATTCAAAGATCTGCTGCTTGTAATCGGGCGGCAGGACCTTGCCCTTGGAGCCGCCACCGCTGGTCAGGATCGAACCCGGCCCGAACACGTTTTTCAGCCCGCGCTTCAGCCCTTCCTCGGCCCATTCGAACAGGATCGGCCAGACTGCGAACAGGAATACGTCCTGCCCGCCAAAGCGGTGCAGCGCCTGTTCGAAAAAGCGGTCCATATCGGTGCCGCGATTGGCCTCTCGCGCGGCGAATTCGGCGCGGCGGGCCAGCAGCGACGGGGGCAGGGTAAGCTGCCCGGCCTCACCCCGCGCCTCGGCCGCGCGCAGCCGCCCGGCGAGCGAGAGCACGTCGGCGCTGAAGTGTGCATCGGGATAGAGAAACAGGGCATTGTCTTGGCCTCCGGCATAAAGCTCTGCCTGCCGGTTCATCCCCCGCGCGATCGAACTTGCCCCCAGCCGGTAGCTGGGCGAAATCAGCGGCAGGTGATCGATCAGCAGGTCGCGGCGCGGCTCGCCCGGACGGGCGGCGAAATCGCGGATGCAATTGGCGTTGATCCGCACGGTCAGATCCAGCTGGCGCTTGGTACGCGGGAGGATCGAGAGCTTGCCGCTGGTGCCAAAGGTATGGATCGGGGCCAGTTCGCTCCCGTCCTCCAGCGCGCGCAGCCAATCGTCGATCGTGTCCACGCCCGCCACATCGACCCGCGACAGGTCGGTGGTGGTCAGCGAGCCAAGCCACTTCGTCATCCGGTCAAACCGGCCCTGCTCGATGAAGCTCAGCGGATAGCTTTTGTACACGGTGTGCGGGAACAGCAGCGGCGCGATGTCCTGCCAGCTGCGGATTTCGGTGATGCCATTGTCATCGGCCATGCGGCCCAGCGGGGCGATGCGCGGAGCCAGCGCGCCAAAGCGCTGGCGGGCGGCCTCCAGCTGTGCCTCGTCGCGTTCCCGGGCGTTGAGGGTGAAGCCTGCGGCGTAATCACAGGTCACGAATTGTTGCGGATCGTGGGCCAGCAGCGCGGTCAGATCGGTCATGCGGTTCTCTCCCTTGCCGCCGATTTCGCACGGGCCGGGGCAGGGCGCATCATGCAAACGGATGAGGCAGCCGCAGATATTGACGCGCGGGTGCACATTGCTATGTTTTATAGCAATTCGGGAGAGTCGATCATGGGATTCACGCGCATCAATCCGATTACCGGCGAAGCTGCCTCCACTGCGCAGGCGATGAAGGCGGGCGATATTCCCGCGATTGCCGCGCGCGCGGCTGGGGCTTTTCCGGCCTGGTCGTCGCAGGGGCCGAATGCGCGCCGCGCGGTGCTGATGAAGGCGGCGGCTGCGCTGGAGGCGAAGAAGGATGCTTTCGTCGCGGCGATGATGGCGGAAACTGGCTCAACTGCGGGCTGGGCGATGTTCAACCTCGGTCTCGCCGCCGGAATGGTCCGCGAAGCTGCGGCGATCACCACCCAGATCACCGGCGAAGTGATCCCCAGCGACAAGCCGGGCTGCCTGGCCTTGGCGCTGAAGGAACCGGTCGGCGTGATCCTGGGGATTGCCCCGTGGAACGCCCCGATCATCCTGGGCGTGCGGGCGATCGCCGTGCCGCTGGCCTGCGGCAATGCTGTGATCCTGAAAGCCAGCGAAACCTGCCCGCGCACCCATGCCCTGATCATCGAGGCCTTTGCCGAAGCGGGCTTCCCCGAAGGCGTGGTCAATGTGGTCACCAATGCGCCCGAAGATGCCGCCGAAGTGGTCGGTGCGCTGATCGACGCGCCTGAGGTCAAGCGGGTCAACTTCACCGGCAGCACCAATGTCGGCCGGATCATCGCAGTTCGTGCGGCGCAGCAGCTCAAGCCCTGCCTGCTCGAACTGGGGGGCAAGGCTCCCTTGATCGTGCTGGAAGACGCCGATCTGGACGAAGCGGTCAAGGCTGCCGCCTTTGGTGCCTTCATGAACCAGGGCCAGATCTGCATGAGCACCGAGCGGATCATCGTGGTCGAAAGCGTGGCGGATGAATTCGCCAAGCGCTTCGCCGCCAAGGCCGCGTCGATGCCCGCTGGTGACCCGCGCGAAGGCAACACCCCGCTGGGCGCGGTGGTCGATCAGAAGACCGTGAGCCATGTCAACGCGCTGATCGACGATGCTGCGGCCAAGGGTGCCAAAGTAATCGCGGGCGGCAAGGGGGACAGCGTCGTCATGCCCGCCACCGTGGTGGACGGCGTGACCGCTGCGATGAACCTCTACCGCGATGAAAGCTTTGGACCCGTAGTCGCCATGATCCGCGCGCGCGATGCCGAGCATGCGGTGGAACTGGCCAACGACACCCAATACGGCCTGTCCGCCGCCGTGTTCACGCGGGACATCGCCAAGGGGCTGACCATTGCCAAGCGCATCCAGTCGGGCATCTGCCACGTCAACGGCCCGACCGTGCATGACGAGGCGCAGATGCCGTTCGGCGGGGTCGGCGCATCGGGCTATGGCCGGTTCGGCGGCAAGCAGGGGATCGACAGCTTTACCGAGACCCGCTGGATCACGGTCGAAACGCTGCCCGGCCACTTTCCGATCTGAGGAGGCACGCCATGAACAAGCTGATCGCCGCAGGCGCACTGGGCCTTGCCGCCGTTGCGGGCATGGCCGGGGCCGATGCTCCGCGCGGAGCCGCCGCGCCTGCGCCGACGCTGACCTATATCTTCTCGATCAGGGCCACGCTTGATCCCGCAGTCGAAGTCGGCCAGTCCGAAGGCGGGCGGCGGCGGTTCATCGCGGTGACCGGCGGCGAAGTCTATGGCCCGCGTCTGCGCGGCAAAGTGCTGGACGGCGGGGGCGATTGGCAGACCATTCTACCCGGCGGGCTGACCAAGGTAGAGGCCAAATACTTCCTCAAGACCGATCAGGGCGCGGTGATCGAAGTGACCAATCCGGGCCTGCGGACGGCCAGCGCCGAAGTGGTGGAACGCCTGGCCAAGGGGGAGGATGTGGACCCCTCGCTCTACTATTTCCGCACCACCCCGAACTTCCGCGTCGGCGCACCCGAACTGGACTGGATGCAGCGCCACGCCTTCGTCGCGCGCGGGATCCGCAAGCCCGATCACGTAGTGATCGATTACTACATGGTGGAGTGAGGGGCGGCGATCAGGCCGCCACCGCCAGTTCCGTCGCCTGCTGGATCGCGCGCTTGGCGTCGAGTTCGCTCGCTTCGAACGCCCCGCCGACCAGTTGAGCCGGCACGCCCAGCGCGACCAGATCGTCATAGAGCCCGCGCAGCGGTTCCTGCCCGGCACAGACGATCACGGTATCGACCTCCAGCAGCGCCGGTTCCCCGCCGATCACGCAGTGCAGCCCGGCATCGTCGATCTTCACGTATTCGACCCCCGAAACCATCTTCACCCCGCGCCGCTGCAGGGTCAGCCGGTGGGTCCAGCCGGTGGTCTTGCCGAGGCCTTGCCCGACCGGGGTGGCCTTGCGCTGGAGTAGCGTGACTTCGCGGCCATTGCTGGCCACTTGCGGCTCGATCCCCGTCACCCCGCCGCGCGGGTGGTTGGTGAAATCGATCCCCCATTCCCTGGCGAAAGTAGCGATATCCAGCGCGGCGCTGGTTCCGGCGTGCGTGATCAGTTCGGCCACGTCGAACCCGATCCCGCCCGCGCCCATCACGGCGACCTTGTGCCCGACCGGCGCCTCGCCCCGGATCACGTCGATGTAGCGCACCACCTTGGCGTGATCGATCCCAGGAATGGCCGGAGTGCGCGGGCTGATCCCGGTGGCGACGATCACCTCGTCAAAACCCGCGGCCTTCAGCGTGTCCGCATCGACCCGCGTGTTCAGCCGCAGGTCGACCCCGCGCAGTTCGAGCATCCGCGCGAAATAGCGCAGGGTCTCGTAGAACTCCTCCTTGCCGGGGATCCGCTTGGCGAGGTTGAACTGCCCGCCGATCTCGCTGGCGGCATCGAACAGGGTCACTGCATGGCCGCGCTCGGCAGCGATGGTGGCAAAGGCGAGGCCCGCAGGCCCCGCGCCGACCACAGCGATCCGCCGGGGCGCGGCGGCGGGCTGGATCACCACATCCACCTCGCGGCAGGCGCGGGCGTTGACCAGACAGCTGGTCAGCCGCCCGGTGAAGGTGTGGTCAAGGCAGGCCTGGTTGCAGCCGATGCAGGTGTTGATCTCATCCTCGCGGCCCTCGCGCGCCTTGTTGACCAGATCGGGATCGGCCAGCATCGGGCGGGCCATCGAGACGATGTCGGCATCGCCGCGCGCCAGCACGTCCTCGGCCACTTGCGGCATGTTGATCCGGTTGCTGGTGATGACGGGGATCGACAGCTCCTTGCGCAGCCGCCCGGTCACCCCGGCAAAGGCCGCGCGCGGGACCATGGTGGCGATCGTGGGGACAAAGCTTTCGTGCCAGCAGAAGTGCGTGGAGATCACGTCCACGCCCTCGGCTTCGAGCGCCTTGGCCAGGCTCACCACTTCGTCCCAGGCGAGCCCGCCCTGCAGCATGTCCATCGCCGAAATGCGAAACACGAAGATGAAGTCCGGGCCCACCGCCGCGCGCACGGCGCGCACCACCTCGACCGGAAAGCGCATGCGGTTTTCCCACGAACCGCCCCAGCGGTCACTGCGCTGGTTGGTCTTTTCGACCAGGAAGGTGGAGATCAGGTAGCCCGCCGATCCGATGATCTCGACCCCGTCATAGCCCGCCTGCTTGGCCAGCGCGGCGCAGTTGGCGAAGGCGGCGATCTGTTCGGCGATGCCCTCTTCGGTCAGCTCATTGGGCTGGAACCGCGCGATCCGCGACTTGACGGGGGAGGGGGCAACGCAGTCCGGCGTGCCGGCCAGCGGCCCGGTGTGGAGGATCTGCATGCAGATCTTCACATCGCTCGCCGCCGCATGGACCGCATCGGTCACCTGCCGGTGCAGCGCAACATCGTCTGGCCCCAGCAGCTTGGCACCCATGCCCGCCGTGGGATGCGGGCCGATCCCGCCGGTGATGATCATCCCCACCCCGCCGCGGGCCCGCTCCGCGAAATAGGCCGCCATGCGCTCCCCGGCGTCGGGCAGGTCTTCCAGCCCGGTGTGCATCGAACCCATCAGGATGCGGTTCTTGATCTCGGTATGGCCCACTTTCAGCGGCGAGAAGACGTGCGGGTAACGCGTGGTCATGTCAGGCGGTGATCCTCATCCGGGCGCCCTCTTGTGCAGGTGCGCTGCAGGACTGGTGCCGGCTACAGGATTCGAACCCGTGGCCCCCTGATTACAAATCAGGTGCTCTACCAACTGAGCTAAGCCGGCCCCGTCGTGCAGCGTCCCTTTGCTTCACCGCGCGCCAAAGGTCCAGCCCTCCGTTTGCGCAATTTCGCGGGTCAGGCCTGCAGGCCGCCACAGCCCCGGATCATGCGCGGCGGTGCGAAGCCAGGCGGCGGTCAGCAAAGCGTCGCTGGCATGGTCGGCAATCGGGCCTTCGCCGGGGATGGGCGGCGAGCCGAGTACGGCAAGCGCGGTGTTGAGTTCGCGGTAATCGCGCATCTTGCTTTTGCTGGCCGATCGCCCGGCAGCCATGGCGGCCAGCGTGGTGTAGATTTCAACCACCACGGACCCGCGCTGCGGCAGCGGATCGATCGGCCAGACCGGCAGCTGCTCCCCCAGCCGGTGCAGCAAGCGCATGCCCGTCAGGCTCGATTTACCCACTTGTGCCGCACCGACCAGATTGAAGTTGGAGTACGGCTTGCACCCCATTGCCTCCTGCGCCCGCTCGGTCACTCGGAACCGCCCGCGCCCGCCGCCAAAGCGGTCACCCTCGCGTCCGCCGTGGCGGCGAAAATGGCGCGCGGCTTCGGCATGATCGACGAAGCTGGACGCGGCGAGGTGCAGATCGTGTTCACACAGTCTGTCGATTGCGGCCCACAAGTCCCTGGCATTGGCCGGACTTTCGCTCCACCCGGGGAAGTAGGCGCTGCGGTCGGCAAAGGCGAGTGCAATGCCCATGTCGAACCCGACCAGCGTGTCGGCAGGCAGCTCCTCACGTAACCAGTCGAGCACTTCGCCGCGCGACCAGCGATGGCCGGGGCGCAACAGTTGCGGCGCTGCGCCACTATTGTCGCAGAGCGCTACCGCAATGCCGCGATGTCGTTCGCCCGCAGCACCCGACCAGTCGATTGCGGCGAAGTGGCGAAAGTCGGGCGGGCTCATTCCTCTCCGCGCCGTTCGCGCCGCTTTTTGTCCCACCATTCCAGCCGTTTCAGCACCTCGCGCTCGAACCCGCGTTCGACCGGTTGGTAGTAGCTCTGCGGCTCCATCCCGTCGGGCCAGTAATTCGCCCCGGAAAACCCGTCCTCCGCCTCGTGGTCATAGGCGTAGTCCTTGCCATAGCCGATGTCCTTCATCAGCTTGGTCGGGGCGTTGAGGATGTTCGCGGGCGGGGCCAGGCTGCCGGTTTCGCGGGCGCTTTTCCAGGCCGCCTTCTGCGCCGCATAGGCCGCGTTCGATTTGGGCGCGGTGGCAAGGTAGAGGCAGGCCTGGACGATTGCCAGCTCGCCTTCCGGGCTGCCCAGGAACTGGTAGGCGTCCTTGGCGGCAAGGCACTGGACCAAGGCCTGCGGATCGGCCAGGCCGATGTCCTCGCTGGCAAAGCGCACCAGCCGCCGCAGCACGTACAGCGGTTCTTCCCCTGCGGTCAGCATCCGCGCCATGTAATAGAGCGCGGCCTGCGGATCGGACCCGCGCAGCGCCTTGTGCAGCGCGGAAATCAGGTTGTAGTGCCCGTCGCGGTCCTTGTCATAGACCGCGACGCGGCGCTGCAGGAACTTGCCCAGCGCGGCGGGATCGAGCGGCTCTGCGATCTGCGCGTTGTAGAGCGTTTCGGCCTGGTTGAGCAGGAACCGCCCGTCGCCATCGGCGCTTGCCGCCAGCGCGGCGCGGGCATCCGGGGTGAGCGGCAGCGGGCCTTCGAGTGCTTCGGCGCGGGTCAGCAGCTCGTCCAGCGCGGCCTCATCCAGCCGGTTCAGGATCATCACCGCAGCGCGGCTGAGCAAGGCGGCGTTGAGCGCGAAGCTGGGGTTCTCGGTCGTCGCGCCGACCAGCGTCACCGTCCCGCGCTCGACAAAGGGCAGGA
>CAZKAX010000043.1:0-26230 GCA_964550775.1 uncultured Novosphingobium sp. | reverse complement strand
ATGGGCGGGGCCGATGCGCTGACCAGCAAGGTTGCGGTGGTGAGCCAGAGCGAGCGCGAAGGGATCGATGTCGACTACCTGTTCCTGCAGGTTTTCGTCGATTCTGCGATCGTTACCGATGCGCAGAACTGCGGCAACATCCTGGCCGGGGTCGGCCCCTTCGCGATCGAGCGCGGGCTGGTGGCGGCGGCGGGCGATGAAACTCCGGTTGCGATCTATATGGAAAACACCGGCCAGGTCGCCGTGGCGACAGTCCAGACCCCGGGCGGCGTAGTGACCTATGCGGGCGATGCGGCAATCGATGGCGTTCCCGGCACCCATGCCCCGGTCCCGACCCTGTTCCGCGACACCGCCGGTTCCAGCTGCGGCGCGCTGCTGCCCAGCGGCAATGCGGTGGATGTGGTGAACGGCGTGCCGGTTACCCTGATCGACAACGGCATGCCCTGCGTGGTGATGAAGGCGGCGGACGTGGGCATCACCGGCTATGAGGACCGCGACTGGCTCGATGCCAACACCGAGCTCAAGGCGCGGATCGAGGCGATCCGGCTGGCCGTGGGCGAGGCCATGAACCTGGGCGATGTGACCGACAAGAGCGTACCCAAGATGATGCTGGTCGCCCCGCCGCGCGCGGGCGGCGCGGTCTGCGTGCGCAGCTTCATCCCGCACCGGGCCCATGCCACCATCGGCGTGCTCGGCGCGGTCAGCGTGGCCACGGCCTGCCTGATTCCCGGCTCACCCGCGGCGGACGTCGCCGTGGTGCCCGATGGACCGCGCAAGACCCTGTCGGTCGAGCACCCGACCGGCGAAATGAGCTGCGTGCTGGAAGTGAACGATAAGGGCGAAGTGACCAGCGCCGCCTTGCTGCGCACTGCGCGCAAGCTGATGGATGGAATTGTCTATGGTTAGTTGCCCTCTCCCCTTGAGGGGAGAGGGTTGGGAGAGGGGAGTGCACGCCGCTTCCCCTCTCAACTTCGGCTAGCGGGACAAGCCCGCAAGCCTGCGTATCTCTCCCCTGAACGGGAGAGAGCACTGTTCTGGAGTTCTGGTACCATGACCGACCGTATCATTTCCTGGCATGCCAGCCCGTCGAAGCCGCTCTATGTCCCGCCCGCCGGTGCGATTGACGCGCATTGCCATGTGTTCGGGCCGATGGCTGAGTTCCCCTTCAGCGCCAAGGCCAAGTACCTGCCCGAGGATGCCGGGCCAGACATGCTGTTCGCCCTGCGCGACCATCTCGGTTTTGACCGCAACGTGATCGTCCAGGCCAGCTGCCACGGGACTGACAATGCCGCGACGCTCGATGCCATCGCCAAAAGCGAGGGCAAAGCGCGCGGGGTCGCGGTGGTCGATCCGATGATCCACGACGCCGAATTGCAGGCGCTGCATGAGGGCGGGATTCGGGGAATCCGCTTCAACTTCCTCAAGCGATTGGTCGACGATGCGCCCAAGGACAAGTTCCTCGAAGTCGCGCAGCGTCTGCCGCAAGGCTGGCACGTGGTGATCTATTTCGAGGCTGACATTCTGGAGGAACTGCGCCCGTTCATGGACGCGATCCCCGTGCCGCTGGTGATCGACCATATGGGCCGCCCGGACGTGACCCAGGGGCCGGACGGGCCGGACATGAAGGCGTTCCGCAATTTCCTGAACAGCCGCGACGACATCTGGTTCAAGGCGACCTGCCCCGACCGGCTGGATGGCAACGGCGATCCGTGGGACATGTTCGCCGAAAGCGTCGCCCCGCTGGTCGCGGACTATCCCACCCGCTGCCTGTGGGGCACCGACTGGCCGCACCCGAACATGCAGGATGCCGTGCCCGACGATGGCCACCTGGTCGACATGATCCCCCGCATCGCCCCTACGGACGAATTGCAGCGGCTGCTGCTGATCGACAACCCGGAAGCGCTGTACTGGAACGATTAGCCGTTGGCGGTGCCAGAAACGGTTGAACCGCGCGGCTTCACCAGGATCACGACTTCGTCGTAAACCGCCAGCAGGTGGCTGTCATACCACTGGTCGAGCACGCATTTGACGCGCCCGAAAAAGGCCGGAACCTGATCCAGCACATAGTGGTCGCGCAGCTGCGCGCCGCCCGCCTCGCCATAGGTTGGCGGCAGATCGATATCGAGCGCCTGCCCTTTGAGGTAGGAGGCGATCTCGTCAACATGCTGGCGCAGCGCCATGCGGCGGCCATCGCCGCTGCTGCCGCCGCTGCGGGAATGGCCCAGCTCTTCCTTGGCCTTGTCCAGCAAGGCGATGATATAACCATAGATGCGATCCATGTTCTCACGCTTGAGCGCGATCATGGTATCGACATATTCCTTCTGCACGCGGATCGCGGCAGTTTCGGGGTGCTCTGAGCCGTGAAAGCCCTGGCTCCACTTGACGGGATTTTCCTGGATCATGCCGATGGCAATAGCGCAAATCTGGTTACTTTGGAGTTAAGCACCCGCCCGCGCCGGGTGCGCCGGTTTTGCTTGCGGGCGGGCCGCAGCGCGCTAAGTTCAGTGGTGTAATCGCAAACGAGGTGCTTGCCATGGGTGGTTTCCTGCTGACGTTGCTGCTGTTCGGTTTCGTCTTTCTGGCGATGGGTGTGCGCGTGGTGCGCCAGGGCTATGTCTATACGATCGAACGGCTCGGCAAATTCTCGCTCGCGGCCAATCCCGGGCTGCATGTGATCGTGCCGTTCGTTGACCGGGTGGGCCACAAGATCAACATGATGGAGCAGGTGCTGGACATTCCGGGGCAGGAAATCATCACCAAGGACAACGCGATGGTCGGGGTGGACGCGATCGTGTTCTTCCAGGTGCTCGATGCCGGCAAGGCCGCCTATGAAGTGTCGAGCCTGTTTGTCGCGATCATGCAACTGACCACCACCAATCTGCGCACGGTGATGGGCAGCATGGATCTGGATGAAACCCTGTCCAAGCGTGACGAGATCAACGCCAAGCTGCTGATGGTGGTCGATCACGCCACCGCGCCGTGGGGGATCAAGATTACCCGCGTCGAAATCAAGGACATCCGGCCCCCGGCGGACATTTCCAACGCCATGGCCCGGCAGATGAAGGCCGAACGCGAAAAGCGCGCCCAGATCCTTGAGGCCGAAGGGCTGCGCGCCGCGGAAATCCTGCGCGCCGAGGGTGAAAAGCAGGCCCAGATCCTGTCCGCCGAAGGGCGCAAGGAAGCCGCCTTCCGCGATGCCGAAGCGCGCGAGCGCTCGGCCCAGGCCGAAGCCCAGGCGACCAAGGTAGTGAGCGAGGCGATTGCCGGATCGGGCAGTCAGGCACTCAATTACTTCGTCGCGCAGAAATATACCGAGGCGGTGGCTGCCTTTGCCACTTCGCCCAATGCCAAGACCATTCTGTTCCCGGTTGAAGCAACCCAGCTGATCGGCACGGTTGGCGGAATCGGCGAACTGGTCAGGGACGCGCTGGGCAGCGGCGAAGGCAAGAAGTGATGGGCAATATGCTCGATATGGATTCGCACTGGCTATGGCTGGCGCTGGGGCTGCTGCTGGCCGTGGGCGAAATGGCGATCCCCGGGGTGTTCCTGATCTGGCTGGCGGGTGCGGCCCTGCTTACCGGTCTGGCCAGCTGGCTGCTGCCGATCGGCCTGGCCCTGCAGGTCGTGCTGTTCGTCGCGCTGGCGCTGGGATCGGTGTTTGTGGGCCGCAACTGGCTGCGCGCCAATCCGATTGATTCCGCCGACCCCAAGATGAACGATCGCGGCGCGCGGTCGGTGGGGGAAACCGTGCTGGTCACCCAGGTGATCGAGGGCGGCAGCGGCCGGGTCAAGCTGGGTGACAGCGAATGGCTGGCGCGCGGCCCCGATGCCGAACCCGGCACCCGGATGCGCGTGGCCGGGCATGACGGCGCGGTGCTGCTTGTCGAACACCTGCACTGACCCCATATCACGGCCTCTGCAAGGAGACCCGCAATGCCCGACAAGCTGAACCTGACCGATGCCGAGTGGCGTGAACGGCTGAGCCCGGAGCAGTACCAGATCCTGCGCCAACACGGCACCGAGCGCGCCTTTACCGGCAAGTATGAAAGCAACAAGGCGACCGGCGTCTATATGTGCGCGGGCTGCGGGGCGCCGCTGTTTTCCAGCGCGACCAAGTACAATTCCGGTTCCGGCTGGCCCAGCTATACCGCGCCGGTGGAGGACGAAGTGGTGACCGAGATCACCGATACCAGCCACGGCATGGTCCGCACCGAAGTGCGCTGTGCGCGCTGCGAAGGGCACCTGGGCCACGTGTTTCCGGACGGTCCTGGCGAAACTGGCCTGCGCTATTGCATCAACAGTGCCAGCCTGGATTTCCAGCCGGAAGACTAGCCGATCAGTACTCAGGCGTGATCCGCACCCGCGCCGGGGTGCGCGGGAACGTGCGCGCGGCGGTGTTGATCCGATCGCCCTTCCCCCAGGCCGCCAGGATCGCATCGAGATTGGCCGCCATGTTGCGCCGGTCGGTCGCGGAGATGGCCTTGTAGCTGCCGACATGGGTGCGATAACCATCGTACCAGGCCGAAAAGTCATCCCAGTTCTTGTCCAGGGCATCCAGCTGCTGGCCCATTGCCTTGTACAGCACGATCATCCGGCGCCAGCGGTGCTCGTTGAAATCGAACCGGGTGTTGAACGCCTGCCCCGCTTCCAGCCCATAGCGCATCAGCCCGCGTGACCGGCTGGCCGGCATGGTCAGGTTGAGCCCGCCTTCCTTGGGGTCAAGATAGATGTGCACCACCCGTTCTCGCTGCCCGGCCAGCTGCGAGGTGAGCTGATCCTGCCAGTCCTTGGCGGAAGCCAGCACCTGCCAGCCGAACGTGGTCAGATCCTCGATCTTCTTGATCCGCACCCCGGTGCCCTGCCCGGCCTGATCGGGCAAGGCGACCCGGCGTTTCACTTCGGCGGGATCCCAATCGAGATCATCGAGCGAGAAGGCGAAAGTCGGACGGCTGGGCAGCGGCTGGTCGAACAGGTGGACCGGAAAATTGCTGGACAGCCCGCCATCGGAAAAGTGCACCTTGCGCACCCGGCGATAGGCCTTGGCGCCCAGGCTTTTGAGCACGCCCGGCAGTTCATAGTCCTCCATGTGCAGTTCGACCGTGGTGAACAGCACCGGAAAGCTCAGGCTCATCCGCACGGCGACGATCACCGGCAGGTCGGTCTCGGCCGGGAACAGCAGCTTGCCGCTCGCCACTTTCCACGCCTTACAGGTCGATGAGAGGTAGGTCATCACAGAGGCAGGAAACAGCCGAGCCCAGCGATCGGGATCGAACCCGGCGGCAATGCCCAGCCGCGGCAAGGTATGCGGGCGGCGCATCGACAGGTTGGTGGTCACCATCCTGAGCGCGATCGACGGCAGGGTGCCATCGCCCTCCAGATCGCCAAAGGTCAGCGGGCGGGCATGATCGGCCGCGCCAAAGGCGATGTACTGCATCGATCCATGCAGCCAGTCGGTCAGCCCCGGATTGGCCGCGCCGGGCTGGGTCGGGCCGGGGCACAGTCCGAACCCCAGTTCCTCTGCATCATCCATGGCCCGCCGCAGTGGCGCGGCCAGATTGGTGCGCAAATGCCGCACCACCAGCCAGGCGGCTGCGATCAGCAGGGCCAGCAGCGCCGCCAGGATCATGGTGGCCACGCTCGCCCGCAGCAGCCAGGCCGCTCCCGCCGCCGCCAGCCCGGCCAGCAATGCGCCCGGGCCGGCATGGCGCCAGAGATAGCCCGCAATCGCGACCCGTCCCTGCCCCAGCGCCGCCACTTCGCGCACCGCCGCAACCGCTGGCGCCAGCACGGCGTCGGGCTGGAACAGGTCGGGCAGCAGATCCGGCAACTGATCGCAGCGTTCCTGCAGCCGGACATATCCGCCCGGATCGCCGCCCCGCCGGGCAAATTCCGCCGCCGCCGCAAAGGCTGCGGCAATCGCCCCGGCAGAGGTTCCGCCCAGCGAGCGCAGCCGGTGCCGGGTGGCAATTTCCAGCACGGCATAGGGATAGACCACACCCGATGTGATCCCGCCCTTCATGATCATGTCGCAATCGACCAGGTCGGGCTTGGCAAAGTCCGCGGCGCTGTAACGGGGAAGCTCTGCTTGATCGGACATCGCCATGGCTCCTGCGGGAAAGCGTCAGGGTCCCACTAATAGTGCCGCCGATCAACCGGGGCGGTGACACAGCGCACAGGCCATAAAAATTTGCCCCATTAACCCCGGGTTACATTTGCCCTATGCATTGGCGCGCAAGGTGCGGGCCGCATTGGCTTAACCGCCGCACCAACGGGATGAACGAGCCACATGGCACGCAATGACATCCGGCGCGGGACGCCTGCTTCGCGCCAGCCGGACCAGCCTGAACCTTCGCGCCTGGGCCGCGCTTTCCGCCGTCTGCTGGTCTGGGGCACGGGCCTGGCCTTGCTGGGGGCGCTGATCGTCGCGGTCGCGGTCGGCCTCGCCGCGCAGTCGCTGCCCGGTTATGACCAGCTCAAGTCCAGCCAGGCCGGCCAGATGATCGTGGTCCGCGCCCGCGACGGGACGGAACTGGTCTCATTGGGGCCCAGCTATGGCAAGTGGCTGGCCTATGAGCAGATCCCGCAGGTGATGAAGGACGCGATGCTGTCGACCGAGGATCGCCGGTTCAACAGCCATATCGGGATCGATCCGATCGGGATCCTGCGCAGCTTCTATGTCCGCGCGCGTGAAGGGCGCTGGAAACAAGGCGGCTCCACCGTCACCCAGCAGCTGGCCCGCACCGTGTTCCTCAACAATGACCGCACCTGGAGCCGCAAGCTGCGCGAAATCGTGCTGGCCATGGCGTTGGAATGGAAGTTCTCCAAGGACCAGATCCTGGAACTGTACCTCAACAAGGTCTATTTCGGCGGCGGCGCTTACGGCGTGGACAGCGCGGCGCGCAAATTCTTTGGCCACCCCGGAACCCAGCTGTCGCTGCCCGAAGCCGCGATCATCGCCGGGCTGGTCAAGGCCCCGTCGCACTATTCCCCCACCGCCGATGCCGAAGCCGCAGTTGACCGCGCCAAGGTTGTGCTTGGGCTGATGCAGGAAAACGGCGTGATCGGCCCGGATCAGGCCGCTGCGGTCGATTTCAAGGCGATCAAGTTCGCGTCCGAAGGCGGGCAGAATTCGGTTCGCTACTTCACCGATTGGGCGCTGCCGCAGCTCGACATCCTGCTGGGCGAGAACACCGAACCGATCGAGGTCTGGACCACGCTGGACATCGGCATGCAGCGCGCTGCGACCGATTCCATTCAAAAGAATGTGCCCAGCGGCGCGCAAGGCGCGCTGGTTTCGATGGACCGCGACGGCGCGGTTCTGGCGCTGATCGGGGGGACGGACTATGTCACCTCGAACTATAACCGCGCGGTCAACGCGGTGCGCCAGCCGGGTTCGGCATGGAAGCTGTTCGTCTATCTCGCAGCGCTGGAAGCGGGCTATACCCCCTCGTCCGAAGTGGTCGATGCCCCGGTCACGATCGACGGGTGGAGCCCGCGCAATTCCGGCGGGACCTATGCCGGCAAAATCGACGTCCGCACCGCCTTTGCCTATTCCAAGAACACCGTCGCGGCGCAGCTGGGCAACGAAGTGGGCTTCAGTTCGGTTGCGGGGATGGCCCGGCGGTTCGGGATTTCCACCCCGATTTCCACCGTGCCATCGATGGTGCTGGGATCGAACGAAGTCCGCCTGATCGACATGACCCGCGCATTTGCCTCGGTTTCGGCCAAAGGGCAGGCGATCGAACCTTATGGCATCACCAAGATCGCCACCACCGATGGCCGCGTGCTGTACCAGCGTACCAGCAAGGGCGGGCAGATGCTGGTACCGGCCTATGTCGCGGCGGGGATCACCGATTTGCTGCAAAGCGCGGTGGCCATCGGCACCGGGCGCGCGGCGCAGATCGGGCGGCCCGTGGCGGGCAAGACCGGCACCACCACATCCAACAAGGATGGCTGGTTCATGGGCTTTTCCAGCGGGATCACCACCGGCGTGTGGATGGGCCGCGATGATGACAAGCCGGTTCCCGGGCTGCAAGGCGGCACGGCCCCGGCCCGCGCCTTTGCCAGCTATATGCGCGTGGCAGTGGCGGGACGCCCGGTGGAACAGTTCGATACTGCCGCAACTCCGCCGGCCTGGCAGTTGGAACCCGACGATGAAACCGCGATGTCGGGCAATCCGGACGATTACAGCTATGTCGATGAACAGGGCAACCTGATCGAACCGCAAGGTAATGGTGCGTCCGGGCGCGGTCAGCCGGTCGGCGATGGCAATGGCGGCCCGGAACTGGTGCCGGGTGATGTGCCCCCGCCCGCAGCGAACCAGGATTTCCTGGATGAAGCCACCGGCCGCAAGCCGCGATCCGAACCCGGCACACCCAAACCGGGGCGCATTCCGGTTCCGGCCGGGCAGTAACCAACATAGGGCAGTCACAAAAAGAGCCCCGTTCCAGCCGGAACGGGGCTCTTGTTTGTTCAGCTGCGGCGCTGGATCAGCGGATCCGCACCGGCAGATAGGTGGCCGGCTGGCCGCGGCGCTGGACCTGCAGCAGCACGGCGTTGCGGCCATCGGCCTTGGCCTGGCGGATCACTGCTTCCAGTTCAGCCACGGTGGTGACCGGACGGTAGTTGGCGCTGAGCACCAGATCGCCGCGCTGCAGCCCCTTCGCCCCGGCATCGGACGATCCATCGACCACCGAAATCACCAGGCCGCGCGCCGTATCGGGCATGCCGATCTGGCGGGCAATCTGCGGATTGAGCGGCAGGACCGACAGGCCCAGCGCCTTTTCCGCCAGCCCTTCGCCCTGCCGCTGCGGGTTGCGGTTATAGGGATCTTCGTTGGGCGTGTTGGGATTGAAGGTCTGCTGCGCCAGCTCATCCTCGGTCGGGCGCTTGCCGACCGTGGCCGTCAGCGTCATCGGCTTGCCGTTGCGGATCAGATCGATCGGGATGCGTTTGCCCGGTGCGGTGTTGGCGACAATGTAGGACAGGGTCTGTTCGGGCGAGACATCCTTGCCATCAACCTTGACCACGATGTCACCCGGCTGGATCCCGGCATTGGCAGCGGGCTGGCCCGGCTGCACGGTCTGCACCAGTTCGCCTCGGTTGTGCGCCAGCCCCAGCGAATCCGCGACATCTTCGGTCACCGGCTGGATCTGCACGCCCAGATAGCCGCGATCGATCGTCTGACCCTTGATCAGCTTGTCGACAATCGGCGCGGCGGTTTCGGCGGGAATCGCGAACCCGATCCCGACCGAGCCGCCGGTGGGCGAGAAGATCGCGTTGTTGATCCCGATCACCTGGCCTTTCATGTCGAACATCGGCCCGCCCGAATTGCCCCGGTTGATCGAAGCGTCGGTCTGGAGATAGCGATCATAGGCGCTGCCCGATCCGGTGCTGCGCGCGATCGCCGAAAGGATCCCCGAAGTGACCGTGCCGCCAAGGCCAAACGGGTTGCCGATCGCGATTACCCAGTCACCCACGCGGGCGCTGCGGCTGTCACCGAACTTGACGAAGGGCAGCGGCTTGCCCGCGCTGATCTTGAGCACGGCAAGGTCCGACGGCGCGTCCTTGCCGATCAGCTTGGCCGGATATTCGGTGCCATCGGGCATGGTCACGGTGATCGATTCGACCTGGCCCTGGCCATCGGCGGTGATCACGTGGTTGTTGGTGACGACATAGCCATCAGCCGAAACGACAAAGCCCGAGCCGAGCGACTGCGCTTCGCGCGTGGTCGCCCCGCCGCCCTGCCCGCCGCCGAACAGATCTTCGAACGGGGTTCCGGCAAAGGGATTGCCGTTCGCCACCTTGACCTTCTGACGGGTCGAGATGTTGACCACGGCAGGCTGCAATTGCTGGGTCAGGTCGGCAAAGCTGGCCGGAGCCCCGGCGCGCGGGACCACGCCCTGCATCTGCGCGGCGTCGTTCTGCGCCACCTGCGCACCCGCAGGCAGACCCGTGACCAGCGAGGCCGCAGCCCCGCCCAGCAGCAATGCGGTGGTTACTCCATAGGCGTATCGCACGTGTCCTGTATCCTCTTGCTAGTTCGTTCCTGCGCCAGCCCCGTCTGCGGGTATCACCGCCGTGCGCCTGAACGGAATTTGAATGAATGGCCCCTGGCCGCCTAGTTTCCTTTGAACTGCTTCAGGTATTCGTTGTCGGGCGATAGCACGATGGTCGAACCGTCCTTGTTCTCAGGTCTGGCGAAGACCGCCTCATAGCTCTTCATCGCGCGGTAGAAGTCGTAGAATTCCGGATCCTGGCCATAGCTTTGGGCATAGGTCTGCGCGGCGCGGACCTTGGCGTCCTGGATGATAGCCTGGGTTTCGGCCGATCCGCGCGCCTGTTCCAGCGAAGCGCGCTGTTCACGGTCCAGCTGCATCCGCGCCAGGGCGGCCTGCATCCCTGGTTCGGGCAGCGTGGCCGCCGCAATCCGCAGATCGACCACTTGTGCGCCATAGGCCCGCGCCTTGGCGTCCAGCGCGGCGCGCACCCGCGCCAGAGTGCCGCCCGCGCCGGGGGCCAGCAGCACATTGGCGCTCTGCCCGCCCAGTTCCTCGCGCAGCAGGGCCGGCAGGATCGCTTTCAGCTGATCGACCAGTTTGGCCTGATCGCCCACCGTGTTGACCAGCCGGACCGGCGCATAGACGCGGTAAGTGGTGTCCAGATCAAGGTTCAGCACCTGTTCGTCCGCGCTGCGCACCTGCTGCGCCTCGCTGGTGAAGCGCTGGAAATTGCGGTCCACCCAGACGATCCGTTCGGCAAAGGGAATGCGCCATTCCAGCCCCGCGCCGCTGCGCCCGTCGGCCCGGTAGAGGTTGATCACGCGGTCGGGCTTGCCCAGCCGCATCACCACGGCCTGGCTGGTTTCGGGCACCGCGACCACGCTGGCCAGCGCGAAAGCGCCCAGCAGCGCGGCGAAGAAGGCGGGGCGGCGCCAGGCCTGAAGGTTGGCGGCCAGGGTCATGGCTTCTTCCCCGGTTCGCCCGCCGCCACGGCGCGCGCGGGCGGCGCTGGCAGGGTTACGTTGACCCCGGCGCCGACCACCACTTTCTGGTTGTTGCCCAGCACCTTTTCCATCGTGTCATAATACATCCGCCGCCGGGTGACGCCGGGGGCGGCCTTGTATTCGGCATAGGCCTTGTCGAACTCGGCGGTCTCGACCTCGGCCTTGGTCAGGGTCTGTTCGGCGAATTTGCGCGCGGTGTTCTGGTCCTTGCGGGCCTCTTCGCGCACATCGCTGACCCGGCGGAAGGCTTCGGCCAGCCGCGCGGGCGGATCGGCGCGGACCACTTCGACCCCTTCCACCTTGATCCCCATGCCGTAGGCATCAAGCACCGCCTGCAACCGCTGGCGCACCCGGTCCTGCAACTGGCCCTGCCCGGTGCCGTCCCACACCGCATCGAACTGCATTTCCGCCACGCCCGCGCGCATCTGCGCTTCGCCCAGCCGCCGCAGCAGCACTTCGGGATCCTGCGCGGCATAGGTAAACGCCTTGAGATCGCGCACTTTCCAGCGCAGCTGCCAGGCCAGGTTGACCATGAACTGATCGCGGGACAGCAGCATGGTTTCCCCGCCCTTGGCCGGAAAGCCCATCTGCGCGATTTCCGCGGTCTTGCGCACGTCCACCTGTTGCAGCGGCCAGGGCAGGGTCAGGGAAAAGCCGGGGCCGACCGTCCCTTCATAGCGTCCGAGCGTGGTGACAAGACCCTGCTCGCCCTCGCTCAGCACGTGGACCGAACTGGCCGCCAGGGCGCCAAACAGCAGCGCCGCACCAAGTGGCAGCGCCAAGCGCCCCAGGTTCGGGCTGCCCGGGCCGCTGCCGCCAGGCCGGCGGGGGCCGCGGGAGCGGAAAATGTCGTCGATACTGGCGGAGCGCCGCGCGGGCGGTTGCTCTTCGCCGCCCTTCCACGGGTTGCGCGGACCATCGTCCTTATCGGGCGCGGGATCGGGTGCAGGAGCGCTGTCGCTCTCCCCGCTACCCCACGGGTTTTTACCCGCGTCCATTGCCAGTGTGCTGCCCCGCACGGAGCTGCGAAAACCTCTCATAGAGGGCACTATAGGTACGCCCGCCGCACAAAAACAGTGCCCCCACTCGCTTTTTCCCTGCTAGGGGCCGGGCAAGACCTGATTGGAGCCTGATCCTGTGACCGACGATGCCCTGACCGCCCTGCTTCCCCCGCTTGCCCGCCAGCGCCTGCAATCGCTGCGGCTCAAGGATGGCGTGGCCGTGCTGGTGCTCGATGCAGGCGGGCTCGACAAGGTAGAGCGTGACCGGCTTGAGGCTGCGGCGAAGGAAGCGCTTGGCGGCGCTGCAGAAGTCAGCGAAGTGCGCGTGGCGATGATGGCTGACAAGCCGCGCCGCCGGATCATCGCGGTGGGATCAGGCAAGGGCGGGGTCGGCAAGTCCACCCTGTCCACCAATCTGGCAGTGGCGCTGGCGCGGATGGGGCGCAAGGTCGGGCTGGTCGATGCCGATATCTATGGCCCGTCGCAGCCGCGCCTGCTGGGCAGCGAAGGGATCAAGCCGCAAGCGCGCGACAACAAGCTGGTGCCGGTGCCCAACCAGTGGGGCGTACCGATGCTATCGATGGGCCAGCTGATCGAACCGGGCAAGGCGATCGCCTGGCGCGGGCCGATGGCGGGCAATGCGCTGGGCCAGCTGATCGACGCCGAATGGGGCGCTATCGATACCCTGGTGGTGGACCTGCCGCCGGGCACCGGCGACGTCCAGCTGACCATGCTGCAACGCCACAAGCCCGCCGGGGCCGTGATCGTTTCGACCCCGCAGGACCTCGCCCTGATCGACGCGACCCGCGCGATCCAGCTGTTCGAAACGGGCGAAGTGCCGATCATCGGGATTATCGAGAACATGGCCGGGTACATGTGTCCGCACTGCGGCGAGGTCAGCGATCCGTTCGGCCAGGGCGGAGCAGAGGCCTGCGCAAACCAGCTGGGCCATGCCTTCCTGGGCCGGATTCCGCTCGATCTGATGATCCGCCAGCAAAGCGATGCGGGCACCCCGCCTGCCGCCGGGGAAGGCCCGCAGGCCGATGCCTTTGCCGCATTGGCGCGCCGCATTGCGACCTGGCTCGACAACCAGTAGGCTGGCCCGACGATGCATCTATCGCGGCGCGGATTTGTACTGGGCACCGGGGCTGCCGGAGGGCTGCTGGTCGCCTGGGCGCTGACCCCGCGCCGCTTTCCCCCGCCGCTCACCGCCGGGCCGGACGAAGTGCTGTTCGACGCCTGGCTCAAGATCGGCAAGGACGGCGTGGTCAGCGTGGCCGTGCCCGAAGTGGAAATGGGCCAGGGCATTTCCACCCTGATCCCGCAGATCGTCGCCTATGAACTGGGCGCGGACTGGCGGCAGATCGCAGTGGAGCCCGCCCCGGTCAGCGGCGCCTATGCCAATGCCCCGCTCGCCGCGCACTGGGCGCAGCTGTGGATGCCGCTGCTGCCCGGACTGGCGGATCAACCCGGCAGCCTGCTCGCCCGCCGCTTTGCCGAGCGTGAGGCCTTTACCACCGCCGCCGATGGCACGTCGCTGATCGCGCATGAGGAACCGGCCCGGATCGCCGCAGCCAGCGCCCGGGCGATGTTGGCTCAGGCCGCCGCGGCGCGCTGGAACGTCGCCTGGGAAGAATGCGATGCCGCCGGGGGCTTTGTGCTGCATGACAAGCAGAAGCTGTCGTTTGCCGAACTGGTCGAGGATGCGGCGGGCTATACCCCGCCCCGCCCCGCCGCCGTCCGGGTTCAGGCCATGGCCGAGCGTCCGGCGGAATTCCCGGCCGGCGCGCCACTCCGCTATCCCCGGCTGGACCTGCCGGCCAAGGTCGACGGGTCCTATAGCTTCGCGGGCGATGTCCGTCTGCCCGATATGCTCCACGCCGCGATCCGGCATGGCCCGATCGGCCAGACCCGGCTGGGCGGCTATGACACGCACCAGACCAAGGCGGTGCAGGGGCTGGTCAAGCTGGTCAATGGTGACAGCTGGCTGGCAGCCGTGGCGACCGACTGGTGGTCCGCCGAACGCGCGCTCAGCCTGATTGCCCCGCGCTTTGCCGCCGAGGAACGCGCCGAAACCGTCGCCATCGACAAGGCGCTGGGCGAAGCGCTGCTGACCGGCACGGCCACCCGCATTGCCGAGGCGGGCGATCCCGACAAGTGGCTGTCCGAACGGTTCGAACATGTCGCGCATTACTCCATCGCCCCGGCCGGCCACGCCACGCTGGAAACCGCCACGGCGACCGCGCGGTTCAAGGATGGCAGGCTGGAACTGTGGGCCGCCAGCCAAAGCCCGCAGGCCGCCCGGCGCAAGGCCGCCATGGCGCTGGGCATCGATGTGGATCAGGTGGTGCTGTACCCCATGCCCGCCGGGGGCAGTTTTGACCGGCGGCTGGAAAGCGATCACCTCGCCGAAGCCGCACTGATCGCGCGCGAGGTAAAGGGCCCCGTGCAGCTGACCTGGTCGCGCTGGCAGGAACAGGTCGCGGGCCTGCCGCGCACCCCGCTGAAAGCGGTGCTGGCGGCGCGCACCGCGCAGGACGGTTCGCTCACCGCGCTCAAGATCCGGGTCGCCATGCCGGCCACGGCGCAGGAATTCGGGGAACGCCAGTTCGCCAACCGCACCCCGCAGCAGGCCCTGGCCGCGCAGGACCGGGAGGATGCGCTGGCGATGCAGGGCATGGTGCCGGACTATGCCATTCCCAACCTGGTGGTCGAACACGTCCCCGCCGCGATTGGCCTGCCGACCGGGCGGATGCGCGGGAACAGCCACGGCCTGGCCTGTTTTCTGATCGAAACCTTCATCGATGAACTGGCCGGCAAGGCGGGGCGCGAACCGCTGAGCTACCGGATGGCGATGCTGGGGCATGACATCAAGCTGGCCAATTGCCTGCAACGCGCCGCCGCGCTGGCCGAATGGAACGGCGGCGCGGGCGGCAGCGGACAGGGGCTGGCCTGCTTCAGGATGACCACGGCGGGGCGCGAGGGGCGGATCGCGGTGATCGCCAGCGCGCGGCGCGACGAACGCGGGGTCCGCGTGGACAAGCTGACTGCGGTGGTGGACATCGGCCGGATCATCAACATCGACATCGCCCGCCAGCAGATCGAAGGCGGCCTGCTGTTCGGCATGGGCGTGGCCAGCGGCGCGACCACGGCCTATGGCGATGGCCTGCCGCTGACCGGGCGGCTGGGGTTGATGGCCCTGCCGGTGCTGGCCGATTGCCCCGATATCGAAGTGGAATTCATCGACAGCACCCAGCCGCCGTTCGATCCGGGTGAACTGGGCGCCATTGCCGCCCCGCCCGCGATTGCCAATGCGCTCTATTCCGCCGGTGGAACCCGGCTCCACGCCTTGCCGCTGACCAGCGAGAACCAATGACCCTGCCTGCCGATCATCCGCCGATCCAGCCGCCCCGCATTGGCGTGCTGCTGGTAAACCTGGGCACGCCCGATGCGCCAACCCCGCAAGCGGTGCAGCGCTATCTCAAGCAATTCCTGTGGGATCGCCGCGTGGTGGAAATCCCGCGCGCGGTGTGGTGGCCGATCCTCAACCTGATCGTGCTCAACACGCGGCCAAAGAAGTCCGCCCATGCCTATGCCCAGGTCTGGGGGCCAGACGGATCGCCGCTCGCCGCGATTACCAAGGCGCAGGCGGCAGCGCTGCAGGCGCGCATGGGTGACAGCGTGATCGTCCGCTGGGCGATGCGTTATGGCAATCCGGCGCTGGGCGCAGAGGTGCAGGCGCTGAAGGATGCCGGCTGCGACCGCATCCTGGTCGCGCCGCTCTATCCGCAATATTCGGGCGCGACCACGGCAACGGTGATCGACGCGCTGGGCGCGCAGCTCGCCGCAATGCGCTGGCAACCGGCGCTGCGCACCTTGCCGCCCTATTACGACGATCCGGCGCATATCGAGGCCCTGCGGGCCGACACTGTGCGGCAGCTTGCGGCGCTGGACTTCGTGCCCGAAGTGCTGCTGCTGTCGTTCCACGGCATGCCCGAACGCACGCTGCACCTCGGCGATCCCTATCACTGCCAGTGCCGCAAGACCGCGCGGCTGCTGGCCGAGGCGCTGGCGGGCGAAGTGCCGGACCTGCGGATCGAGGTCAGCTTTCAATCGCGGTTTGGCCGGGCCAAATGGCTGGAACCCGCGACCGACGCGGTGCTGGCCGCAGAGGCGCGAGGGGGCACCCGCCGCCTCGCCATCGCCGCGCCGGGCTTTTCGGCTGACTGCCTCGAAACCCGCGAGGAACTGGCGATCCGGGGGCAAGAGCAATTTACCGAAGCGGGCGGCACGCATTACGCGGCGCTCGATTGCCTCAACACGTCGGATGCCGGGATGGCGATGCTGGAGGCACTGGTGCGGCGCGAGCTGGCGGGCTGGATGGGGTGATGCCGGGGCGGCCTGACTAACAGCAAGGCGCGAATCAATCCTCCCCCAACGGGGGAGGGGGACCATCCGCAGGATGGTGGAAGGGGGCGGACAAGATTGCACGCGGCAGCGCGCAGCCGCTATCGCGGCTTTCCTTGCCAGCCCCCCTCCGTCTCGCTGCGCGAGCCACCTCCCCCAAGGGGGGAGGATGGTTGGTTGCTTCACGTTATCTGGCATTCGCGCAGGATCATTTTCCTACACGCCCATGATCTGTCATAATGCGCACCGCTGATTCAGCTGGCTCTTTGACATTGTCGATCCGCTTATCCGATCATTTCGCGGCCATGCGCCCAAAATGATTTCAAAAACCGCGCATCTGTCACCTTATTTGGCGCAAAACGCTGTAATAAATAGAAAAACAGGCCGGACAGGGTGTAACCTTGTTGTCACCTTGTCATCCGCCCTGTCACCGGGTCCGGTTCAGTCGCCCGGCCCCTTCCACTCGCGCCGATCCTCGGCCTGACGCAGCACGTCATAGGCCAGTTGCAGCGCCTGAAACGCCTTGGCCGCCGCCTCGTCTCCGGGGCGGACATCGGGGTGGACTTCCTTGGCCTTGGCCCGCCAGGCCTTGCGCACTTCTTCGAATTCCGCATCCGGGCCCAGCCCCAGCAGCTCCAGCGCCCGCAATTCATCGCGGGTGCGGCTGCCATCGCCCGACATGGCCCAGCCATAGTGGGCGCTTTCCTGATAGCCTTCGTGGGTTTGCCGCTCGGCCTTTTCACGCTCGGCCGCTTCTTCGGCGTCGAGCCCGGCGAAATAGTCCCAGCCCTGGTTGTATTCGGCGGCGTGGCGCTGGCAGAACATCCAGCGGTCCGGGCTGTTCGGGCTTTTCGGAGCCGGGCAGCTGCCCACTTCGGTGCAGCCATGCCGGTCGCACAGCCGCACCGTGGCCGCCTCGCGCGCACCTTCGTACCCGCGCCAGCGCGGAAAACCCCAGTCAGTTGATCGCCCGCTGCGCCTCATCCCGCCGCGATAGTCCCAAGTCCCGCAAGGGCGCAAGCATTCGAGCATGCGGAGGGTGCGATACAGCAAAAATTAAGTTTCAACGTGCAATGTTGCATTGCAATAGGGCCCTGCTATCCCCATATGGGGCTTAACCAAGTTCAAGGATGAGTAACGATGAGCCGTCAGCTCAAGCTTTCCGCGACCCTTTCGGTGCTGGCCATGGCGCTGTTCGCCGCATTGGGCAGCCACACCGCCACGCAGATCGGCGGCTTCAATGCCCCGCTGGCCGAGGCCAAGGCCGCCATGCCGACCCTGCCCGCGCTGGGTAACCTGCTGCCCGGCCTGCAATAAGCAGCCGCGCGGGGGCACGCGGCCCCCGCTGCGATCAATCGATCGTCACCGTTACCGCACGGCGGTTCTTTGACCAGCTGCCCTCGTCAGAACCGAGCGCGACCGGGCGTTCCTTGCCATAGCTGACGGTTGAAATCCGGCTCGCATCGATCCCCATGCCCACCAGATAGTTCTTCGCCGCATTGGCGCGGCGTTCACCCAGCGCCAGGTTGTATTCGCGGGTGCCGCGTTCATCGCAGTGCCCCTCGATCGTCGCGCGCTTCGCCGGATATTTCGCCAGCCACTGCGCCTGCGCGGCCAGCGCAGCCTGATCCTGACTGTCGATGTTATACTTGTCGGTATCGAAATAGATCGAATCCTGCCCCATCATCTGGGCCACGAAATCGGCCTGGCTGCCCGGCGCAGGCCCTTCCAGCGTACCGCCGGTGGTGTTGGTGGAAACCGCATTGCCCGGATCGGGCGGCAGCACCTTGGGCGCTTTGGGTGCGCAGGCCGCCAGGGCCACGGCGCTGGTCGCGATCAGGGCCAGATTGCGGAACAGGGGCTGGTTCATCAACAGTCTCCTTTGCAGGGAAGTTCGGCCCACTGGCCATCAAGAGTCAACCCGTTTCAGGGTCGAAGCGGTCCCCAGGCAGGATCGGAGCCATCAACCGGGGTATCCAGCTTGCGTTCGTTGCGCCCGGTTAGGTCCACCTGCCACACCCCGGTCTTGCCGCTGGTGCGCGCGGTGCGGAAGAACTGGATGATCCGGCCATTGGGCGCCCAGGTTGGGGCTTCATCCTGCCAGCTGTCGGTCAGATAGCGCATTTCCCCGCCCCCCGGGCTCATCACCCCGATCCGCAGGTTCCCGGCGATATGGGTGAAAGCAATCTGGTCCCCCCGTGGGCTCCATTCCGGTGTGGCGCTGCGCCCGCCGAAAAAGCTGATCCGCTTCTGGTCGCTGCCATCGGCGTTCATCACATAGACCTGCTGGCTGCCCGACCGGTCACTTTCGAACACGATCTTGCTGCCATCCGGGCTGAACGATCCGCCGATGTCGATGCCCGGACTGTCGGTCAGCTTCACCGCCGCGCCGCCGCTGCTGGGCATCTTGTAGATATCGGTATTGCCGGCTGCGGCCATCGAATAGAGCACCCATTTGCCATCGGGCGACCAGCGCGGCGCGAACAGGGGGTTCTTGCTGGCCAGCAACAGATCCTGCCGGTTGGTGTCCAGATTGTAGATATAGATCCGCGGCTGGCCGTTGAAATAGCTGAGATACAGGATCGACCGGTAATCCGGCGAATAGCGCGGGGTCAGCGCGGTGGCCTGTCCGGTGGTAAGGTAGCGGTGGTTCGCGCCGTCCGAATCCATGATCGCCAGCCGCTTCATCCGCCGATCCTTGGGCCCGGTTTCGGCGATATAGGCGATCCGGCTGTCAAAGAACGGATTTTCGCCCGACAGCCGCGAATAGACCAGGTCCGCACACTTGTGCGCGGCGCGGCGCCAGTCCCCGGGGGCGACGGTCCAGCCAGCCTTGGCCAGCTGCTGCCCCAGCGCCACGTCATAGAGGTAGCAGCCGACCGTAACCTGCCCGTCCCCCGCCGCGCGGACATAGCCCTGGACCAGCATTTCCGCACTGCGACTGCGCCAGGTCTCATAGCTCGGGCTCTGCACTTCGCCAAAGCCGGGGCGCGGCAGTTCGCCGGGGCCGACCGGCTTGAACAGGCCGTTGTTCTTGAGATCCGCGGTGATCACCGAGGCCAGGCTGAACCCCAGCGCCGAGGTGCTGCCCGCGCTGGTCTGGGTCGGCACATCGGCATCGGTGGCAAAGCTGGGAATGGCGATCCCCAGGTCCTGCCAGTCGCTGTCGTCCGAGACGGTGACATCGATCCCGCCAGCGGACGGCGCGGCCGGATCGGCGGCAGGCGGCGCGGTCTGGGCCAGGGCCGCGGCCGAGCACAGGGCGCCGAGGAGGACGAAGCGGGCCAGTTTCATTGCGAAAGCCTTCTGTCGAATGTGGAAGTGACGGTCTGCCAGTAGGGATAGAAATCGGGCGGCAGCAGGAACGGCTGGGCCAGCTTGATCGCCCGGATCGCCTGTTCGGCATGGCGCTTGACCTGCGCCGCATTGGCCGGGCTCTGGCCGCTCTGGCTGACCACCACCGGCTCCCCGGTCAGGCGGCCATCGCGGTTCAGGCTGAAGCGCACCTGGGTGACGAGCTTTTCCGCTTCGAACCCTTGCGGCGCGCTCCAGTGTGGTTTCAGCTGGCGCATGATCGCGGCGCGCAGGGCCGATTGCTGCTGCGGGCCAAAGGCGGCGGCAGGCGGGCTTTGCGTCTGCGCCTTGCCCGCCGCGCCGGGGATGCCTTTGTTAAAGGCATTGGCGAATTTCGACGCCCCGGGATTGGCGGCAGGCGGTGCGGAACGGCTGGGCGCGGCGGCGGGGCGCGCGGCGGGCTTGACCGAGAAGCCCGGCGGCAGCGGCACGGCCTGGGGCCGGGCGACCGGCCTGGGCGGCGCGGGTTTGGGCGGCGCAGGCAGCGGCTTCGCAACCGGGCGCGGCGGCGCGGGGAGCGGCTTGGGCGGCGGGGGCGGCGCGGCCCTTGGTTCGGGCCGGGGCGGCGGCGGTGCAGCGCTCGGCTCGGGCGCGGGCTCGCCCTGCACCGGCCCCGCATCGGGCGCGGCTTCGGGAGCGGCCTGGGGCGCGGTAGAGGTCAGCCCCACGTCCTCGCTCAGCGTCACGGTCATCCGTTCGGGCGGGGGCAAGGGCGCGGCGGGAGGCTTGAGCAGCAGGAACAAGACCAGCCCGGCATGTGCCGCAATCGCGACGAACAGGCCGAGGGCTTCTTCCTTGCGGAGGGACTGCTGCGCCATGGTTAACGGCTAGGGTTCTGAAACTGAACTGTTGGTGACCAGCGAGATCGAGTTGAACCCGGCATGGTTCAGCTCACCCATCACCGCCATCACCCGCCCGTAATCCAGCGCCTTGTCCGCCCGCAGCGTAACCAGCGGCGGCTTGCCCGCAGCATCGCGCGGCAGTGCGGCCAGCCGGGCGGCGAGTTCACCGGGGGCCAGCTCGGCCTGATCGATGTAGAGCCTGCCATCGGGGGTCAGGGTGATGTTCACCGGCTGCTGTTCCTGCGCCAGCGGCTTGGCATTGCTGTCCGGCAGGTCAATCGGCACCCCGGCGTTCATCAGCGGGGCGGTGACCATGAAGATGATCAGCAGCACCAGCATCACGTCCACCAGCGGGGTGACGTTGATATCCGCCATCGGCGCACGCCCGCGCCCCTTGCGGCGGCCGTTCGCGCTGGGGCCGACCGCCATTACTGCGCCTCCAGTTCGCGGCTCAGGCTGGCGTGGAAGCGGTCGGCAAAGCGCTGCAGCCGGGCTTCATAGGCGTTCACGCGGTGCGAAAACCGGTTGTAGGCGATGACCGCCGGGATCGCCGCGAACAGCCCGATGGCCGTGGCGAACAGGGCTTCCGAAATCCCGGGCGCGACCACGGCCAGCGACGAATTCTGCTGCTGGCCGATCTGGAAGAAGCTGTTCATGATCCCCCAGACGGTTCCGAACAGCCCCACAAACGGCGCGACCGAACCAACCGTGGCAAGGAAGTTGAGCCGGTCTGCCAGCCGGTCCGCCTCCAGCGCGACGGCACTGTCCATCACCGCGCCAAGCCGTTGGCGGGTGCCTTCGCGGTCAATCGGCTTGGAACCGACCGAGCGGCGCCATTCGGCAAGGCCGGCGGCGACCACGCGGGCGATCGGCACTTCGCCCCCCTTGCCACCAATATTGCCCATCTCAGCCTGGTATTCGTCGATGTTCGCCGCCTTCCAGAAATCCTTCTCATAAGCGTCGGTGCGCTTGCGGATCCCGGCCATGCGCAGGCTGAACGAGACGACGATGGCCCAGACCCAGATCGAGGCGAGCACCAGCCCGGCCATGACGATCTGCACGACCACATCGGCATCGAGGAACAGCTTGACCGGGTTGAGGTGACGCGGCGCGGCAGAGGCGGCGGCGGCGAGCAGTTCGAGCTGGGTCATTCGGATCCTTCGGTAACAATTGCGGCAAAGGCTTCGCGCCAGGGCAGCGGCATGCGGCGCGGACGGCCATCGGGGGCGACGAAGCCGATGCGGAAATGGGCTTCGGCCAGCAATTTGCCATCCTCGCGAATGGCTTTCTGGTGCATCCGGCAACTCGCCGCGCCCAGATCGTCGCAAGTGGTTTCGATTCGCACCCCGTCATCCAGCCGCGCCGGGGCGAGATAGCGGATCGACAGATCGGCCACGGCAAAGGCCCCCTCTCCACTTTCGTTCACCGCGCGCTGGTCAATCCCCAGCAGCCGCACGAAGTCTGACCGGGCGCGTTCGAACCAGCGCAGATAGTTGGCGTGATAGACCACGCCCGACAGGTCCGTATCCTCGAAATAGGCCCGCACCGCGAAATGGTGCAGCTTGCCTTCGATCAGGCCGGAGGGCGGGGCGGGGTATGACGTCATTGCGCCAACAGCCTTAGCCGGTGGGCGAGTCGCAGGGCAAGCGCGGTGTGGTGAACGGGCTGATTAATCGCGCGGATGGGCCGGAATTACCGCGGCAGCATCATGCCCATCTGCCGCCCGCCAAACAGATGCACGTGCAGGTGCGGCACTTCCTGATGGCCATGCTGGCCGATGTTGGCGAGCAGGCGATAGCCCGGCTCGACCAATCCCGCTTCGCGCGCAACATGGCCCACGGCGCGCACGAATCCGGCAATCTCTTCGGCGCTCGCCCGGGCGGAGAAATCGTCCCAGCTGACGTAAGGCCCCTTGGGGATCACCAGCACGTGCAGCGGCGCCTGCGGGTTGATGTCATGAAAGGCGAGCGCCCACTCGTCCTCGTAAACGGTCTTGTTCGGGATCTCTCCGCGCAGGATTTTCGCGAAGATGTTCTGATCGTCATAGGGCAGGGTCGGGTCGATCGGCATCACTCACTCCGGCTGGCTTTTTCGGCGATCCCGCTGGTGCCTTCGCGGCGGTCAAGCTCGGCCAGCACTTCGTCCAGGCTCACCCCTTTGGCGTCGAGCAGGACCAGCAGGTGGAAGATCGTGTCAGCGGCTTCGCCCACCAGCTCCTCGCGGGTGCCAGACAGGGCGGCGATCACGGTTTCAACCGCTTCCTCGCCCAGCTTCTTCGCGATCACCGGCAGCCCGCGCGCGTGCAGCTTGGCGACCCAGCTGGTGGCGGGATCGGCAGTGCGGCGCGAGGCGATGGTTGCGGCGAGGCGGGACAGCGTATCCATGGCCCAAGCCATGCGGCGCGCCCGCGTTCAGGTCAAGCCGGGGCGATCACTCGCCCGGTTTGCGGCGCGCGAAATAGCGCCCGATCATCAACCCGGCCAGACCCATGCCAAACAGCAAAGCGTCGCTCGGTTCGGGGATCGTGGTTCCGGCCTGCGCCAGGGCAGGACTTGCCGAAAGGGTTGCCAGGGTAATCAGAAATGCGGTGCGACCAATCATAGCGTGGCGCCTGCGCTGATCGCTGCCGATACGCAACCGCTTTGCCGGGACCGTCCCACGCCGGGACTGACCCTACGGCATTCATGCCACTGTCATTTTACCCGCGTGCGGGCAGACCGGCAGCGCGCAGCGCGGCGTGGGCCTGTGCGATCGTATAGGTCCCGAAGTGGAAGATCGAGGCGGCCAGCACCGCGCTGGCGTGCCCCTTGGTGACGCCTTCGACCAGATGGTCGAGCGTGCCGACCCCGCCGCTCGCCACCACCGGCACCGATACGGCATCGGCAATCGTGCGAGTCAGCGCGAGGTCATAGCCGGCCTGGGTGCCGTCCCCGTCCATTGAGGTGACCAGCAGTTCGCCCGCGCCCAGCTGCGCGAGCCGGACGGCATGCTCCACCGCGTCAATCCCGGTCGCCTTGCGGCCGCCGTGAGTGAAAATCTCCCAGCGCCCTTCGCCGACCCGCCGCGCATCGACCGAAGCGACGATGCACTGGCTGCCCATCTTCTCGGCAATGTCAGAGACCACCTCCGGGCGGCTGACGGCGGCGCTGTTGACCGCAACCTTGTCCGCGCCCGCCAGCAGCAGCGCGCGGGCATCCTCCACCGTGCGCACCCCGCCACCGACGGTCAGCGGCATGAAGCACACTTCCGCCGTGCGCCGCACCACGTCGAGCAGCGTCCCGCGCCCTTCGTGGCTCGCGCTGATATCGAGAAAGCACAATTCGTCCGCTCCCGCCGCGTCATAGGCGCGGGCCTGCTCCACCGGATCCCCGGCATCGCGCAGATCGACAAAGTTGACGCCCTTGACCACACGGCCATCACGCACGTCGAGACAGGGGATGACGCGGATGCGGACGGTCATGGGTGCAACTCGTGAATCATTAGAACCCCAAACCCCACCATCCAAAAGGTGTTCAAACCGATCAGTGACCAGAACATCAAGGGCTGCCGGTCTCGATCGGCTCTGACAAAAAAATGGCCCAGCGCTGCTATCTTTCCAGTGCTGATCCCAACAATGATTTGCCAACCCACCAACACTATGCCGATGGCAAACAGATAAAACATTAGCCCCGGTTCGCCATCGCAATCGCCGCCGCGAGATCAAGCCGCCCGTCATAGAGCGCACGGCCGGTAATCACGCCCTCGATCCCGTCCTGCGCATGCAGCGCCAGCACGTGGATATCGTCGAGCCCTTTGACCCCGCCGCTGGCGATCACCGGCAGATCGACCGAGCGCGCCAGTTCGACTGTCGCGTCGATATTCACGCCCTTGAGCAGTCCGTCGCGGCCGATGTCGGTGAACAGCAGGCTGGCCACGCCAGCATCCTCGAACCGGCGGGCGAGGTCTACCACTGCAACGTTGGACACTTCGGCCCAGCCCTCGGTCGCGACCATCCCGTCGCGGGCATCGACCGCGACCACGATCCCGCCGGGAAATTCACGCGCCATATCCTTGACGAATTGCGGGTCCTTCAGCGCGGCGGTGCCCATCACCACCCGGCTGACGCCCAGATCGAACCAACCCTCCACCGCCTCACGCGTTCGGATCCCGCCGCCCAGTTGCACGTGGCCCGGAAATTCGGCCAGGATCGCCTCCACCGCCGCGCGGTTTTCGGCCCGGCCGGCAAAGCTGCCATCCAGATCGACCACGTGGAGGAATTGCGATCCGGCCTCGGCAAACAGCATCGCCTGCGCGGCGGGGTTGTCACCATAGACGGTCGCGCGGTCCATATCGCCTTCGGCGAGGCGCACGACCTGACCCTGTTTCAGATCAATGGCGGGGAAAACTATCACGGCTTCCACTCCAGGAAGTTGCGGAGCAGCGCCAGGCCATAGCCCTGGCTCTTTTCCGGATGGAACTGCACCCCCACCAGATTGTCGCGCGCCACCGCGGCGACCAGTCCGCCGCCATGATCGGTCATGGCAATGGCATGGTGGCCGTCCTCTGGCGCGAAGTGATAGGAATGCAGGAAATAGGCCTCGCCCGCCTCGACCAGCGGGGCATGGCTGTGGACGATCACATCGTTCCAGCCCATGTGCGGAATCTTGATAGCCGGATCGGTCCGCTCGATCAGCCGCACTTCGCCGCCGATCCAGCCCAGCCCCGGCGTCACGCCGTGCTCCACGCCGCGATCCGCCAGCAGCTGCATGCCAACGCAAATGCCCAGGAACGGCGCGCCGCCGACCAGCACCCGCTCGGCCATGGCCTCAACCAGATGCGGGATCGCCCGCAACCCCTCGGCGCAGGCCTTGAAGCTGCCGACACCGGGCAGCACGATCCGGTCCGCCGCGCGCACCACATCGGGATCGGCGGTAACGGTTACCCGCTCAGCCCCCGCTGCCTTCAGCGCGTTTTCGACCGAATGAAGATTCCCTGCGCCGTAATCGATCAGCGCGAGAACCTCAGCCACCGAGTTGCCCCTTGGTCGACGGCACCGCCCCGCCCTTGCGCGGGTCGAGCTCCACCGCCTGCCGCATGGCGCGGGCAAAGCCCTTGAACACGCCTTCGCAGATGTGGTGGTTGTTGCTGCCGTACAGCTGTTCGATGTGCAGCGTGATCCCGCAGGCCTGCGCGATCGACTGGAACCAGTGTTCGAACAGCTCGGTATCCATTTCGCCCAGCCGTTCCTGGGTGAACTGCACCTTCCAGACCAGCCAGGGGCGGCCCGAAATGTCGAGCACGACGCGGCTCAGCGCCTCGTCCATCGCCGAATGCGCTTCGCCATAGCGCCCGATCCCGCCCTTGTCGCCCAGCGCCTGGGCAATCGCCTGACCGATCGCGATCGCGCTGTCTTCGGTGGTATGATGCTGATCGACGTGCAGATCGCCCTTGATGTGGCAGGTCAGGTCGATCAGCGAGTGGCGGCTGAACTGTTCGATCATGTGATCGAGAAAGCCGATCCCGGTCGCAACATCGTACTTGCCGGTGCCATCGAGATTGACCTCGACCGCAATGTCGGTTTCGTGCGTTTTCCGGGCGATTCTGGCGGTGCGCATGGCGCTGCCTATAGGCGGGATTTGTGC
>CAZKAX010000042.1:24232-26528 GCA_964550775.1 uncultured Novosphingobium sp. | reverse complement strand
TCGTCACCCGCATCCGCAAAAAGCTGGGCGCCGATGTGATCACCACGATCCGCGGACTGGGCTACAGCCTGGACGATCCGTCGGTTTCGCGCGGTTGAACGCTGCATGAGCGAGACGGAATCGCCGCCTCGCAACGAGCTTGGCGCGCAGCACACCGGATCGCTGTCGCGGCGGATGATGCTGATTGCGGCGGGGTGGATCACCGTGCTGCTGCTGTTGGGCGGTGTGGCGTTGGACCGCACGCTTGTAGGGCTGGTTACCCGCAATTTCGACAACCAGCTGGGCTACATGCTGACTGCGATGATCGGTTCAGCCGAAGTTGGTCCGGATGGCGAGGTGTTCTTCAACCGGCCCCTCGGTGACCAGCGCTTCCTTGAACCGAGCAGCGGGCTCTATTGGCAGATCAGCGGCGAGGGGCATGAGGATTTCCCCTCACGCTCGCTATGGGACCGCAGCCTGAAAGTGCAGGGCGGCCATATCGATACCGCGCCCCATACCTATGACAGCGATCAGTTCGTGGGTGAGCCGCTGCGGATCATGGAACGCTCGATCGTGCTGCCCGGCAGTGAGACCAAGTGGTGGTTCACGGTGGCCGAAAGCCGCAAGGAACTGGATGACCAGATCCGCCGAATCCGCTCGATCCTGGGCTGGTCGTTCGTGGTGCTGGGGCTGGGGCTGTTCCTGATGGCGATGGCGCAGACCTGGTATGGCCTTGGCCCGCTGCGCCGGGTGCGGCTTGCAATCCAGCGGATGCGGGCAGCGGGTGCCAACCGGGTGACCGAGCCACTGCCGCTGGAAGTGCAGCCGCTGGTGCAGGAACTCAACGCATTGCTGGCCCATTCGGAGCGGCAGGCGGAAGAGGCGCGGACCCACGCCGGGAACCTCGCCCATGCGCTCAAGACCCCGCTGACCGTGGTAATGAACGCCGCCACCGCTCATGCGGCGGACCTGCCCGAAACAGTGATCCGCGAAGCCGCTGTGATGCGCCGTCAGGTCGATCACCACCTCGCGCGCGCCCGCGCCGTTGGTCGCCGCGCAGTCGGTCAGGCGCGCGCGCAAGTTGGTGAAAGCGTGGAGGCGGTGCTGCGGGCTGTGACCCGGCTGTACGACAAGGCGCGATTCGATCTGGATGGCAATCGCGAGGCTCTGGTTGCGATCGAACGACAGGATCTTGACGAGATTCTGGGCAATCTGATCGAAAACGCGGCCAAGTATGGCGGTGGATCGGTGTTCGTAACGATTGATCCCACGGGTGAGGTGGATTGGTGCGAGGTCTGGGTGGAGGATGATGGCATGGGCATCCCAGAGGCCGAGCGCACCCGCATCTTTGATCGCGGGGCGCGGCTCGATACTGGCAAGCCGGGCACCGGACTTGGCCTTGCGATCGTGCGCGACGTCGCGGAAATCTATGGCGGCTCGGTCAGTCTGGACGAGAGCGAGGATCTGGGCGGGTTGCTGGTCAAACTCCGGCTGCCGCGGGTGAAAGGACAGAAATGATGCGCAAGCTGGCTATCGCCGCTCTGGCCATTGGGCTTGGGGGCTGCAACATGGTGGTGTCGGAAAAGCCATGGTTCGCGGCAAGCGAAGCGGCGCAGCCGGGACTGCGCGACGGGCTTTGGGCCAATCTCAAAGGATCAGACTGCAGGTTTGATCCCGCGCAGGCGATGCAGGATTGGCCGGATTGCGCGCAGCCGATGCTGGTGGAAGGCGGGCGGTATCGTGGGCCGGGCATGGGCGCGGACGACGAAAAGGGTCAATTGGCGGACGTGACGAAGTGGGACAAGATCGATCACGTGCTGGTTCCCGGCGAACCGCTGATTGATCAGATCGACATGAGTTCGGGCAAGAATGCAGGACCCAACGGAGAGAGCAAAGGCTTCCTCTACATCGCGGCGCGGATTCTGAAACGTGACGAGGCAGGGCGCGGGATCGAGGTCCTGCGCTGGCCAGTCGCTTGCGGGCCGCTGCCGAAGAAACTGCCCAAGCGCAAAGGTATGCCGAACCCGGACGATTTCGTCTCCAAACAGCCGTTCCCTGGGCTGAAGGTCAAGGATTCAGTCTGCACCGCAGCAGACATCGCGGCCCTGCGCCGCGCAGCCGCGCTCAGCGAAAAGATCGCCGTACCCAACAAGACCCCGCCGATCACCAGCCGCTGGGTGCGTGAGCGGGCGGACGGGGGCTAAGCACGCACCTGATCCCCCTGGAACCGTTCGTGTGGGGCGGGGGGGGGTCACAGAGCGCGGGGGGGGGGGGTGTGGAGGTTGGTCGACACGGACGGGGCGGGGCGTGGTGGGGG
>CAZKAX010000042.1:0-24222 GCA_964550775.1 uncultured Novosphingobium sp. | reverse complement strand
ACCTAGCACGGTGTGGGCGTGTCTCGACTTCGCTCGACACGAACGGTTCGGGGCATGTTCGGCCTACTTCCCCTGTTTCTTCGCCAGCGCGGCTTCGGTTGTGCCGAGCAATTTGGCCAGTTTGGCGCGTTCAGATTTGGTCAGGTCCTTGTAGGTGCGGGGTTTGGGCAGGCCTGCGGTGGCCGCTTCGACTTTGCCCATGATCGCAGGCATCTGCTGCATCAGGGCCGGAGTCAGCTCCTGCATCTTGGCCATTACTGCCGGATCCATGAACAGCAGCATTGAATTGGCCGCATAGTCCTGCCCGGTGGGGGTGGCGAAGAAGGTGCCCAGATCAGCCAGCTGCTCCGGCGTGAAATGCTTGGCATAGGCCTGGGTCAAACCATCGCGAACCGCCGGTTCGAACTGGCTCATCACCGTGGTCATTTCACCCATCATGGTCTTCATGAACAGGTCCATGCGTTGCTGGTACACCGGATCGATGATCTCCATCATGTCCTTCAGCGTGCCTTCGCCCATGCCTTTGAGCTCGTCTTCGCTGAGCCCGCCGATCTTGGCGAGATCGCGCATCGGCAGCTTGCCCACCCCGTCCATCACGCTGCCCATGATCGCGTCCATCGATCCGTTCATCATCCGGGCATAGGTACCGATCGGAAAGACCTTGTCGATCACCGGCGCGGCGGCGGCCAATCGTGCAGCATCGATCGGCGTTTCCGCAGCGGCGGCGGGCGGTGCGGCCGGAGCCGGATCGCTTTGCGCCCAGGCGGGAACGGACAGGCCCAGGGCCAGCGCGGCAAACAGGCCATGGCGTTTGATCACAGCGTAAATCCTTCAGTTGGTTTCGAACAAGGCATCGAAATTGAGCGCGGTCTTGCCGGCCACGGCGGCGGCCATGTCTCCGCCAGCGACTTGTGCCGCGACCCGCCCGAGATGGCCCATCACGCTGCCATAGAGCGCCGAACCCAGGCTGACCCGCTTGACCCCGGCGGCAGAGAGATCGGACAGGGCACCAAACCGCCCCCATGGCCCCAGCAGCACGTTGACGGGCTTCGGCGCCACGGCCTGCACCACCGCGCGGATCGCGTCTATATCGGGCAGAGCAGGGGCATAGAGCACGTCCGCGCCCGCCTCGGCAAAGGCGGTCAGGCGGCGCACAGCCTCGTCCAGATCGCCCTGGCCGTGCAGATAGATGTCGGTCCGCCCGGTCAACACGATCCGGCCCCTCGCCGCCTTGGCCGCCGCCGCGATCCGCGCGACGGCATGGTCAAAGGCATGGATTGGATTCTCAGGATCGGCAGTGGTATCCTCGATCCCCACACCGGCCAGCCCGCCCGCAATCGCTGCCTCGACCGTGGCGATGCAGTCTTCCGGGGAAGGGCCGAACCCGTCCTCCAGATCACCGTTCACTGGCAAGCCGCTCGCCCGCGCCAGCAAGGTTCCGTTGTCCACCGCCTCTTCCCGGCTGACCGCGTGATGACAATCCTTCCGCGCCATCCCGTGCGCAATCGCCGCGCTGGAAGTGCCCAGCGCTTGAAACCCCGCTTCCCGCAACACCACCGCGCTCGCCGCGTCCCAGGCATTGGCCAGCACAAACGCGCCGGGCCCTTCGTGCAGGGCCCTGAACCGCGCATAGGCTTCGGGCTGGGTCATTTCGCCCCTTGCGCCTGTTCGTGGTGGCGGATCACTTCGTCGATGATGAAGCGGATGAATTTTTCGCCGAAATCGGGATCGAGCTGGGCGTCTGCCGCCAGTTTGCGCAGGCGGGCGATCTGGCGTTCCTCGCGCCCAGGATCGCTGGGGGGCAGCGCGGCCATGGCCTTGTATTCGCCGACGGCCTTGGTGATCCGAAAGCGTTCTGCCAGCATATGGATCAGCGCGGCATCGATATTATCGATGCTGGCGCGGAAATTGGCGAGGACGGGATCGGGCTGGGGGGCGGTCGCTGTATCAGACATGCCCGCAGCGCTAGCACGACATTTTCGGCATTTCCATTGCTGCCTTTGCACTTGCCTTCGCCGCGCCGGGGGAGCAAGGGGCGCGCGATGAGCGCCGATGTGATCCCCCTGCGCCCGCGCGCAGCCGAACCCTCGCTGCAACCCATGCTGTCGTTGACGGCCGAAGGGATGAACGCGGTCAACGCGGTGATCCTGGACCGGATGCAAAGCCGCATTCCGCTGATCCCGGCACTCGCCGGGCACCTGATCGCGGGCGGTGGCAAGCGGATGCGGCCGATGCTGACCCTCGCGGGGGCGGCGCTGTGCGGCTATGAAGGGACGCGGCATTACAAGCTCGCCGCGGCGGTCGAATTCATCCACACCGCCACTTTGCTCCACGACGATGTGGTCGATGGCAGCGAACTGCGCCGGGGCAAGAGCACGGCCAACATCGTCTTCGGCAATCCGGCCACGGTGCTGGTCGGCGATTTCCTGTTCACCCGCAGCTTCGAACTGATGGTCGAGGATGGCAGCCTGAAAGTGCTGAAGATCCTTTCGAACGCCAGCTCGGTGATTTCAGAGGGCGAGGTCGATCAACTGACCGCCGCGCGCCAGATCGAAACGAGCGAGGACCGCTATCTCTCGATCATCGGCGCCAAGACTGCTGCGCTGTTCGCCGCCGCCACCCGGATCGCCGCCGTGGTCGCCGAAAAGAGCGAGGCCGAGGAGCGCGCGCTGGAGGATTACGGCCGCAACCTGGGCATCGCCTTCCAGCTGGTCGACGATGCGATGGACTACGATTCCTCGGCCGACGAAATGGGCAAGGGCAAGGGCGACGATTTCCGCGAGGGCAAGATGACCCTGCCGGTGATCCTGGCCTATGCCCGCGGCACCGAGGACGAACGCGCGTTCTGGCGCGATGCGATCCTGGGCCACCGCAGCGGCGATGCCGATCTGGCCCATGCGGTGGAGCTGATCGCGCGCCATGACACCGTCAGCGCCACCCGCGATCGCGCCCGCCACTTCGCCCAGCGCGCGATCGATGCGATCGCGGGTTTTCCGGCGGGCGAAGCGCGCAGCGCCATGGCCGAAGCCGCCCTGTTCGCGGTATCGCGCCGGACCTGAGACGGCTGGTAATGGTCTGACTTTGCTGTAGTCTCCATGCCCGTAAGGGGGTGGATGCCATGAAGCTGACCCTGGGTTTTGCCTTGATCGCCGGGCTGCTGGTACCCGCCATTGCAACGGCGCGCCAACCAACACCGGTCTCCTTGATCAGCATAATCGACCCGGCGCGCGATCGCCGCGAGGCCAAGCTCAAGCGCAAATTCTGTCACCGTGCCAAGGCGGCGCGAGGCAAGCTGGAACGCCTGTTGCCATTGCGTGGCGGGGAACAGGGCCGTGAAGAGGAGCTCGCCATGCTGCTGCGGTCCGGCGATGCGGGCTGCCCCAAAAACCTCGATCTGGCGATTGCCATGGTCCGGTCGGACCAGAGCGTTGCCGAGATCGTCCAGGGCTATCCCCGCCATATTCAAGCCGAAGCCGCATTCCGCCGCGAGCGCGGACGGCCGGAGGATCTGGCCCGGGCCGAGGAAGTGGCCCGGATCATGTGGCTGCGCGACGGCCCGGTCTATCCCGGCGCTCCGCCCAGCTGGACCGATCAGGAACGCATGCAGTTCCTGGCGCGCGATGATGTCTGGGCAGTGCTGGGGGACACACTGCATTTCAACCAGCGCCGCGCCGGGCTGCGCCATGACTTGCTGCTCGATCCGCAATCCCCCCGGTTCAATCCTGCGTTGGCGCTGGACGAGCTGACCAAATCGAATTTTTCCGAAGATCAGCGGCGCGCCGTGCAGATCCTGCTGGAAGGCAAGCTGGTCCCCGCCGACGTGCCGCGCGGCGAGGCGCTTCTGTGGAAGCTGGCGAGCTATGATGATGCGGCCATGGCCATGCTGCTTGACCGGATCGAACCGCGCTGGCTAGCCGAACGCGCCGCCCTGACTGCGAAGCTGCGCGCGGGCGGTCACGGCCTAAATCGAAGCCCGGCCCTGTCCGGGCGGCTGGCGGCGCTGGTCACGCCCGGGCTGACCAGCAAGGATCCCAAAGTGCAGGCTGATAGCGCCAGTCTGTTGCTGCGCTATGGGATGCAGGCTGAACCTGCCTTGCTTGGCTGGATCGACCGGGTGCTGGCGAGCAAGGGTGATCTTGGCCAGAGCGAGGCCCGCTCAAATCTTGGCTGGCTGATCGTGCAAGGCTCTGCTTCGGCGCGGGCTTTGCTGGACCGCGAACTGGCGCGCAATCCGCCGGTTGAAGGCGGGCTGCTCACTCCCAATCCGGCTCGGCCCGTGCCATTGCAGAAACTCGTGACCGGAGATGACTATCCCACCCGTGCCCTGCGGGAAGAGATCGAAGGTGTGGTCGAAAGCACCGCGATCATCAGTCCGGAAGGACGGATTGTGCTGATTGAAGTGACCAGTTCGCCGAACGATTCGATGGCCCGAATGGTGGCCACCACTCTCCAACGCCGCCTGCGGCGCCCATACGCCGAATGGCCGGGACGTTATGTGCGGGTCAAGCTGCCGCCGGTGCAGTTCCGTCTGCCCGAATGTACCACCGATGCGCCGATTACCCCGGCAATTCCGGGGGCGATTCTGATCGATGGGGCTTGCCGTCAACCGCCTGTCTATTCGGTCGTCACGTACTAGCAACGCCCCATCGCCACCCCGCCACGCCTCGCCGTCAGCCGCCCCGTCGCTGCGGCGGGACGAGCGGCGGATTCATTCGGTTTTAACCACGCCAGCCGCACTGTTTCCGGACTTGGGGGCCACCGATTGTCTTAACAGATCGAGGGCCGTAAAATGCTGGAATATCACAACTCTCGCCCCGCCGCGGTGATTGGTCCGATGGGCCGCCTGTTCACCCGGGAAAGCCTGCCGCCGCGCGATACGACCCGGTGGGTCGCCAGCCGCAAGGCACAAGTCGTTGCCGCGGTGGAAAGCGGCATGATGACCGTGGAGCAGGTCATGGCGCGCTATAACCTGTCGTACGAGGAATTCGCCAGCTGGCAGCATGCGATGGACCGTGCCGGGGTGTCCGGCCTGCGCGTCGCCGCCGTCCAGCGCGACCGGGCAGAGCGCCGCCGCCACGCCAAGGCCACGCCGCTGCGGCTGATCCCGGCCTGACTTATCCCTTGACCGCGGCCTTGCCGGGCGGCACCCGTTGCGATCGAAAACCAGATCGCTTCCGGGAGAATTGATTGATGCAACACCGCCGCCTCGGCAAGTCCGCAATCGTCGTGTCCGATATCTGCATGGGTACGATGACGTTCGGCAGCCAGACCGATGAAGCCGCCGCGCTGCGCATCCTGGACGAGTGCTTTGAGCAGGGCATCAATTTTTACGATACCGCCGAAGGTTATCCCGTGCCGCCCGATCCGAAATGGGTTGGCCGGACCGAGGAGATCGTTGGCAAGTGGCTCAAGACCAAGCCGCGCGACGCGATCATTCTGGCTACCAAGGTGTCCGGCCCCAGCCACGTCTGGTTCCGCAGCCCCAAGCGCGAAGGCATGACTGCGCTTGACCGCCGCAACATCATGGTCGCGGTGGAAGACAGCCTGACCAAGCTCGGCACTGACTACATCGACCTTTACCAGACCCACTGGCCCGACCACGACCTGCCCTATGACGAGACGATGGAAGTGCTCGACGAGCTCGTCCGCGCGGGCAAGGTGCGGATCACCGGCTGTTCGAACGAGACCAGTTGGGGGCTGATGAAATCGATCCAGACTGCCGAACGGCTGGGCACCGCGCGCTATCAGACGATCCAGAACAATTTCAGCCTCAACAACCGCCGGTTTGAAGATGAACTGGCGCAGGTCTGCCGGCAGGAGGGTGTCAGCCTGATACCCTATTCGCCCATCGCGGGCGGGGTGCTTTCGGGCAAGTACCAGGACGGCGCGCGGCCTGATGGGGCTCGGTTCAGCCGTTATCTGGCGATGGAAGGGCGGCAGGCCGACATGGGCAAGCGGTTCGTCAATGAACGCTCGCTTGCCGCAACCGCTCGCTTTGCCGAGATCGCTGCCGCAGCCGGTATGAGCCCGGTGACCATGGCGGTCGCGTGGTCCAAACAGCATGATTTCGTCGCCTCGACCATCGTCGGCGTGTCGAAGGAGGACCAGCTGGCCGAAATCTTCGCCGCCATCGACATGGTCCTGCCTGCCGATGTGATGCAGGCCATCAACAAGGTCAGCCGGGAGATCCGTTACCCGATGGGTTAGGCAGGCCTATCCCTGCCGCCAGGCCGCCAGGGCCTGATCGAGATCGGCGATCAGGTCCGCGGGGTCTTCCAGCCCGATCCACAGCCGCACGGCGTGGCGGTTTTCGGGATCGATCCCGCGCGGCGGCCAGGGGAGTACGTCGCGGTCACGCTCAGGGTGGCTGCCGAGCGCGAGGCTTTCGAATCCACCCCAGGAATAGCCGATCCCGAACAGGCTCAGCGCATCTACCAGCCGGTCGCGCGCCGCCAGATCGCCGCCTTGCATGATGATCGTCATCAGCCCGCAGCCGCCGGTGAAGTCGCGCTTCCACAGATCGTGGCCGGGCGATCCCGGCAGCATCGGGAACAGCACGGCGGCCACTTCCGGGCGGCGCTGCAACCACTCTGCGATTGTCAGCGCGCTGGCGCTGGAGCGTTCCAGCCGCAGCGCCATGGTGCGAAGGCCGCGCAGGGCCAGCGCGCAATCATCCGGAGAAGCCTGCTGGCCCAGCATCAGCGAGCGCTTGCGCAGGCGCGGGTAGTATTCGGCATTGGCGGTGACGCTTCCCAGCATCAGGTCCGAATGGCCGCCGACATGCTTGGTCAGGGCCAGAATCGACATGTCGACCCCGTGGCAGAGCGCCTGAAATCCGGTCGGACCGGCCCAGGTGTTGTCCATCAGCACCACCAGTCCGCGCGCCTTGGCGGTCTGGGCCAGAGCGGAGATGTCGCACATCTCCATCGATACGCTGCCGGGGGCTTCGAGCAGAACGGCGCGGCTGTTTTCCGCGATCATCGCTGCAAATCCGGCCACATCGAGTGGATCGAAGAACCTGGCGGAAATGCCATAGTCCTTCAGCGCGTGGACCGCGATGGTCCGGCTGGGGTCATAGGAATTGTCCGAAACCAGCACTTCGTCGCCGGCCTTCAGAACGCTGAGCAGGGCCATCGCCGGGGCCGCGAGGCCGGTAGGGTAGAGCATGGTTCCCGCCGCGCCCGGCTCCAGTTCGGTCAGGGCATCGGCGAGGGCCCACTGGGTCGGCCCGCCGCGAGCGCCATAGTGGAACACGCCGTCCTGGTTGACCCGCAGCCCGGCCTGCTGCGCGGCGCTGTCTTCATACAGGTGCGTACTGGCACGAACGACCGGGGGATTGACCACCGGCCCGGTCCATTCCGGCCGCCGCCCGGCCGTGACAAGCCGGGTGGCGGTGGTGATGCTATCGGGAACCTGCTTGGCCACTTAGGCCTTCACGGACTTGGGCGTATCGGGATCGGCACCCCATTCGGTCCAGCTGCCGTCATACAGCGCCATGTCTTCCTTGCCGAGCAGGTGCATGCCGAAGAGCAGCACGCAGGCTGTGACCCCGCTGCCGCAGCTGGTGACCACCGGCTTGGACAGGTCCACTCCCGCGCCTTCAAAGGCGGCCTTGAGGCCTGCCTTGTCCTTGAAGGTGCCATCAGCATTGTAGAGTTCGGAGAAGGGGACGTTGTAGGAACCCGGGATGTGGCCGCTGGCGATGCCGGCGCGGGGATCTTCTTCTGCACCAGACCAGCGCGCCGCGCCGCGGGCATCGACCACCTGTTCCTCCCTGCTGTGCAAATTGGCCAGCACGTGTGCCTTGGTCCGCACGCCCGAATCGTCCTGCCAGGCGGTGAAGTGGCGGTGGCGCAGCGTTTCCTTGCCCTGGGTCAGGGTGCGGCCTTCGGCCTTCCACTTGGCCAGACCGCCATCAAGGATCGCCACGTCGTGCGCGCCGAACATCTTGAGCATGAACCAGGCCCGCGCGGCGGTTTTCACCGCACTGTCATCGTACAGGACGATCCGGCTGCCATCGCCCAGTCCCAGCGACTGCATGCGGCTGGCGAACTTTTCTGCGGGGGGCAGCATGTTTTCGATCGGGTTGCTGGTGTCGGTCAGATCGCCCAGGTCCATATAGACCGCACCGGGGATGTGCCCGGCTTCATACTCCGCCTTGGGATCACGCCCGGTTGCAGGCAGATGCTTTGTACAATCGACGATCCGCAGATCGCTGGCGCCCATTTCGTTTGCCAGCCATTCGGTCGAAACCAGACTTTCCATAATGCGTATGTCCTCCACAGGTGCACGGGGCGCGGCTCTTCACCGTCATAGCAGCGCTCCTCTTCGCTGCAGTTGCGAACACGGTATACCCGTGCAGGCCATGCGTCGAGGGGGGAAGTGGGGGATTTTTTTTTGGTCAGGCGACCGCGCGCTGGCCGATCCGGCTGTAGGTGCGCGGGCCAAGGTCCAGCCGGAACGGACGCAGCGCAGCGTCAGTCTGTTCCGGCAGTTCGCCGATGACAAAGGTATGGGCCATGACCTGCGTTCCGCCATCCACCCGGAACCGTGCAAGCGGCACGAAATAGGCGGAACTGCCCGATCGTATCGGAGTGATGTCAGTCAGCGGCAGGCGCAGGTCGCCGGTGAATTCCACACTCTCCCCGGGGGCAAGGTCAACTTGCGCATGGCGCAGTTCCATCGGCTGCGCCGGGTTCGCAATCTGCTGTTCCACCGGCAGCGAGGCATGGGCCGAAACCATGTCGGCCTCGATCGCCAGGGCGGCCAGCGGCGCTGCGCCGTTGTTGGTAAGCCGCAAGCTATAGCTCAGCGTGGTTGCCATCAGCGAAGCGGTCAGCCGCCGTGCCTCCAGTGTCAGCACGAGATCGGATTGTGCAGGAGAGAAGGCGGGGTCGGGCAGGGTGGTGGGGGTGGACTCCGGTGCGATCACCGCGGTGGCGGCTGCGGGCTGGGGGGCTGGCTGTGGACCGGGATCGGGTTGCGGCACGACCGGCGGCTCGAACGCGATTTCCGGTTCATTCGCCCGCCGCCTGCGCCGCCATAGCAGCACACTGGTTCCGGCAAGCAGAGCCAGCGCTCCGGCAAGCCAGGGGAGCCAGTCAAACCCGCTCCCGGTCGCCGCAGCGGCCTGCGGTACGGGCGGGATGATCGGTATGGCGCTGGGTGACGGGGAAAGGTCCGGGGCAGGGCCGAGGTTGGGGGTAAGGCTTGGCTGAGGAGCGGGTGCATTCTGCGCGGGCAGTGGCACGGTGGCTTGCGGTGCGGCGGTGCGGATCGCGCGCGGAGCGACGGCGGCGGGCCGTGGCTGTGCCGTGGGGGCCGCGCTTGGCGCGGGGCTGGGGACTGCTGGTTCGGGCGAGGGCGTGGCGGTGGTGCTGGCCCGGGGGCGAGGCTGGCTGATCGTCGGATCGCTGGGATCGACCGGCCCGGCGGCACGCGACGTGGGGGTGCCAGTCGCACCGGGCAGGCGATAATCATTCGCGGATTGGGCCAGAACCGGGCCCGCGAGCATGCCTGCCATCAGCAGCATTCCCGAGCCCAGTCGTATCGAAACCCTGTTTTCCCGCATTACCCTGTCCATCCGGCACCACGCTTGGCCGTCCCGGCCCTGAATAGGGAGTGAACCCCCAGGTTCCAACCGCTCACTTGTGTCTGCCGCGCGATCGGGGCATGGCGCGTTGCATGGCAGACACACCTCAACCCTTGCACCTGGGCCAGACCAGCCAGTTGCCCGCCTCGCCGGAAGCGGCGGTGCTGGACTATGTGCCCAATCCGCGCGCCGGCTCGCTCTATCTGGTGCGCTTCGCCGCGCCTGAATTCACATCGCTTTGCCCGGTCACCGGCCAGCCCGATTTTGCGCATCTGGTGATCGACTATGCGCCTGGCGAAACGATCGTAGAATCGAAAAGTCTCAAACTGTTCCTCGGATCATTCCGAAACCACGCGGGGTTCCACGAAGACGTCACCGTCGGGATCGGCCAGCGCCTGTTCACCGAAATGCAGCCGCGCTGGCTGCGGATCGGCGGCTACTGGTACCCGCGCGGGGGGATCCCCATCGACGTCTTCTGGCAAAGCGGCCCGGCCCCGGAAGGGCTGTGGGTGCCGGATCAGGGCGTCGCGAGCTATCGCGGACGCGGTTAACGCGTCCCCAGCCCTCGCGCGATAATCCCGCGCAGGATTTCCCGCGTCCCGCCACGCAGCGACCAGCTTGGCGCATTGTGGACGATGTTCGCGAGCACCGAGGCATAGGCGCTGGCCGCGCGCGGATCGGCTTCGCAGTCCACCAGTTCGCGGGCGATGTCGGGCAGGCCCTGTTCGAATAATGCACCCACGTCCTTGACGATCGCAGCCTGCAAACCGGCATCCTGCTTGTTCTGCAGCATCCCCGCGACCGAGCGCGACAGGCGGCGCAGCACCGCCAGCCGCGCGGTGACCCGGCCGAGCGTGATCTGGGCGGCATCGCTGTCACGACCCTTCAGCACTTCGACCAGTTGCAGCAGCAGCTCGATCGAGGAGAGGAAGCGTTCCGGGCCGGAGCGTTCGAACGCCAGCTCGCTCATCACCTGGTCCCAGCCCTGGCCCTCTTCGCCCAGCAGCATGTCCGCGGGCACCACGGCCTCCTCGAAATGCATCTCGTTGAAGTGGTGCTGCCCGGCCTGATCGATGATCGGCTTGATCGTCAGGCCCGGTGTGTTCTTGAGGTCAACCAGCAGCTGGCTGGTGCCCTTGTGCCGGTCCGCCGGAGTGCCCTGGGTGCGGCAGAACAGGATCACATAGTCCGCCTCGTGCGCGAAGCTGGTCCAGACCTTGGTGCCCGTCACGCGATAGACATCGCCGTCCCGCACGGCCTTGGTGCGGGTGGCGGCAAGGTCGGAGCCCGAATCCGGCTCGCTCATGCCGATGCCAAAGCTCAGCTCGCCGGCGGCAATGCCGGGCAGGATTGCCTGCTTCTGCGCCTCGGTCCCGAACTTGAGGATCGAGGGCCCGCTCTGGCGGTCGGCGATCCAGTGCGCGCCGACGGGGGCCCCGGCAGCGAGGCATTCCTCGACCACCACGGCGCGTTCGAAGGCGCTGCGCTCATGCCCGCCGTACTGCTTCGGCCAGGTCATGCCGAGGTATCCGGCCTGGCCCATCGCCCGGCTGAATGCGCGGTCATAGCCGTACCAGTTGTCGGAACGCTGACGCGCGCTGCGGTCAGCCAGCTGCTTGGCCAGGAAGCTGCGGAATTCGCCGCGCAGGGCAACTACCGCCGCGCTGTCAGCAGGCGGAGCGGGGAAGGGGATCTTGCTCATAGGTCGGTCACCATCGGCCAGTATCCGGCAGAGCCAGCGTCAATCGCGGCCTTGCCCAGCAGTTTCGCCCACATGACCTGACCGCCGAATTCATCGCGCCAGGTCCACAGCGAGGAGGTGTAGAGGTGGAGGCGGTGCTCGCGGGTAAAGCCGATCGCGCCGTGCATCTGCCCGGCGATTGCCGCACCGGCTCCGGCGGCTTCACGCGCGCGCAGCGTCCCGGCGGCCACGCCCAGCACATCGCCGCGCGCCAGCGCTTCGGCGGCAAGATCGGCGGCGGCGGTGGCGCAGGCCAGCTCGCCCGCCAGCTTGGCCAGCTCGTGCTGCACCACCTGGTTCTTCTGCAGCGGCTTGCCGAACTGGACACGGGTGGCGGTGTGATCGAGCGTCATGTCAAGCGCGGCTTCGAGCGCCCCGGCAATCTGGAACGCGCGCAGGATCGATCCTTCGGCCAGCGGGCAATAGGGCGCGGGTGCGCTGGCATCGACTTCCCAATCGAGCGCCAGCGTCGGGCGCGGGTGGAAGTTGAGCGCGCTGCCGGCCTCGGCAATGGTCCAGCCGGAACGCGGCACGCGGTAGAGCTGATCGCCGATGGCAAGGGCCAGACAATCGAGCTGTTCGCCCCAGGCTACGCGTGCGACCTCGCCCCTGATCCGGCCATGTTCGACAGTCAGGTGATCGGCGCGGGCGAGGCCGGCGGGGCCCTCGGCCAGCGGCAGTCCGGCCTTGGCCAGCAGGCGGTTGGCACCCATCGTTTCAGCTAGCGGCAGCGGCACGGCATAGAGCCCCAGCTGGCGCAGCGCCTCACCCGCTTCGGCGGCGGACAGGCCAAACCCGCCCTCGTCCTCGCTCAGCAGGGCGAGTGGCAGGCCCATTTCGGTCACTTCGGCCCACAGATCGGGCAGCCATTCGCCCGCGCGCGCACGCGCCTGGGCGGCGTCGGTCAACTGCCGCTCAAACAGGCGCTGGATCATTTCGGCTAGCATTGCACCGCAGCTCCACAGTTCAGCATGAACCCGCATTGCCGTGCATTGCTGGCACTGTCAAAGGGCGGGGCGATTACCCCTCGCCATAGGCGGCCGGGGGATCGCCCATCACCACTACGGTCGCCTTGCCCGCTTCGTCCACCTGTTCGATGAGGCAGCCTGTGCGGGTGCTGCGGGTTTCGGCGATCCACCAGCGGCCATCGCGGCGCAGATAGCGGTCTTCGTATTCCACCCCCATCCGGATCACGCTGCGCTGGGCCATGATGATGCTGCGGAAGTTGAGCGACCACTTGCCCGTCGCCTCATCAGGGCCGGTCAGCGCGATTTCGGAATTGGTCGCGTGGTGCAGGTCATGGACGCCCGGCTGGCACCCCATCGCCTCGAACACCGCGACGAAGCCGTCGCGATTGTCAAACGGGGGAAAGCCCTCATAGGCGATCACCGCCTCGGGCAGCAGGGTGTCGCGCACCACTTCGGGCTGCTTCAGGTCGCAGCCGCGCAGATAGCGGGCCTTCAATTGCCGGATCGCTTCGATGTCTTCCAGCGCTGCGATCCGGGCGGCGAGGGATTCGAGAGTAAGGGTCATTCGGCGTTCCTTCCCCCCTCCCGCTTGCGGGAGGGGCCGGGGGTGGGTTTGCGGCAGTGCGGTGGAACAGTGAGGCCTGCGGCCTCAGGCCCACCCCTAACCCCTCCCGCAAGCGGGAGGGGGACTGGTCAAGCCGCCATGGGTGGTTGCTGCGATCCGCGCACCAGGCGGCCCGGGCGGGCGCCGGTGGGCCGGTCATTCTGGCGGATCACCTGTCCGGAACAGATCGTCCAGTCATAGCCGGTGGCAGCCTGATCGAGCCGCCGTCCGCCGGTCGGCAGGTCGAACTTGACCTCGGGGCGATGCAGTGCGAGCCGCTCCGCGTCGATCACGTTGACGTCCGCCTTGTATCCGGGCTTGAGCAGGCCCCGGTCGGACAGGCACATGGTGTCGGCAGGGGTAAAGGTCAGCGCCTTGATCGCGGAGGCCCAGTCGATCTTTTCGCCCGCGCGGTCGCGGGTCCAGTAGGTCAGCAGGAAGGTCGAATAGCTGGCGTCGCAGATCGCGGCATAGTGCGCGCCGCCATCGCCCAGCCCCAGCACCACGTCCTTGTGCTGCATCAGCGGCAGCAGCGCGTCGAGCTTGCCTTCGTGGAAATTGCCGAGGGCGTTGTAGAGCATGCCCTTGCCGTCGCCGCCATTCATCAGCAGGTCCATCGCCACTTCTTCGGGGCTGCGGCCCTGCGCCTCGGCCTGCGCGGCAATGCTGCTTTCGCGCGGGGGTTCATAGTTCGGCGGATCGGACAGCGGGAACAGCCAGTTCCAGTTGCGCGACAGCTGGGCGAGCGGGTGGCCCTCCTCGGGCAGTTCGGCAATCAGCTTCGCGCGGAAATCCGGGTCCTTCAGGTGCTCCAGCTGCTCCGCCAAGGGCAGCTTCGCAATCGGCAGATAGCTGGGGCAGAGGCAGAACGGGTGGGTCGAAAGTTCGAACCCGGCGACCATGCCGATTGGGCGCGGGATGATCTGCGGGCGGAATTTCGCGCCCTTGGCATTCTCCGCCTCGACCAGTTCCAGCGCTTCCAGCCAGGTCGGCGGGCCGCTGTTGGCGGTGGCATAGGTGAAGGTCGCGGGGCGGCCGGTGGCATCGACGATGGCCTTCAGATGGGCGAATTCCACTTCCCAGCCGTTGTAGATGTTGGGCACCATCTGCATCACGCCGGAGCCGACGTCCTTCATCGCGCTGGCGATTTCGACCAGTTCTTTGCTGTCCGCCTCAAAGCTGGGGATGAAATCCCCGTCCATCGTCTTGTGGATCTGCAGGCGGCTGGTGGCAAAGCCGATCGCCCCGGCCTCCAGCGCCTCGCGCGCCAGTTCCCGCATGCGCTTGAGGTCATCATCATTGGCCGGCTCCCGATTGGCGCCGCGTTCCCCCATGGCATAGACCCGCAAGGGGCTGTGCGGCAGCAGTGCGGCAACATCGATATCGCGTTTGCGGCTGTCGACCGCGTCGAGGTATTCGGGGAAGGTTTCCCAGTCCCACGGCAGCCCTTCGGCCATGACGACGCCGGGGATGTCCTCCACCCCTTCCATTACCTTGATCAGCGTCTGCTGGTCTTCCTTGCGGCAGGGCGCAAAGCCGACGCCGCAATTGCCCATCACCACGGTGGTGACCCCGTGCGAGGAACTGGGCGACATTTCCTCCGACCAGATCGACTGGCCATCGTAATGGGTATGGATATCGACGAAGCCGGGGGTGACGAGCTTGCCCGCGGCATCGATCACCTGCGCGGCGCTGCCGGGGCACTGGCCCACGGCCACGATCCGGTCGCCCTTGAGCGCCACATCTCCGATGAAGCCGGGCGCACCGCTGCCGTCCAGCACCGTGCCGCCCTTGATCAGGATATCATAGTCCGCCATCGCCTCAGGCCTCCACCAATGCTTCGCGTTCGGCCCAGAAGGCCCCCGCGTTATGGGTATCCACATCCACTGCACCGCGCACCCCAAGGAAGGCGCGCGCCTCTTGCAGAGGAAGGTGGAACGCATCCTCGATTTTGGCAAGGAACAAGGCGTCGCTTTGCGTGCCCACCGTGATCCCGCGCTGGATGCAGTCGACGCAGACCGGCCAGACTTCCGGGTAATGCAGCGCCGTGCGGGTCTGGTAGCGCAGCGATCCGAAGATGTTGATCACGTTGAGCTCGCTGGCGAGCTGCTGGTCCTTGATGAAGCGCGGGACATTGGTCAGGCGGTACCAGTACGGCACCAGCTCGCCCATGAAATTGAACCCGCCGCCGGTCAGGATGTGCTCGAAATCATGCGTCTGGCCGCTGCGCAAGTTGAAGAATTCCAGCTGGGTCTTGGGCTCGCTCCACGGCACGATCTGGATGTCATAGGAGCCGCCGGTCATCTGATCGTAAAAGATCCGGCCCAGCGATCCGGGCGCGTATTGGGCGAAATCCTCGATCTTGTAGCGGCTGACGTGACCCGCGCTGAACCACGCATCGAGCTGCGGGTTGACCTTGCGCTCGGTGGTGATCTGCTCCTCGATTGCGTCGAAATCGCGCAGCTCGCCCAGGATCTGCAGGAATTCGTGCATCTCGGCGGGCGGGGGCAGGTCCTTGCCGTTCCGGCGCAGCAGGATCATCGCCAGCCAGTCACGCAGGCGCGGGTTGTTGAGATACTTCGACGAGCTTACCAGCACCGAACTGTCGGTACTGACCGGCATGACGCCGCGCGCGAGATAGGGGACGTTCATGGGGCCTCTCCGCCGTTTACCCCCGCAGTGTCGGCGCGGCAGGGGTGGGGAGGCAAGGGGGCTGTTGCAGGCGAGGCTGCAATCTGTCCGCTAGCGTTCCGTTTGGCGCGGATGGGGTGGGCTATTGCAGTTAACAAAACAACGGTAAGAGGAACTAAGTACCCTCATTAAAGTCACAGTTGTATCCGCTCGAGTTGGGTTGTTTACAAATTATGTAGCGGCCATTCTCCTCTGCTCTTAGGCGAAAACGGAAATTAATGTCCGTCCTAAACCAAGTGTGCCCGAAGTAACGAACATGGATAACCTTGTCATGTAGCCGACCAGATTGCACCCTCGTGATGTGAAATTTGGCGGAGAACCAACCGTACTCTAACAAGTCGTCAGGAGCGTACTCTTGAGTTTCACTTTTCTGATCGCTCAGTCGACCTATGGCGACTACGTCGCCAGGAGGAATTGCACGTCCAGACTGCGGCCCCCAATCGGCTAAGGTACGGCAACCACTAAGGGTAAGTGCTGTTGCTGCAATCGCAGTTGAGGTGAGTATTCTTACCATCGCGAGTTGATGCATGAGAAAATCAGTCTGCACAACGATTGCAATATTATCGTTACCTGCCAGTCGGATTTTCGCTTTGCGAACATGCTCTGCGCGACGGGCACAAAGCTATACGTGCCCCCCCCTCGTCGCCCCGGACTTGATCCGGGGCTTGGCTGTTCCTGGTGCGGCAAGGCGTGCGGCCTGCGCACGAAGCTGGTGACGCAAGGAAGCCCAGCCCCGTGTCAAGCACGGGGCGACGGAGGGAGGGTGTCTTGACTACGCTCGACACGAACGGATGCGGGAAATTACCCCAGCGGAGCCAGCCGCCCCAGTGCGCCGTTGGCCCAGCCGAGGATGTCCTGTCGTCCGCTGGAGATCAGGTCATAGACTTCGCCGATCAGCAGGTCATGCGTGCCGAAGCTCAGCTTTTCGCGCACGTCGCAGAAGATGTTGGCCGGGGCGCCTTCGATGTACCAGACCTGCCCGTGCTGCTTCCATTCGGGCTGGGTAAAGCGCTGGTCGCGGGCGTCTGCGCTGGCGAAGGGGGCCATGTGGCCGTGCAGTTCGCTGTCGAGCAGGTTGATGCAGTACTTGCCCGCGCGCAGCATCCCCTCATGCGCGGAGCCCGAGCGGTTGACCGCGATTGCCATCGAGCACGGCTCCAGCGCCACCGGCATGATCGCCGACATGGCGAGGCCGATCGGCTGGCCGTTTTCGGTGTCATAGCTGCTGACGATCCCGACCGGGGCGGGCAGGTAGCGCAGCACTTGCTTGAGCCCGCTGGCCAGATCGGCCTGTTGATTCTCCGCAGTCATGGAGTCTCCCGATTATGCGTATTTGATTTGCACTTTGAATGCGCGTTTTCGATCAAAAAGGCAAATTCAATGGTGATATGATGTGATTTGAGCGCGATTTGGCAACGCATGTTCCGAATCTGTTGATCCTGATCAATGTTTCACGCCCGCCGCCGCCGCACTCTGCCCGTGACAGAAGGCAGCCCGGTGGGAGCAGGCGATGCGCGTAGCGGCTTTGGCATATTCGGTGATCGACGCAACCGATCTTTCGGCGTGGCGGAGGTTCTCCGAACAGGTTGCGGGCTTTTCCGCGCACGATCTGCCCCTTGGTCTGGCGCTGCGGATCGACGAGCGCGCCGGGCGGCTGTTCATCCAGCGCGGGAGCGCGGACCGTTATTATGCCAGCGGCTGGGAAGTGACCGGCGAGGCCGAATGGGCCGCAGCCAAGGCGGAACTGGCGGCCAAGGGCGTCAGCTTCACCCAGGGCACCCGCGACGAGATCGCCTTTCGCCATGTGTTCGACATGGTCTGGTTCCGCGATCCCTCGGGCAACCGCCACGAACTGGCGCTGGGCTATGTCACCAGCTTTGAACCGTTCCGCTCGCCCTGCGGGGTGCCGGGCTTCGTGACCGGTGATCTGGGTTATGGCCACATGGTCCTGCCCGCGCCGAAGATCGCGGAGACGCGCGCCTTCCTGCAGGACGTGCTGGGGTTCGGCCTGTCCGACATTCTGATCCATCGGCCGATGGGGCCGGGCGGGCCGGAAATGCGGATCGACTTCATGCATTGCGACAACGGCCGCCACCACAGCCTGGCGCTGTTCGAGGGCGACGTGCCGTCGGGCTGCGTCCACCTGATGGTCGAAGTGCCGAGCCTGGACGAGGTCGGGCGCGCTTATGACCGGATGCTGGCGAGCGGCACCCGCCTGATGGCGACGCTGGGCAAGCACACCAACGATCACATGACCAGCTTCTACATGGCGACGCCGGGGGGCTTCGCCCTGGAATACGGGTTCGGCGGACGAAGGCTCGACTGGAGCCGTCACACCCTGTTCGAAAGCACGTCGGTGAGCCTGTGGGGCCACGATTTCAGCGTCGGCTTCGGCGCGGACGAGCAGGCCGCCATGGCCGACGCGGCCTGACATTTCGGGAGACGGACAATGAACATCGCCACCACGATCACCCAGCCCACCCGCGCCGAACTGGTCGCGCGCGCCCAGGCCATGCTCCCCGCCCTGCGCGCCCGCGCCGATCAGTGCGAGGCCGGGAACAAGGTGCCGGACGCAACCATCGCCGATTTTCAGGCGGCGGGCTTCTTCAAGATCCTGCAGCCCGCGCGGTTCGGTGGGTACGAGATGGACGTCGAGACGTTCTATGACGTCCAGATGAAAGTGGCCGAGGGCTGCATGAGCAGCGCCTGGGTGCTGGGCGTGGTCGCGGTCCACAACTGGCAGCTCGCGCTGTTTGCACCGGAAGCGCAGGACGATGTCTGGGCGCAGGATCCTGCCACGCTGATTTCCAGCTCCTACATGCCCAAGGCGCAGGTCACCCGGGTCGACGGGGGCTTCCGCATTTCCGGACGCTGGGGCTTTTCCAGCGGGGTCGATCATTGCCAGTGGGCGTTCCTGGGCGGGCTGGTGCCCGATCCCGAAACCGGGGTGCCCGATTTCTGGACCTTCCTGGTCCCGCGGCAGGACTTCATCGTCCACCGCTGCTGGAACACGATTGGCCTCGGCGGTACGGGCAGCCATGACGTGGAGGTGCAGGACGCCTTCGTCCCGGCCCACCGCACTCACCGTTCCAAGGATGGCTTTGCCGCGACCAACCCCGGCGCGAAAAGCAACCCCGGGCCGCTCTACAAGCTGCCGTTCGGGCAGGTCTTTGTCCGGGCCGTCTCGTCCAGTTCGATCGGGGCCCTGCAGGGCGCGCTCGATCACTTCGTGGCGAACGGGGCCAAGCGCAAGAGCAACAACACCGGGGCCAGTTCCACTGGCGATCCCGACGTGCAGGTGCTGATCGCGGAAACACAATCGGCCATAGACGAGATGAAATGCGTGCTGATGCGCAACTTCGCGGTGCTGAACGAACGCGCCCGTGCCGGAGAGCAGGCCGATATCGCCACCCGCCTGCGCTTTCGCCACCAGTCGGCGCAGATCGCCGGGCGCTGCGGCGAGCTGATCACGCGGATGTATCACCTGGGCGGGGCCGACGGGATCAGCCGCGGCAACGTGATCGCGCGCACCTTCTGCGACATCCACACCGGCCGCACCCATGTGGCCAACAACCCGAATGCCGTGGGGCGCAATTTCGGCAGCGTCATGCTGGGCGGCGACAACGCCGACAGCTTCATCTGACAGGGAGAGAGACAATGGCAAAGTCAGCCGAATACGGCATGGGCGAATACGCGTTCCCGCGCGGCTGGTTCATGGTCGCGGTGGCCGAAGAGGTCACGCAAAAGCCCGAACCGGTGCGCTTCTTCGGGCAGGACATGGTGCTGTACCGCGGCAAGAGCGGGCGGGTGGTGCTGCTCGATGCCTATTGCCCGCACATGCGGGTCAACATCGCGCGCAACACCACCAGCTACATCGTCCGTGACGGGGAACAGATCGACGGGGATTCGATCCGCTGTCCGGGGCACGGCTGGCGCTTCAACGCGCAAGGCCAGTGCGATGACATCCCCTATGCCACGGCGGGCCACGCCATTCCCAAGGCGGCCTGCGTCAAATCGCACAAGGTGATCGAACGCGCCGGGTGCATCTGGATGTGGCACGATGCAGAGGGCGGCGCGCCGGACTTCGATCTGCCCGCCTTTGCCGAATGGGACATGGAGGAGCAGGGCTGGGTCCGCTGGCGGCTCGACGCGCTGGGCACCCTGCCGATCCATCCACAGGAAGTGCTGGATAACATGGCTGACCTGGCGCACTTCATCCCAGTCCATGGCAGCAAGGACATCGCTTTCTTCGAAAACGAATACCGGGACCACGTGATGATCCAGCGCTTCGCCGCCGGACACCGCACTCTGGTCAGCGATCCCGGCCAGGATGTGCTGGTCAACGATACCTGGTATACCGGCCCCGGCATCCTGCAGAGCCGGATGGAAGGCCAGTATCCCACCCTGATGATGATCTGCAACACGCCGGTCGAAGACGGCGAAATCCGCTGCTGGTACGCGCTGATGGTCAAGGTCGGTAGTGAACGCGCCAATGACGCTGGCGTATCGATGGCACGCACCTATCAGGACGTCGCGCTCGATGCCTTTGCCCAGGATTTTGAGCTGTGGAAGTTCAAGGAACCCGCGATCAATATCCTGCAAGTGTCTGACGACGGGCCATTTCACAAAGGCCGGATCTGGAATCGCCAGTTCTATAATCCCAAGGCCCGCGCCGGGGAATTCCACACCCGCGTCAACGGCGTGCACACCTCGGTCGATAACCGGAAAAAGGCGCAGGCGGCTTAGCAGGGGCGGGCAATCCGGGATTGTCCGCGCCCGTGCGCGGATGGTTCCGGTCCGGGCGGCCCGGGTAAAGGGGGGCAGGTCGCAGGTCTTGCGGCCTGCGCAAACCGCGACTATCTGCCCCTCCATGGCTATCCGCGAAATCCTTGAAGTCCCCGATCCGCAGCTCAAGCAGATCTCGGCACCCGTCACCCGGTTCGATGACGAGCTGAAGACCCTTGTCGCCGACATGTTCGAGACGATGTACGAAGCCCCGGGCATCGGCCTCGCCGCGATCCAGGTCGGGGTGCCGCTGCGGGTGCTGGTGATTGATCTTCAGCCCGACGATCCCGATGCCGAGCCGGTGCCCTGCGCACACGACGGTCACCACCATCACCACCAGCCAACCAAGCGCGAGCCCCGCGTGTTTATCAACCCGGAAATCCTTGATCCTTCGGCCGATCTTTCGGTCTATTCCGAAGGCTGCCTGTCGGTTCCGGAAATCTACGCCGATGTCGAACGCCCCGCCCGGATCCGCGCACGCTGGCAGGATCTGGACGGCACGGTCCATGAAGAGGACATGGAAGGCCTGCTCGCCACCTGCCTGCAGCACGAGATGGACCACCTCGAAGGCATCCTGTTCATCGACCACCTTTCGCGGCTCAAGCGACAGATGGCGCTGAAGAAGCTGGATAAGCTGCGCAAGGCGGCTTGAGAGGGCTAGCGTTCTTGCTCCGTTCCGGTTAAGCTGCCGGTATGGATAGCTCCCTGTTTGTCATCATCATGCTTCTGCTCGGTCTCGTGGCCGGCGCTGCAATCGGCTGGTTCGTAGGCGCGCGCCCCTTGGCCGAGCTGCGTGAGCGGCTGGCGGGGAGCGAGGCGGAGGTGCGCGGGCTGGATGACAAGTTCAAGGCCGCGATTCGCGATCTGGCCGCGGCGAGCGAGCGGGCTGAGCGGGCCGATCAGCTGACCGATGAACTGGCGGTGGTTCGCCAGCGCAGCGAAGCGCTGGGCAGCGAGCTCGCCACCTTGCGCGCCAATGCGGCCCATTTTGAAGAGCAGAAGCGGCTGCTGCTCGAAGCGCAGGAAGGGCTCAAGAAGGAATTCGAAAACGCCGGGGCCCGCGTGCTCGAACGCGCGCAGGAAGTGTTCATGGCCCGCGCGCAGGAACGGCTCGCCGTGTCCGAAGAGAAGAGCGCCGAGCAATTGAAGGCCTTGCTCGCGCCGGTCGATCAGCGCCTCAAAAGCTATGAGGAGCATGTCGCGCTGATGGAGAAGCAGCGGGTCGATGGCTTTGGCCAGTTGACCGGCCTGCTCCAGTCGATGCGCGAAGGACAAGAGGCCGTGCGGGCCGAAGCGGCGCGGCTGGGCAATAGCCTGACCAACGCCCCCAAGGCGCGCGGGCGATGGGGCGAACGGGCGCTGCAGAACGTGTTGGAACAGTGCGGCCTGTCGCAGCACACCGATTTCAACCTCGAACACTCGCTCGATACCGAGGAGGGTCGGTTGCGGCCCGATGCGGTGGTGCACGTGCCGGGGCAGAAGAAGCTGGTGATCGACGCCAAGGTCTCGCTCAACGCCTATCAGGCGGCGTTTGAGGCCAACGACGATGCAGAGCGCAAGCGCCACCTTGATTTGCACGCCCGCTCGATGCGCGGCCATGTTCAGACGCTGGGGGCCAAGAGTTACCAGAGCCAGTTCGAAGAAGCGCCCGACTATGTGGTGATGTTCGTGCCAGGTGAACATTTCGTCGCGGCGGCGCTCGAACACGATCCGGAGCTGTGGGATTTCGCCTTTCACAACAAGGTGCTGCTCGCCACTCCTACCAATCTGGTCGCGATCGCGCGGACCGTGGCGATGGTCTGGCAGCAGGACCAGCTGGCGCGCGAGGCGGTGGAGATCGGGCGGCTGGGCGCGGAGATCTATGAACGAATGGCGACGGCGGGCGAACACCTCAAAGGGGTGGGGGCAGGGCTGGAACGGGCAGTGCGCAAGTACAACGATTTCGTCGGCAGTTATGAACGCAACGTGATGTCCTCGGGGCGCAGGCTGCGCGACAAGGGCATTGCCATCGGCAAGCGCGAGATCGAGGATGTGCCGCTGGTTGAAAGCACTCCGCGCTACGGCGAAAGCGCGTTGTTGCTGCCCGAAGGGGCCGAGGAAACGGTCAGCGAATCCGCAGTTGAGTAGGCCCGTCCGCGCGCACCAGTTCGGCTGAATGGCCAAGCGAGCGCAGGGTCAGCTTGCCGTGGGTGAGATCGATCGAAGGCGTCGCCGAAAGCAGGGCGGACAGCGCCCGTTCCTGTGCCATCAGGTTGTCATCACCATTGATGCTCTGGCAGTACATCATGGTCGAAACGAACGGCCCGCCGACCAGCTTGCCTTGCCGGATCCGCCAGGTACCGCCCAGGCCGTTGCAGCCCGCAGTGGCGCTGATCCGCTCGCTCTGGAACTGCATGGCGGCCTTGGGCGAGGCCGGGGCCTTGCCGTCGATCTGGATGATCTTCCAGCTGGTGCCGAGCAGGGCGGCGGGCTTGGGTGGTGCGGCCTGCACGTCAGTGGCGCAGGCAAGCGCGGTGAGGGTGAGGGCGAGGGCGGTGAGGGCGGTGTTTCTCATGCCCCGGCTATGCCCGTTGTTCGCTGGCTGGGGGCTGAACAAGCCTAGCCGCCCAGCACATCCAGCACTTCATAGGCCAGCACGGCCCCGTCCACCGCGGCGTTCAGGCTGTCGGCGCGGCCCCGCATCGGCATGGTGACGCGCAGGTCGCAGGCCAGTTCATAGTCCTCGGGCAGGCCCCGGCTTTCGTTGCCGACCATGACGAAGCACGGCGTTTGGTAAGGCGCACCGCGATAGGGCACCGCATCGCGCAAGCTGGCGGCGACCAGTTGTCCGGGGCCGCCGCGCAGCCAGGGCAGGAATTCTTCCCACCGCGCCTGCGCGATCCGCTGGGTAAACACCGCGCCCATGCTGGCGCGCACCGCCTCGACCGAGAAAGGGTCGGCGCAGTCGTCGATCAGGATCAGCCCGCCCGCACCCACCGCATCGCCGGTCCGCAGCATGGTCCCCAGGTTGCCCGGATCGCGCAGCGCCTGGGCAACCAGCCAGATTTTCGCGGCGGAGCAGTCCAGACTGGCGAGGCTGGTGTCGAACTCGGCAAAGACCCCGGCGACGGCCTGCGGGTTGTCCTTGCCGGTGACCTTGGCCAGCACGTCCTCGGCCATTTCCAGCACTTCGCCGCCCTGGGCCAGAACATCGGCTTCCAGCGCATCGAGCAAGGGATGGGGATCGCGGCGGGTGGCCATGACCAGCACTTCGGGCAACCTGCCGCACTCGCGGGCATCGGTCAGCAGCCGCAGCCCCTCGGCCAGGAACTTGCCCGCGGCCTTGCGGTGCTTCTTCTCACGCAAGGCGCGCAAGGCCTTGACGGTGGGGTTGGAAAAGCCCGTGATCGTGCGGCGGGACAAAGGCTCAGTCCTCGCCAAACCCGTCCTTGACCAGGCCGAGCAGCTTGAGCAGCGCAGGCTCCGCGCCGTCGCCGGATACGGCGATCTCGATCGTGTCACCCTTGGCCGCGCCCAGCATCATCAGCCCCAGGATCGATCCGCCCTCGGCCTCGGCGCCATCCTTGAACACCTTGACGTGGAGTCCGTCACCCAGCTTGGCCACGGCGTTGACGAACTTGGCGCTGGCGCGGGCGTGCAGCCCCCGGTTGTTGACGATTTCGACGCTTTCGCGCTGCTCCGGCATTGCGCTCCCCCTTATTTCGCGTCCTGACCGAGGAATTCGGACGCAATCGTTATATAGGTGCGGCCGGCATCGCGCGCGGCGGTGACCGCCTGTTTCAGTTCCATGCAGCCGCGCGCCTTGGCCAGGCGGATCAGCATCGGCAGGTTGATCCCGGCG
>CAZKAX010000041.1:0-27598 GCA_964550775.1 uncultured Novosphingobium sp. | reverse complement strand
GGGGCAAGATTGGCTTGCAATGCCGCTCAGCATTCCCATAGCGACAAGCAACTGAAAGCGAATCGCAACAAAGCGGTCGCAAGCGGGTCATGATGGAGATTGCAGAACGGGGATCGCGCGTTGCGGCGGGGCATGATGCGTGCCGGGCGCGATTGAAGTTGGAGAAGGGCGGTCAGCTATCGGTCACTATATTGGCCGGTTACGCAATCCTAACCCAATCCGTTGCGGTTTCCTTGCCTTGATGCATGGCATCGGGTGACAAATGAATTTGGTGGGGCTATCCCTGCTGACAGACTTGTTAAGCGTTGATCGTCTTCTGCGACCCGGACGATCAAACAGCTGACAAGGCGGTGCGCAAGCACCGTGGGGGTGGGGCTTTCGGGCCTCACCCCCGAACTTTATCGGGTGCCGGGCTGCGGATCAGGCCGCAGCGCTATCTTTGCCAGTCTGGACCACCGACAGCGACTTTTGCGTGCCGACCGGAATGGTCTTGGGCTTCATCGCCTCGGGCACTTCGCGCACCAGATCGATGGTCAGCAGTCCGTCTTCCAGATTGGCATCATCGACCCGGACATAGTCGGCCAGTTCGAACCGGCGTTCGAACCCGCGCTGGGCGATGCCGACATGCAGGTACTGCGCACCCGGCGCTTCCTCGCCCTTCTTGCCCTGGACCACGAGCAGGTTCTGCTGCGCGGTGATCTCGATATCGGCGGGCTTGAACCCGGCCACGGCTAGCGTGATGCGATAGGCTTCATCGCCGCGGCGTTCGATGTTGAAGGGGGGGTAATTGTCACCGCTGTTCAGCCGGTTGTGGTTTTCCAGCAGGTCAAACAGCCGGTCAAACCCAACCATCGTGCGGCGATAGGGGGTGAAATCGAAACGGTTCATGGCAAAATCCTCTTGCTGAGCGAAATTGACGTATGGGTGGAGCCCGAAACCGGCGCTCCGTTTGTGGCATCATCCCCTTGCGGGCCATGACACCACGGCAGAGATATGATAGCGCGGTCGCGTTTCAAGGGGGCGAGCCAACACCTGCTGAAAGGATTTTGCATGAGCGTGCCCAAGGTAGAGATCTACACCAAGTGGGGCTGCCCCTATTGCGTCCGCGCCAAGGCGCTGCTCGATGGCAAGGGCGTGCGCTATGAGGAGTACGACATCACGCTGGGCGGGCCGAAGAAAGCCGAAATGCAAGACCGCGTGCCCGGCGCGATGACCGTGCCGCAAATCCTGATCGCGGATCAGGCGATTGGCGGGTGCGACGATCTCCACGCGCTGGACCGCGCGGGCAAGCTCGATCCGATGCTGGGGCTATGACGCGGATTGCCCTGTTCCAGATGACCTCGGGGATCGATCCCGGGGGCAATGCCGAAGCAATAGTCGGCGCGATCGGCGGGGCGGCGATGGGCGGGGCGAAGATACTCTTTACCTCCGAAATGTCCGGCCTGATCGATCGTGATCGCGCGCGCGCCACGCCGCATGTTGTGCCCGAGGCGCAGAGCATAGTGCTGGCCAAGGTCCGTGAGGCTGCGGCGGGCGCGGGGATCTGGGTGGTGCTGGGCAGCTTGCCGGTGCTGCGCGACGATGGCCGCTGGGCCAACCGCTGTTTCGTGATCGATGCGCAGGGCGAAGTGGCGGCGCGCTATGACAAGATCCACATGTTCGACGTCGATCTCGCCACGGGTGAAAGCTGGCGCGAATCCAACGCCTATGCGCCGGGCGAGCAGGTCGTAACGGCGGAAACCCCGGCGGGCCGGCTTGGTCTTGCGATCTGCTATGACTTGCGCTTTCCCGCCTTGTTCGAGGCGCTGGGCCGGGCAAAATGCGATGTCATCTCGATCCCCGCGGCGTTCACCGTGCCAACCGGCGCGGCGCACTGGCACGTGATGCAGCGCGCCCGCGCGATCGAGGCGAGCGCTTATGTCGTCTGCGCCGCCCAGGTCGGCCAGCATCAGGACGGGCGCGAGACCTATGGCCACAGCCTGGTGATCGATCCCTGGGGCGAAGTGCTGCTCGACATGGGCGGCACCGAAAGCGGGCTTGGCTTTGCCGAGCTGGACCCCGCCCGGCTGGCCGAAGTGCGCGCGCAGCTGCCAAGCCTTGCCAACAAGCGCCCGATCACCACATAGCAGCATGTCATGATTGTGTTCGACCTGCAGTGCCAGACACTTGGCCACCGTTTCGAAGGCTGGTTCGCCAGTTCGGAGGACTTTGCCGCGCAGCAGACGCGCGGGCTGGTCAGCTGTCCGCAATGCGGCAGCGGCGATGTGATCAAGGCACCGATGGCCCCCGCAGTCCCGCGCAAGGGCAACCAGCGCGGCGATGCACCCGCACTGCCGGTGGCCGGGGGCAAGCTTCACCCCGAAGCCGTGCAGATGCTGCAAAAGCTGGCCGAAGTGCAGTCCGAAGCGCTCAAGCAATCGCGCTGGGTGGGGGACAAGTTTGCCGATGTCAGCCGCGCGATCCACTATGGTGACCAGGATCACGAGGTGGTCCACGGCCAGGCAACCGCGCAGCAGGCCAAGGAATTGCTGGACGAAGGCGTGCCGGTGATGCCCCTGCCATTCCCGGTCGCGCCGCCGGATGAACTCAACTGACCAATCCCGAACCTTGCCGCACTGCCACCCGCGCGCTACAGGCCCTGACGGCGCGCCCGTAGTTCAGCAGGATAGAGCACCAGATTCCTAGTCTGGGGGCCATGGGTTCGGAGACGAAGCCGCGCAGCGGCGTAGACGTCCGTAGCGTAGCGAAGGACAATCCCGTCGGTCGAACCTTGCCGCACTGCCACCCGCGCGTTACAGGCCCAGACGGCGCGCCCGTAGCTCAGCAGGATAGAGCACCAGATTCCTAATCTGGGGGCCATGGGTTCGAATCCCGTCGGGCGCACCATTTATACGGCGAATTCAAGCGCTTCCCCGGCCATTTTGCGATCCCGCGAAAACCCGGCGTCACATTTCTGCAATATGGTTAAAAATAGCGCTTGATCCGCTGAATCACTTGTGATTCTAAGGCTGCATGCAGGGCGGGAAAATCGAACACCGAATTCAGCGCGAAGGGGTCACTCAGGCCCTGGCGCTGGCTGCCCTGCTGATGATGGCCGGGATGGCCCTGTTTGGTCCCAGCGGCCTGCTCGCCTGGAGCGAGAACAACCGCTTGCTGGCGCAGCGGCAAAAGGAATTGCAGCAGCTTTCGCTGGAGCGGGATGACCTGAAGAACCGGGTCGCGCTGCTCAATCCGCGCGGGGTCGATCCGGACATGGCGGGCGAATTGCTGCGCAAGGACCTGAACGTGGTCCACCCCGATGAAATGGTCATGCTGCTGCACTGATCAGGCTGCCGTTACGCTACGGCAACAAATGTTTGCCCCGGTAATCACAAAATACGTATGGGGCTGTTTCCCTTGGCCAGCCTTGTGCTTATAGGCCGGATCAGCAGTCCAGTCCCCAGGGAGATGCAATTGGCCAAGACCGCCCCGAGCCGCAAGGCGCCTGCCAAGGCCGCTTCCGGTGACGAGAATTTCGCGCTGCGCAGCCTGCAAGAGGCGTTCGAAGCCGACAAGCGCTATGCTGCAAGTGACGAGGAACTGCTGCAGTTCTACGAACAGATGGTGCTAATCCGCCGGTTCGAGGAACGCGCCGGGCAGCTCTATGGCCTGGGCCTGATCGGCGGCTTCTGCCACCTCTACATCGGCCAGGAAGCGGTCGCGGTGGGGCTGCAATCGGCGCTGGCTCCCGGCAAGGACAGTGTGATCACCGGCTATCGCGATCACGGCCACATGCTGGCCTATGGCATCGATCCCAAAGTGATCATGGCCGAACTGACCGGACGCGGCGCGGGGATCTCGCGCGGCAAGGGCGGTTCGATGCACATGTTCAGCACCGAACACAAATTCTACGGCGGCCACGGCATCGTCGGCGCGCAGGTGCCGCTGGGGGCGGGGCTGGCCTTTGCGCACAAGTACAATGAGGACGGCGGCGTCTGCATGGCCTATTTCGGCGATGGCGCGGCCAACCAGGGGCAGGTCTACGAAGCCTTCAACATGGCCGCGCTGTGGCAGCTGCCGGTGGTCTTCGTGGTTGAGAACAACGGCTATGCGATGGGCACCGCGGTGACGCGCGGCAGCGCCGAAACGCATTTCTATCGCCGCGGCACCGCGTTCCGCATTCCGGGGATGAGCGTCAACGGCATGGACGTGCTGGAAGTGCGCGCCGCTGCCAATGTCGCGCTGGACTATGTCCGCGCGGGCAATGGGCCGGTGCTGATGGAACTGCAGACCTACCGCTATCGCGGCCACTCGATGTCCGACCCGGCCAAGTACCGGACGCGTGAGGAAGTGCAGGAAATGCGCGACAAGCACGATCCGATCGATGCCGCCAAGGCCGAACTGCTGGCGCGCGGCGTGGCCGAAGACCGGCTCAAGGACATCGACAAGCGCATCCGCGCGCAAGTGGCCGAAAGCGCCGATTTTGCAGAGAATTCACCGGAGCCAGACATGCACGATCTCTACACCGACGTTCTGGTGGAGAGCTACTGATGGCGATCGAACTGAAAATGCCCGCGCTGTCCCCGACCATGGAGGAAGGGACCCTGGCCAAGTGGCTCGTCAAGGAAGGCGACGAGGTCAAGAGCGGGGACATCCTGGCCGAGATCGAGACCGACAAGGCGACGATGGAATTCGAAGCCGTTGATGAAGGCGTGATCGGGCAGATCCTGGTTCCGGAAGGGACCGAGGGCGTCAAAGTCGGCACCGTGATTGCGGTGATCGGGGGCGAGGCCGGGGCCGCTGCTCCTGCTGCTGCGCCTGCCGCCGCTCCAGTTGCCGCTGCCGCTCCGGCCGCAGCGCCCGAACGCCCGGCCGTTGCCCCGCGCAAGGCCGATCCCGAACTGCCCGCCGGCACCAACATGAAGACCTCGACCGTGCGCGAAGCCCTGCGCGATGCCATGGCCGAGGAAATGCGCCGCGATCCGCGCGTGTTCGTGATGGGTGAGGAAGTGGCGCAGTACCAGGGGGCCTACAAGGTCACCCAGGGCCTGCTCGACGAATTCGGCCCCAAGCGGGTGATCGACACCCCGATCACCGAATACGGCTTTGCCGGGATCGGCACGGGCGCGGCGATGGGCGGCTTGCGTCCGGTTGTGGAATTCATGACGTTCAACTTCGCCATGCAGGCGATCGATCATGTCATCAATTCCGCCGCCAAGACCAATTACATGTCGGGCGGGCAGATGCGCTGCCCGGTGGTGTTCCGCGGCCCCAATGGCGCGGCCAGCCGGGTCGGCGCGCAGCACAGTCAGAACTATGGCCCGTGGTACGCCAATGTCCCCGGGCTGGTGGTTATCGCCCCTTATGACGCTGCGGATGCCAAGGGCCTGCTCAAGGCCGCGATCCGCAGCGATGATCCGGTCGTTTTCCTGGAAAACGAGCTGATCTATGGTCGCAGCTTCGAACTGCCCGAACTGGATGACCATGTCCTTCCGATCGGCAAGGCGCGGATCATGCGTGAGGGCAAGGACGTGACGATCGTGTCCTATTCGATCGGCGTCGGGCTGGCACTCGAAGCAGCTGAAGCGCTGGCGGGTGAGGGGATCGACGCCGAAGTGCTCGATCTGCGCACCCTGCGCCCGCTGGACCGCGAGGCGGTGCTGACTTCGCTCGCCAAGACCAACCGGCTGGTCGTGGCCGAGGAAGGCTGGCCGCAGTGCTCGATCGCTTCAGAAGTGATGGCGATCTGCATGGAAGAAGGCTTCGACCACCTCGATGCGCCCGTGCTGCGGGTCTGCGATGAAGACGTGCCGCTGCCTTATGCCGCCAACCTGGAAAAAGCCGCGCTGATCGACGCTGCGAAGATCGCCGCTGCCGTGCGCAAGGTCTGCTATCGCTAGGTGATCTTGCCGGTCGAGCTGACCTCGGGCGTGCCGCGATAGCTGGAACAGGACTGGACCTGATCCGGATCAGCGGGATCACGCTGATACAGCTGCGCCAGGTCGCGCTTGTCGCGCACGGTGAAGGACGAAACGGCGTGGATCGAGTGGACGGGGATGAACCGTTCGGAGATCATCGGCTGGTAGTCATAGACCAGTTCAACGAAGATCACGGCATCGCCCGGCTGGGCATAGACCTCTTCGCCCGGCTGGCCCATGCCGTCGATCGCTGTGAGCAGACCGTCGCCTTCCTTGCCGAAGCTGGAATCGTACTTGGGCACGCCGCGGCAGCGTTGCCAGTGGATGTACTGGTTGCCGCTGGTGTCATCCACTTCCAGGCTGGAAATGGTCACCCGGCCATGTTCGAACAGTTCCAGCGGGCCGGCCTGCAATTCGGCGCCATAGATCACATCGTTGATGTCGCCTTCATAGACCTTGCGGTTCTGCAGCGTGCTGGTGTCGCCCACGCGCGATGCGTTGTCGGCGATGTGCACGGCCAGCTGCGAGATCTTGAGGTTGACCAGCGCATAGTTGGCCTCTTCCGTGCCCCACAGGCCCGCGGTCAGCAACAGCGGCGCACCCAGCGCGAATTCGGTCATGGCCACGCCCGACCGGTTGCGGAGCAGGCGGCGAAAGGCGGAAAGCAGGCTCATGTGCAGTTCCCGGTGGTGGGGGTGACAGCCGCAGTGTTGCCCCCATAGGGCTGGTTGCGCAGCACTGTGCTGGATCGCAGGGTAAAGTCTTCGCCTTGCCCCGGCATCAGGGCAAAGATCGGAAATGCGCGGCGATAGGTGACCGTGACCGTATAGAGCACGGCATCGCGGGCCCCGCCGAAACCGCCCGATCCAACATCGGAATCCCACTTGGCGTTGCCGTTGAGGTCTTCAAAGGGTTCCCCGTTGTCGCACAGCCCGCTGCTGTCGAGATCGTTGAAATCCTCGCCCCGGTTGACGTTGGAAAAGTCGCTGTAGGACTGGCGGTCGAACTGGATCAGCGCATTGGCAGAGATCGCCTGCACCGCCTTGGTAACATTCGCATCAATCGCAGCCTCTGCCCCGGACGCGGCCTCGATGGTCGAATCCCGCGCCGCCTTCTGGATCGCTCCGGTCAGCATCTGGTTGGCGTACATGTTGAAGGCCAGGTCAAACAGACCCATCAGCATGATCAGGAACGGCGGCGTGATCAGCGCGAATTCGACAATCGTCGCGCCATCCTCCGCGCCGCGCAGCCGATTGAGGGCGGCGCGCATCACTTCGAAATCCGCAGATCGCCAAGCTGGGTCGCGATCTTGCTGAACACGTCTTCCAGTTCGGCCGCATTGGTTGCTTCGAACGAATGTCCGGGACCGGCGCAATCGGTCATCACCGGGTTCAGCCCAACCCCGAAGCCAATCACCCAGACGGTGATGTTGCGCTTCTTCACTTCCGAACAGGCCACGCCAAAGCGCTTTTCAACCACTTCCGCCAGGGTCAGGTTGTCGACCGGCTTCTTCGGGTCCCAGCGCCGCGTATCCAGGGGCTCGATCCCGTAGGTGCCATAGGACAGGTCCAGCGGAGCGGTTTCCCCGTCGGTCAGGAAGATCATGTGGCGGCTGGTCGTCTTGCCCGCAACGTCCGCGTTTTCGCCAGCGAAAAGTCCGGTCGGGGAAAGCAGCCGCCCACCCCAGATCATCCCGATGTCGTGATAGGTGCTGCCTTCGGCAACCAGGCTGTCGACATATCCCGAAACCGCGCTGGCATCCATTTCCTGCAGCTTTTGCGCCGGGGAAGGGCAGGCCGATAGACCGGCCCAGCGGGCCATCAGGTAATCGTTGGTGGTGGCCGCCGGGCTTTTCGCGAACGAACCGGTGCCGTCCCACCAGATTTCCGGTTCGAACGAGATTTCGCCCAGCAGGGGCCGCCACTGGGTCCGGCGGGCTTCGGGCGTGTTGCCCGGGCTCGGCACCAGATCGATATCCAGATCAAGCGCCTTGGTCAGATCGACCGCGCTGTAATCGTCGATCTCATAGGTATCACGCTCTTCAATACAGCCGTTGAACCAGATGTCCAGATTGGCCGGAGTGGGCGAGGGATAGCCGTACATCGGCAGCTGGATCATCCCGGTCTTGAGCACATCGTTGCCGGTCGTGCCCTTGAACGGCGCGGTGCTCTGGTTGATCAGCTTGTACTGCCACTTGTACTCATCGTACATGACAGTCCCGGTCTTTTTGGTGACCCAGGAATAGGTGTAATTGGTGTAGCGCACCCCCGAAACGGTCTTGCTGGCACCATCCGCGCTGACATTGCACCAGACATCGTCGCCATTCAGCTGGGTCGTTCCGTAAGTGCTGCCGTCAGGGTTCGTGCCCGAACCCAGATCTGTCCAGACGACCGAATAGGGCGGGCATGCCCCGGTTGTCGTATAGCTCGGGATCGCAACGGAGGTACCGCTGATATAGGTGTAGTCGGTCTGATACTGATCCACCGGATAGGATACGCCGGTCGATTTGGCTTGGCGGCCGTGATAGTCCCAATCGTCCACCACCCAGTCGCTTTTCAGCAGTGTGCCAACATTGACGTTGGTCGAATAAGGCAGAAAGCCATATCGCACCCGGGTGCCGGGGCTTTTGGCGGTTTCGATCTGGGTGTGAAAACTTTTCACCACATCGCGCAGCGTATCGATCTTGTTCTTGGGGTCGCCGGCGGTGGCCTTGTCCAGCATCGAGCCGGTGGTATCGAGCACGAACATGACGTCCATGTTCGAAAAGTTCAGCTTGGCCGAACAATTGACGTCGACCGCGATCTCATCATAGCCGAACAGGTTCATGATCGATGTCGGCACAACGACATGGGCTTCGCCGCTGATCGCATAGTCGCTTTCCAGCGTCATTTCGAATGAGCGGTCCTTGGTGCCATAGGCACCTTCGCCGAAGTTGAGCGAGAAGAAACGGTTCCCCACGGTCGAAACGTCGGCCGGAACCTCGCCATCAAGCACGACTGCCGAACCGAGCTTCTTGCGCGCGGCGAGCACGCCCGAATCGCAGGCCTGCTGCAGGCGGCTTTGCGAAAGATAGGTGCGGCCCATGTCCACGCCGCCGCCGACCATCGCCAGCAACGGGAAAATGCCGGCCGCGATCATCGCCAGCGTATTGCCCGCGCGGTCCTTCACCAGCCGGGTCAACAGACCGGCTGGCGCTTCCTTTCCGGCAATGTCACGTTCTGCGGCCATGAACTTTGCGCCTGTTGAAAACAATCCCACGTCTGCGGGCTTAACACCCAGACGTAAGTGGCTGATAAAGATCGATGGTTAATTTCTTCACCGTGTAAGTCCCGATCCGGCAACCGCCGGGATCAGGGCATCACAAAGATCGGGCGCTTGTAGCTCAGCGCCATTTCGCCAAATCCGATGAATTCCAGAAAACTGGGTACGGCATATTCGATCGTCAGCGAGATTTCCTTCGCCCCGGTGAACTGCGGCGAATCCGATGTTTCGGCGGTAATCGTCAGCCCGGTTGAACGCAGGCCATAAGGCGGAGCTTCGGCAATCTGGTAGGCATAGGTTTCGATACTGTCGTCATCGGGCTTGGTACCCTGCTGGTACATCACCGCCGCATGGCGGGCGACATCGGCGGAGATCGAGCGCAGCGCGTTCTGGTTCTGCATGCCGATCCCGATTTGCAGCACGCCCAGGAACATCGCCAGGAACAGCGGCCCGATCAGCCCGAATTCGATCGCTACCGAACCCGAACGGTCCTGGCGCAGCGCCAGCAAAAGGCGGCCCAGCTTGCTCATGACACCAGCAGCAGTCGGCGCAGGTTGAAATCGATCGTGTTGCCGAAACCCAGATTGGTCCACATCGGGGTCAGGGTGTCGGTCACGTGGATTTCCAGATAAGTTGTCACGGCTGCAGTGCCGCAGCTTGATGACTGGCTGACTGTCGTTTCGGTTGTGCCGCAGCGATAGCTGTTGGAAATGACGACGTTGGCATCTTCCAGCCCGGTTGATGACTTGATCCGGTCCCGCAGCTTGCTGCGTTCCAGATCGGTATCGACCTTGATCGCGATGGCGACGTCGCCGGCTTCGGCGATGGCGGTTTGCAGCTCTGTCTGGCGTGCATAGATCCGGCTCGCTTCATAGGCCCCCATGCTCAGCGCCATCAGCATCGGCGCCACCAGCGCCGTTTCGATCGCCATGGTGCCGCGCTGATCGGTGCGCAGGCGTTGAAGGAGCTGTCCGAACATCGTTATCCCACCAGCTTGACCGTTGGCGCACCGCCGCCGATCGTCATGGCGCTTGACCCGGAAGGCTTGCAGAAGTTCGTGATGTTGAAGTTGCCGTTGATGGTCAGCGTGCGCGAGGCGACCATCATGCAGCCGCCGGTCGCGGCGCTGACATTGCCGTTAAAGGTCGCGTCGCGATTGGGCATATACATGGTGCCATCGATCTTGACCGTTGCATTGCCTTCCATCCCGAAGTCACTGGTGGAATTCTTGTCCCAGAACAGCATGCCAGCCATTTTGTCCGCAGCGGCGGGATCATAGCTGTAGCTGTCTTTCAGCGTGGCCGCGGAAATGCCCTTGAGGTCCAGCACCGAGTTCGAGTTGATCTTGATCGACCCGCTGTTGCCGGTCATCACAAACAGTGTGCCCGCAGCGGTGACAGTCTGGTTCTGTCCGAAATCGATGGAGCCACTGATGAAGTAAACCCCGGCAGAGAACTCGGTCTTGCATTTGATTTCGATCGAACCATAAATGCCTGGCTCAGGTTTGGCGGTGCCATCGACGGCCAGCGTTTCACGCTGATCGATCTTGGTATAATTGTCCTTGGTGTAATAGGATTTGACGCGCCAAATCTTCTTCGTGCCCTTGCCAGATACCTCGACTTCGGGTTCCGTGGTCGTCGAACTGGGCGTTTGCCAGCCGGTCACTGCACTGGCGGTGACCGTCTTCGTGCTGGAAGTTGAATCCTCATCGCCGTCAGCAATGTAACCTTCACCTGTATAGCCGGTCTGAAGGGTCCAGCTGTTGGAATTGGACCCCTTGTAGTATTTATACGAATTGTAGGTGCGCGTGTAATAAGTGGCGGTATAGGTGATGCCACCCTCTTTCGGCTCAGGGCAGGAGTATTCCTTGTTGCTCGATGTGCTTGAACTGGGTGGTTCCAGGCTGGCATAGGGATCGGACAGGCCCGACTGGTTTTCATAAATCGTGCCGTTGTTGGCAAAGCCCTGGTCAATCCCGCCCGTCGCGATCAGCTTGCCCAGCGGAACCGAGGTATTGCCCACCTCTTTCATCGCCGCGTTGGAATCGTTAGATAGCGAACCGGCGCCGCAGGTCGATGTCCCGCCAACGCTGCCGCCGAATTTGAAGGCCGAATCCGCCGATGGGTGAACCGCCAGCATGCAGGCCGTGTAGGACGTCCCGACCGTATAGCTGGCCTGGGAAATGACATTCACGGTCGCCTGGCTGCCGGTCATGAAGCTGGAAAACGGCAGTGCCTTGGTGGCCGATGCGGTCACGATCACGCTGTTGTCGACGCTCGATCCCTTGTACTTGGCCAGGCTCACATTGGTGGAGCTGTCAAAGGTATCGAAATCGGCTACCATCGACAGGTTGGCGGCATATTCCTGCCCGGCGCGAGTCTTGTAGGTGGCCTGCACAGTGGTATCCGAACTCGTGCGTGCCCAGGCGGCGGCCAGCGCGGCCTGATCGGTCGCGAACTGCAGTTCATTGCGCCACATATACCATTGTGCCGTATCGACCGCGAGCCCGGAGCCGCCCATCAACACAGGCAGGCCCAGCGCCACCAGCATGGTCGCATTGCCGCTGGTGTTGGTTCGCAACTCGGTGAGTTTTCGACGAAGCGTAGCGAACATGATGCACCCTAAAGCTATGGAATCGATCATCCCATAAGCATGACTGGTGAGCGGACTTTCAAGCAAACTGGTTAACATCCAGTAGAGGCTGAACAATCGGCGTGGTCGGCCAATGCTTTGCACGGCGCGCGGCGGGGGGCTATTGACCATCCAGGATGACGCCCGATTCCCCGCTTCTTGATGGCCTTCCCGTCGAACAGCGCCTTGCCCTGGCCTATGCTCCGGCGGCGGCGCGAGGGCTGTTTGCGGGGCTGTTCGCGCTTGATACGCGTCTGGCGGGGATCGTCCGCGCGGCGCGGGAGCCGATGCTGGCGCAGCTGCGCCTGGCCTGGTGGCGTGACAGGCTGGGTGGCGGCGGCGGTGGCAACGATCCGGTCTTGATCGCGCTCGCCCCGATGTTGCGGCAAGGCCCTGCGCTGGTCGCAGCGGCTGATGGCTGGGAAGCCTTGCTGGGTGAGACGCTGAGCCGCGATGCGGCCGAAACCTTCGCGGCGGGCCGTGCGGCGGGTATGGCGGCCCTGGCGCAGGCACTGGGCTGCCCCGCGGCAGAGGCAGAGCGGGCCGGGCGCAACTGGGCTTTGGCCGATCTGGCCGCGCGCGTCTCGAACCCGGCAGAGCGCGCCGTGGTGCTGGATCTGATCGCGACCCAGGATTGGGGCCGGCCGACTTTGCCGCGCAGCATGCGGCCGCTCGCGGTGCTCCACGGGCTGGTCCGGCGGCGGCGCGGGGCGGGGCCGCTGATCGAAGGGCCGGGTAGCCTGGTTTGCGCAATCAGGCTTGGCTTGACCGGACGCTAGGCTATGCTGCGCCCTGCTGGATGGAGGGCACGCTATGAACCGGACGATCCTGGGCGCGGTTTCGGCCTTGTTGCTGGTCGCTTCGGGGCTGTTCTGGTGGCAGGGCCGCGCCGCGACCGAAGCGCAGGCCCCGCCGCCGCCGACCACGGCTGAAAGCGATGCGGGCGAAGTGCCCGACGAAATCCCGACCGAGGACGGCGAAGGTCTGATGGGTGGCAGCCTGCCCCAGGCGAACGAGGCCACGCGTGAGGAGAAGCGCTTCAACCGGCTTGACCGCAACCGCGACAACCTGATCAGCCGGGTCGAAGTGCTGGCCCCCCGCGTCGCGGCGTTCCGCAAGCTCGACACGGATCACAACAATCTGTTGAGCTTTGAAGAATGGGCGGTGATGACCTCCAACCGCTTCAAGGGGGCCGATGCCAATGGCGACGGCCAGCTGACGCGGCCTGAATTTGCCACGACCAAACCCAAGCAGGCAAAGAAGCCCGCCTGCCGGTGCTAGGCTGAGGCCAGCCACTCCGCCAGGTCCACTTTGGCGCGGGCGGTGTAGGCTTCCTTGCGTTGCTTTTTCTTCACATCATCCGGGGGCATCGGGAACAGCCCGAAATTGATGTTCATCGGCTGATAGCTGTCCGCCTCCGCATCGCCGGTAATGTGGGATAGCAGCGCGCCCAGCGCGGTGGTGCGGGGCGGGGGAGTCCAGACATGGCCCAGCACTTCGGCGGCAGTCATCAGCCCGGCCAGCAGGCCGACCGCGCCGCTTTCGACATAGCCTTCGCAGCCGGTGATCTGCCCGGCAAAGCGCACGTGCGGCGCAGTTTTCAGCCGCAGCTGCCGGTCGAGCAGTTCGGGCGAATTGAGGAAAGTGTTGCGGTGCAGCCCGCCCAGCCGGGCGAATTCCGCGTTCTCCAGCCCCGGGATCGTGCGGAACAGGCGGACCTGTTCGGCGTGTTTCAACTTGGTCTGGAACCCCACCATGTTCCACAGCGTTCCCAGCTTGTTGTCCTGCCGCAGCTGGACCACGGCATAGGGCCAGCGCCCCTTGGGGAACTGCTCGGTCGCTTCGTGGGGGTTGTCCAGCCCGACCGGCTTCATCGGCCCGAACCGCAAGGTATCCTCGCCCCGCGCGGCCATCACTTCGATCGGCATGCAGCCTTCGAAATAGGGCGTGTTTGCCTCCCACTCGCGGAACTCGGTCTTTTCGCCGGCCAGCAGCCCGGCGTGGAACGCCAGGTACTGTTCGCGGGTCATCGGGCAGTTGATGTAATCCTTGGTCTCACCCTTGTCCCAGCGGCTGGCCATCCAGCAGACGTCCATGTTGACGCTGTCGCGGTAGACGATCGGGGCAATGGCATCGAAGAAGGCGAGGCTTTCGGCGCCCGTAGCCGCGCCAATGCTCTGGGCCAGCGCTCCGGCGGTGAGCGGGCCGGTGGCAACGATGGTCAGCCCGGCTTCGGGTAGCCGATCAATCCGTTCGCGAACCACGGTCAGTGTCGGCTGCGCGGCCAGTGCCGCCTCGACCTCGGCCGAAAAGACATCGCGGTCCACTGCCAGCGCCGATCCGGCGGGCACTTGCGCCTTGGCGGCGGCGGCCATCAGCAGCGAATCGAGTTCTCGCATCTCCTGATGCAGCAGGCCGACGGCGTTCTTTTCGTGATCGTCAGACCGGAACGAGTTGGAGCAGACCAGTTCGGCCAGGCCCGTGCCCTGGTGCGCCGGGGTGGTGTCTCCGCCGCCGCGCATTTCGGACAGGCGCACTTTCAGGCCGCGCCGCGCCAGCTGCCAGGCGGCTTCGCTTCCGGCCATCCCGCCGCCGATGATGTGGACGTCATAGGTCATGCTGCGCCTCTAGCCCTTGCGCGCGGGGATTTCCAACGCCAAGCATGGGGCGAGGGGATGGAACCATGCCGAAACGTGCCTTGATCGAGCAGAGACCGTGGCTGCTGGCCAGTCTGGTCGCGGGGATCAGCTTTTACTTCGTCAAGGACAGCCAGCTGCCCGGGCTGTACCAGATGGCGTGGAAAGGGGCGGGGGTGGCGCTGCTGGCGGTCTATGCCCTGGTCCGCCACACCGGCGCGGATTCGCGGCAGATTGCCATGGTGATGGGGTTCGGCGCGCTGGGGGATGTGCTGATCGAACTGTCGCTGGAACTGGGAGCAGTGGCCTTTCTGATCGGTCATCTGATCGCGATCCACCTCTATTGGCGGCACCGGCGCGAGGTGACGACGACGAGCCAGAAGGCGGCGGCATTGGCCATGCTGGTGCTGATCCCGGCGATTTCCTGGACACTGCCCGCGGATCGCGCCGCTGCGCCAGGGATACTGTTCTATTCGCTCGGCCTGGCCGGAATGGCCGCTGCGGCCTGGACCAGCAGCTTTCCGCGCTACCGGGTCGGGATCGGCGCGGTCATGTTCGCTGTGTCGGACCTGCTGATCTTCGCGCGGATCGGGCCGCTGGCCGCCAGCCCCTTGCCGGGCCTGCTGATCTGGCCGCTTTATTACTTCGGCCAGTTCCTGATCTGCACCGGAGTGATCGGTGAACTGCGCGGCCGCACCGCGGCCGGGTGACAAAGGTCACAAAGGTCACACGGAATCGCCTTTTTCACATACGTATGCAGAGGCGTTGTGTTTGATTCGCGGAGCGTAACAGAATCGCACCGTGTAGGAAAACGTCGTCCGGTTCAGCCCGCCCAGGCCGCAATCGTGGTGCGGTGCAGTTCGCGGCGATAGCCTTCATAGCCGCCGGTGGCGCGGTGCAGGACAGAGCGGTTGTCCCACATCACCAGCATCCCCGGCTCCCATTTCTGGGCAAAGACAAAGCGCTCTTCGCCCTGCCATTGCTGCAGTTCCATCAGCAGCGCGATTGCCGCGTCCTGCGCCATGCCTTCGATCCCGATGATGTAACCCAGCGTCGAATAGAACCCGCGCCGCCCGGTTTCGGGGTGGGCGGGAACCAAGGGATGGGTCTGGGTGGCCAGCGCCGCCTCGCTCGGGCGGATGTCCATCGAACGGCCCTTGTCCTTCGCGCCATAGGTGCCGTCGGGGGCATAGGGCAGGCGCGCGGAATGGACCGCGATCAGATCGGCGTAGCGGGCTTTCTGGTCGGCGCTGAGCGCTTCCCACGCCGCGTGCTGGTTGGCGAACAGGGTGTCGCCGCCCACCGGCGGAATCTCCACCGCGTTGAGGCAGGTGCCCGCTGGCGGGCGGGCCTGGAATGACCAGTCGGCATGCCAGTTTTCGGCAAACAGCGGGCTCTGCTCGTCCGCCTCGCGCCGGATTGCGGCGATGTGCTGGCGGCCGGGGATCGGGGCGAAGAACGGATCCTCGCCGAACCCGCCGAACTGAATGGTGAAGCGTTCCAGCGCGTCATCGTCCAGCCCCTGATCGGGGAAGGACAGGACGTGATGCTGCAACCACGCGGTTCGGATCGCAGCGACCTGTTCGGCATCAAGCTGCCGCAGGTCGACCCCGGTGATGCGCGCGCCGCACGCCCCGCCGGATGGTTCGACCCGCAGCGCCATTACTCTGCGCTGCTTTCACTGGTGGGCGTTTCAGACACATCCGGCGCTGCGCCGTCCGCTTCCTCATCGCCCTCATCTTCGGCCAGCCGCACTGCGCTGACTACGTGTTCGTTATCAGCGACGTTGAACAACCGCACACCTGCAGAACCCCGCCCGATCACCCGCAGGCTTTCCAGCGGCAGGCGGATCAGCTTGGCCTGATCGGTCACCAGCATCAGCTGGTCGGCCTGCACGGCGGGGAAGCTGGCGACAACCGGGCCATTGCGGCCAATGTTGTCGATATTGGTGATCCCCTGACCACCGCGCCCGGTGCGGCGGTATTCGTAGGCGGAGGACAATTTGCCATAGCCATTGGCGCAGACCGTCAGAATGAACTGTTCGCGCGCATGAAGTTCGGCCAGACGTTCCGCGCTCATCGTCGCTTCGCCTTCGCGTTCACCCTTCCACGGCGCGAATTTCAGGTAGTCCTCACGCTCTTCGCTCGAAGTGCCGACGCGGTGGAGGATCGAGAGGCTGATCACCTCGTCATCGCCCTTCAGCGTCATGCCGCGCACGCCGGTGGAGGTGCGGCTGGTGAATTCGCGCACTTCGTCGCCGGCAAAGCGGATCGCCTTGCCGCTGCGGGTGGCGAGCAGCACATCATCGCTGGCTTCGAGCAGGGCGACGCCGATCAGGCGGTCGGTGCTGTCCTCGTCAAACCGCATGGCGAACTTGCCGTTCGACGGGATGTTGGCGAAAGCGTCCATCGCGTTGCGGCGGACATTGCCCTTGGCCGTGGCGAACACCACCGAAAGCTGGCCCCATTCGGCCTCATTCTCGGGCAGGGGCAGCACGGTCTGGATCGTTTCGTCCTTGTCCAGTGCAGGCAGCAGGTTGACGATCGGGCGGCCGCGCGTGGCCGGGCCGCCTTCGGGCAGCTTCCAGACCTTGAGGCGATAGACCTTGCCTGCGGTGGAGAAGAACAGCACCGGGTTGTGGGTGCTGGTGACGAACATGGTGGTGACCACGTCCTCGTCCTTGGTCGCCATGCCGGCCCGGCCCTTGCCGCCGCGGTTCTGCGCGCGGAAAGTGGAGAGCGGGGTGCGCTTGATATAGCCGTCCATGGTGACGGTGACGACCATGTCGTCGCGCTCGATCAGATCCTCATCGTCAATCCCGTCGGCAGCGGCGGTGATTTCGGACAGGCGCGGGGTGGCATAGGCGGCGCGGATCGCGGTCAGCTCATCGCGCATCACGCCGTAGAGCTTGGCCCGGTCGGCCAGGATCGAGAGGTATTCCTCGATCGCCAGCGCCAGTTCCTTGAGCTCGTCCCCGATCTCGTCGCGGCCAAGGGCGGTCAGGCGGTGGAGCCGCAGGTCGAGGATCGCTTTCACCTGCACTTCGGACAGGCGATAGGTCCCGCCGCTTTCCTCAGCGCTGGGTTCGATCGCTTCGACCAGCCGGATATAGGGCGCGATTTCGCCGATCGGCCATTCGCGGGTCAGCAAGGCTTCGCGCGCAGCGGCGGGATTGCGCGAACCGCGGATGATCTTCACCACCTCGTCGAGGTTGGTGACCGCAACCACCAGACCCAGCAAGATATGCGCCCGGTCCCGCGCCTTGTTCAGTTCGAACTTGGTGCGGCGAGTGATGACTTCTTCGCGGAAGGTGATGAAGGCGCTGATGAAATCGCGCAGCATCAGCGTTTCCGGGCGCCCCCCCCGGATCGCCAGCATGTTGGCGGGGAAGTTCGACTGCGCGGGTGTGTTGCGCCACAGCTGGTTGAGCACCACCTCGGGCGTGGCATCGCGCTTCAGGTCGATCACCACGCGCACGCCAAGCCGGCTCGATTCGTCGCGGATGTCCGAAATGCCTTCGATCCGCTTGTCCTTGGCGGCTTCGGCGATCTTTTCGACCAGGCTGTTCTTGCCGACCTGATAGGGGATCGAGGTCAGCACGATCGAGCGGCGATCGCCCCGGCCTTCCTCGATCTCGTGCCGGCAACGCATGATCACGCTGCCGCGTCCGGTCAGATAGGCCGAGCGCGCGCCGTGGGTGCCCAGGATCAGCGGGGCAGTGGGAAAGTCCGGCCCGGGGATAATCTGGACCAGTTCTTCCGACGTGATCGCCGGGTTGTCCATATAGGCCAGGCAGCCGTCGATCACTTCGCCCAGATTGTGCGGCGGGATATTGGTGGCCATGCCCACCGCGATCCCGCCCGCACCGTTGACCAGCAGGTTGGGAAAGCGCGCGGGCAGAACGGTCGGTTCCTGCCGCGAACCGTCATAGTTGTCGGTGAAGTCGACGGTATCCTTGTCGAGATCATCCAGCAGCGCATTGGCAACCCGCGCCAGCCGCGCTTCGGTGTAACGCATCGAGGCCGGCGGATCGGGGTCCATCGAGCCGAAGTTGCCCTGACCGTCGATCAGCGGCAGCCGCATCGACCAGTCCTGCGTCATGCGCGCCAGCGCGTCATAAATCGCGCTGTCGCCATGCGGGTGATAGTTGCCCATCACGTCGCCGACGATCTTCGCGCTCTTGCGATAGGGCCGCCCCGCGACCATCCCGCCTTCCTGGCTGGCGAACAGGATCCGGCGGTGGACCGGCTTCAACCCGTCGCGCACATCGGGCAGCGCGCGGGACACGATCACGCTCATCGCGTAATCGAGATAGCTGGTCTTCATCTCATCGACGATGTCGACGCGCTGAAATTCGCCCATCGGGTTCGGGGAATCGGGGGTGTTGGGCTCTTCGCTCACGCAGGAATTTCGATCGGTTGTTGTCGGGACATTCGCGAGGTTCCGGCACTAGGCCAATGCCCTCGGGAAGGCCACCTCAAGCCCGGCAAGAGCCCCGTTTTTCCACACCCTTCGCGCTGTTTCTGAACGGATTGGCCAAGTTGCGTTCAATCAAGGTTAAACGCTGCTAATGCAGTTAGCGCACCAGTTGCCAAACCGGCGTTTTCGCGCCATTGGCAAGGATGGAAGTTTTGCCCCGGCGCAAGGCGGAAACGGGTCCGCAACGCCGGTTGCCAAGGAGAATAAGGTCCATGATCCGCGCCACGTTTCTTTCGCGCCCGGCGCTGGGCATCGCGCTTGCACTTGCTGCCGTTTCCGGGGCGAGCCTGATCGCCAGCCCGGCCATCGCCGCCGAAAAGCAGAAGGCCCCCGCGGCTCTCAAGCTCAAACTGTCGAAGGATTTCCAGGTCGCGTCCAACGCGGTGCTGGCCGCCTGGACGAACACCAAGAAGCGCCCTGACGTGGTGGCCAAGCAGGCCGAACTGAAGGCCGCCGAAAGCGCCCTGATGGCGGCCACCACCCGCCGCGCGCAGGCCGATGCGCAAAAGGTCTATGATGCCAAGGCCGCCGAACTGGTCGGCCTGATCAAGCCGGAGACCGATGCTCTCGACGGCGCGATGACCAAGGTTGTTGGCAACGATGACAAGTACCAGGCCGGTGCGATCGCGCTCGACATGGGGCTGTTCACCAGCAGCCAGGCCTTGCAGCGCAAGGGGCTGGACTTGCAACTGCAGAGCGGTTTCGTGCCTGCGGACAAGGTGCCGCTGTTCAACTATTACGTCGGCAAGTTCGCCTATAGCGCCAAGGACTATATGGCTGCACGCACCGCGCTGGCGGCGGCAACCGCCGGTGGCTATCACGATGGCGAAGCGGACCGTTATCTCGCCGAAACCTATTTCGCGCAGAACGATGGCCCCGGCGGGATGAAGATCCTGCGCGATGCCAACGAACTGGCCAGAACCCAGGGCCGCGCCGCTTCGACCGAAGGTCTGCGCCGCGGGCTCAAGGTAGCGAATGACATCCTGGATGTGAACAACGTCGGTTACTTCGGCAGCGAACTGGTCAAGGCACAGCCGAACACCGAAAACTGGGGCGATGTGCTGGCGGCGCTGCGCCGCGCAGGCAAGTATGACAAATATGTCTTGCTGGACATCGCTCGCCTGGCGGACCGCACCGCCAGCTATGCCAACGGTTCGGACTATATGGAAATGGTCCAGATCGGCACCAACCTGGGTCTGCCCAAGGAAGTGCTGAAGGCGATTGACGCCGGGGTTGCCGCGGGCAAGCTGGCGCGCAGTGACATTTCGGTGGCCGATGCGATCAGCGTCGCCAATGCCCGTATCGCGACCGACACCAAGCAGAACCTGCTGGGCGGGTATGATCGTGACGCGCGCCTGCCCACGGCCAAGGTGGCCACGGTGGTGGGTGCAGGCGATTCGTTCCTGTCTTATGGCCAGCCGGCCAAGGCGGAAGAATTCTACAAGCTGGCCAGCGCCATGGCCGGGGTCGATCTCGGGCTGGTCAATACCCGCCTGGGGATCGCCCAGTATGATCAGGGCAAGTATGCCGATGCCGCGGCCAGCTTTGCCAAGGTCACCGGCGCGCGCGCTCCGGTGGCACAGGTCTGGGCCGTGCAGGCCGGGATCAAGGCCAAGGGCGGCTAAGTCGCTCGCATAGAGCCGGAAAACAAGGAAAGGGCGGGGGGCAACCTCCGCCCTTTGCTGTTTGGCCGGGGCTATTCGACCGGGTGAAAATGCCCGTGGGCTTCGTCCAGCACGTGCAGCACGCCGTCACTGATCGCAAAGAACGCGCCTGACAGCCGCAGTTCCCCGCTCTGCTCCTTGGCGGCGATATAGGGGAAGGTGCGCAGGTTCTTGAGGCTGGCCTTGACCCCGGCCTGCTCCATTGCGCGCTCGGCCGGGCGCCCTTCGGTGCCGTGGGTGGCGGTCACCTCGTCACGGGCTTCGTCCAGCAGTGCGATCCAGTCTGCCACAAAGCCGCCGGAACCATGCTCGGCCCCTTCCATCTGCCGGGTCAGTGCGGCCTTGCATCCGCCGCACATGCCGTGGCCCATGACCACCACTTCCTTGACGTTCAGGAACTGCACCGCAAATTCCAGCGCCGCCGAAACGCCATGGTGGCCGGGCGTGGTTTCAAACGGCGGGACCATCGCCGCGACATTGCGAACCACGAAAATTTCGCCCGGATCGACATCGAAGATCTGCGATGGATCGACCCGGCTGTCAGAGCAAGCGATCACCATGATCTGCGGTTCCTGCCCTTCGCGCAGGGTGGTCCAGCGTTCACGGTTGGGGGCCCAGCCATTTTCGCGGAAACGGCGATAACCGGCGATGAGCCGGCCAAGTTCAGGAGAGAAAGGGTCGCTCATGTGCGCCCACATGGGGATGGAAATTGCCTCTGGCAAGGGGCAAGGCAAGCGCCTATCTGGCAGCCATGAACGATATCGCTTCCGAGCCCAAGCCCGAACGTCAACGCAAGCCTGACTGGATCCGGGTCAAAGCCCCGACAAGCAAGGGCTATGGCGAAACCCGCCAGCTGATGCGCGACCTGAAACTGCACACCGTGTGTGAGGAAGCGGCCTGTCCGAACATCGGCGAATGCTGGACCAAGAAGCACGCCACGGTGATGATCTTGGGCGATATCTGCACCCGCGCCTGCGCGTTCTGCAACGTCAAAACCGGGATGCCCCGCGCGGTCGATCCGCTGGAGCCCGAACACGTGGCGGTCGCCGCCGCGAAGATGGGGCTGGAACACATCGTCATCACTTCGGTCGACCGCGATGACCTGCCGGACGGCGGTGCCAGCCAGTTCGTCAAGGTGATCAAGGCCCTGCGGCGCGAAACGCCGGATACCACAATCGAAATCCTGACGCCCGATTTCCGCGGCAAGACGCGCCCCTCGGTCGAGGCGATCGTCATGGCCGGGCCGGATGTTTACAACCACAACCTCGAGACCGTTCCCCGGCTCTATCCCACGATCCGCCCCGGCGCGCGCTACTATGCCTCGCTGCGGCTGCTGGAAGAGGTCAAGCACCACGATCCGCTGGTCTTCACCAAAAGCGGGATCATGCTGGGGCTGGGCGAGGAGCGCCTGGAAGTGCATCAGGTAATGGATGACATGCGCTGCGCGGGCGTCGATTTCATGACCATGGGACAGTACCTCCAGCCCACGCCGCGCCATGTGGCGGTGAGTGAATTTGTCGAGCCCGATACTTTCAAAAGCTATGCCGCCGTGGCCCGGTCCAAGGGCTTCCTGCAAGTCGCGGCCAGCCCGCTGACCCGGTCGAGCTATCACGCGGGCGACGATTTCAAGGAAATGCGCGCGGCGCGGCAGGCGCAGGTCGGGCTGAAGCGCAGAAGCTGATGCCCGGTGTCCACGAAGTGCGGCGGCTGCCCTACAGCGCCACCCAGATGTATGATCTGGTGGCCGATGTCGCGCGCTATGCCGAATTCCTGCCGTGGGTGGTGGCGACCCGGGTCAAGAGCGACAGCGAGCACGAGATGATCGCCGACATGCTGGTGGGCTTCAACGCGCTGCGCGAAAAGTTCACCTCGCGCGTGGAAAAGGACCGGCCGGGCCGGATCAAGGTCCACTACATCGATGGGCCGATGCGCGATCTCGACAATGTCTGGCTGTTCCGCGACGTTGACGGCGGGTGCGAGGTGGAATTCGACGTGAAGTTCACGTTCCGCAACGCGGTGTTCGAAAGGCTGGCCGGGCAGTATTTCGACCGCGCGTTTCGCAAAATGGTGCAGGCGTTCGAAGACCGCGCCGACAAGCTTTACGGCAGCAGCAGTTCCAGCGCGACCAGCGCGGCCTGATGCCGCACGCTTTCGCGGCTTGATCCGTCAAGCAGCCGCTCTTCGGCCAGGGCGTCTTCTTCCAATTGGCCCCGGATCGCGCGGGCGAAGACCACGGTGCCGACCGGCTTCAGATCGCTGCCGCCATCCGGCCCGGCAATCCCGCTGATCGCCACGGCGACATCGGCCTTGCTGCGTTTCAGCGCGCCTTGCGCCATGGCCCAGGCACAGGCGATCGATACCGCGCCGAAGGTTTCGATGATGTCCATCGATACGCCCAGCATCTCGTGCTTGGCCTCGTTCGAATAGGTCACATAGCCGCGATCGAGCACGGCGGATGAACCGCCGATTTCGGTCAGCGCGGCGCAGACCAGACCGCCCGTGCAGCTTTCCGCCAGCGCGATCACACGCCCGGCGGCCTTGTTCTCGGCCACGACCCGGGCAGCCAGTTCGACGATATCGGCGGGAAGAAGTGACATAGCGATCCTGTCAGGTCCGATTCGCGGACGCGGACGCGCCTTTCACCTGTCTGCCGCCAAGGTCAAGCGCGACAGATGCGCAAGGCTCCAACCCGTTTGGCTCCGGTGCGGGCGGCCAGGCCGGTGGTCAGGGCAATACTTTCGGCTGCCAGCGGAGCGGGCAGGGGGGAAAGCAGCATCACCAGCCGGTCCAGGCTTTTGCAGCGTTCGACCGGAAACTGTTGATCGACCATGGCAATTACCATGTCGTCCAGCATCGGCTTCAACGTTTCATCGGGCAATTGGCCCAACACCGGCCCGGCTTGCGGATCGAACGTGCCGCCCGCCTTGATCACGGCGCGCCGCGCCAGCGGCCATTGCCGGTCGCGGCCCTTGGTATAGCGCTGGGCCAGTTTTTCCCCGTCGGTGCGCAGATAGGCATGCTGCGGCAAGACATCCCCGCACCGCTGCGCCGCGCCCCGGACCATGGCGGGCAGGGTATAGATCGACATGGCGGAGAATTCCTGCGCGGTCAGGCACGGCGGCGGCGCGGCGGCCTGCGCCACTTGCGGCAGTATCAACAGCAGGATCGCAGCCAGCGCGCGCATCTCAATCGCGCACCAGCGTGGCGACAGCCTGCGCGGCAATCCCTTCGCCGCGCCCGGTGAAGCCCAGCCGTTCGGTGGTGGTCGCCTTGACACTGATCGCGGAGAGAGGCGCGTCCAGCACTTCTGCCAGCCGTTCGCGCATCGCTTGCCGGTGCGGGCCGATCTTGGGGGCTTCGCAGATGATCGTCAGATCGACATTGCCGATCCGGTAACCCTGCGCCGCCGCCAGTGAAACCGCGTGGGCCAGGAACCGGTCACTGCTCGCGCCCTTCCATTGCGGGTCGTTGGGCGGGAAATGGCTGCCGATATCGCCATCGGCAATTGCGCCCAGCACGGCATCGACCAGCGCGTGGATTGCCACATCGGCATCGCTGTGCCCGGCCAGCCCGCGCGGATGCTCGATCCGCACCCCGCACAGCCACAGTTCCTCGCCGTCCGCCAGGCGGTGGACGTCATAGCCGGTGCCGATCCGCAGGGCGGGCAGATCTGCCGCGAAATCGCTGGCAAAGGTCAACTTGTGCAAAGCCTCGTCTCCATCGACCAGCGCCACGGTCAGTCCGGCGGCCTGCGCGACCTGGGCATCGTCGCCCGCTTCGGCCGTGCCGGTCCAGCTGCGGTGAGCGGCGAGGATTTCGGCATAGCGAAAGGCCTGCGGGGTTTGCACCCGGCGCAGCGCCTCGCGTCGGGCCGGCGCGCCCATCACCGCGCCATCGGCGTGGGTCAGGCTGTCCACCACCGGCAGCACCGGGATCGCGCCGGGGTGCTGTGCCAGCGCCGCCACCAGCCGTTCGATCACCGGCGCGCTCAGGCGCGGGCGGGCGGCATCGTGGATCAGCACCAGATCGGGAGCATCGGCCTCCAGCGCATCCAGCGCCTTGCGCACCGACACTTGTCGGGTCGCCCCGCCGATGACCAGCCGCACCCCGGGAATACCCGATAAAGCGGCGCTTGCGGCCTGTTCCCCACCTTCGGGAATGGCAACCACGATCGGGCTGATCCCGGCCGCCGCCATGGTCTCGGCCGAATGACGCACCACCGGCTTGCCGCGCCACGGCGCAAACTGCTTCGGCAGCGGCTGACCCGCGCGCAGCCCTTGTCCGGCGGCGACTATCACGGCAGCGACAGAGGGGGAGGGCACGCTCATTGCAGGCGCAGCGGTAGTGCCTTGCCCTCGGCTCGGCAATTCCCTATGTGCTGCCCAAATTTTAGGCACACTGCAATGAACCCGCTTCCTCCTCCGCCCGCACTGGCCCCGATCATGGTCGGTCCCGAACGGATCGACTGTCCGGTGATCCTCGCGCCGATGACCGGCGTGACCGACCTGCCTTTCCGGCGGATGGTGCGGCGCTTTGGCTCCGGCCTCAACGTCACCGAAATGATCGCCAGCCCGGCCGCGATCCGCGAGACGCGGCAATCGGTGCAAAAGGCGATGTGGGACCCGGCGGAAGAGCCGGTGTCGATGCAGCTGGTCGGCTGCGAACCGCAGCAGATGGCCGACGCCGCCCGCCTGGTCGAGGATCGCGGCGCGGCGATTATCGATATCAACATGGGCTGCCCGGTGCGCAAGGTGGTCAACGGCGATGCCGGGTCAGCCCTGATGCGCGACCTGCCGCTGGCGACCGCGCTGATCGAAGCGACGGTCAAGGCGGTCAAGGTGCCGGTCACGGTCAAGATGCGGATGGGCTGGTGCCACGACAGCCTCAACGCCCCCGAACTCGCCCGCCGGGCCGAGGATCTGGGCGCGAAGCTGGTCACCGTCCACGGCCGCACCCGCAATCAGATGTACAAGGGCAGCGCCGACTGGGCCTTTGTCCGCAAGGTCAAGGATGCGGTTTCGATTCCCGTCATCGTCAACGGCGACATCTGCGACATTGGCGATGTCGCCAAGGCACTGGAGCAGAGCGGCGCGGACGGGGTGATGATCGGGCGTGGGGCCTATGGCAAGCCGTGGCTGCTGGCGCAGGTGATGCATTGGCTGGGGACCGGGCAGCAACTGGCCGATCCATCGCTGGATGATCAGCTGGCCCTGATCCTGGAACACTACCAGTGGATGCTGGACCTTTACGGTGAGGACACCGGGGTCAAACTCGCCCGCAAGCACCTCGGCTGGTACACGCGCGGGCTGCACGGATCGGCGCATTTCCGCAACACGGTGAACTTCGTCGATGATCCGCAGGCCGTGATGCAGGCGCTGCGCGATTTCTACGATCCGTTCCTTTCGCGCCAGGCCGCCTGAGCATGATCGATCCGCAGCGGCAGCTTTCCAGCCTGTCGCTGGCCGTCGTGCTGCTCGCCCCCGGCCAGCGGATCGCGGCGGCGAATCCGGCGGCGGAGCAGTTCCTCGGGCAAAGCTTTCGCCGCTTGCAGGATCGCTGCCTCAGCGATCTGGTCCGGTTCGAGGAACCCCGCCTTGCCGCGCGGCTGACCGAAAGCGACGCGCATGTTTCTGCCCGGGCGACCAATGTCCATGTGATCGGGCAGGGCCCCCGGCGCCTTGACGTCACCGCCGCGCCGCTGATCGACCAGCCGGGCTGGCAGGTGCTGACCCTGCACGACATTTCCGGGGCCGAAGCGATGAGCGACGCCTCTGCATCCGCTGACGACAGCATCCTGCGCGCGCCGGACATTCTGGCGCATGAGATCAAGAACCCGCTGGCCGGGATTCGCGGCGCGGCGCAGCTGCTGGGGCGCAAGCTGCAAGGCAATGACCTCGCCATGACCGGGCTGATCGCCGACGAGGTGGACCGGATCGCCAAGCTGATTGACCAGATGCAGTCGCTCTCGCGCCGCACCCCCCAAGTGCTGGCCCCGTGCAATCTGCACGAAGCGGTGCGCCGGGCGATCGCCGTGCTGGAGGCCACCGGCAATGCCCCGCCGATCGTCGAAGAGTTTGACCCCTCGCTGCCGCTGGTGCTCGGCAATGCCGATGCGCTGGTGCAGGTGGTGCTCAACCTGATCGCCAATGCCGCCGATGCTTGCCGCGATACGGCCGCACCCCGGATCGCGGTGCGGACTCGCTTTGCCAGCGGGCTGCAGACCCATCGCGGGGCTGATGGCCTGCCGGTGCGGCTGCCGATCGAACTGCGGGTCAGCGACAACGGGCCGGGGATCGATCCGGCGATGCGCGACCACGTGTTTGAACCTTTCGTCACCACCAAGAAGAGCGGACAGGGTCTGGGCCTGGCACTGGTCCGACGCCTGGTCCGCGACATGAACGGGCGGATCGGCCATGACCGCGAGGACGGCGCAGGCTGGACCCATTTCCGCGTCCACCTGCCAATGGCTAGCGAACGCCGCCAGACCAACCGCGAGGATCAACCATGAACGTGTTGCTGGTAGAGGACGATGCCTCGATCGCGCTGGTGATCACCGCCGCGCTGGAGGCAGAGGGCTTTGGCGTCACCCATTGCGATTCGATTGCCGAGCGCGACCGGCTGCTAGCCGGGCAGCGCTTTGCTGCGCTGGTGTCTGACGTGATGTTGACCGATGGCGACGGGATCGAAACGATCGGGCAGGTCCGGGCCATGGCGCCGGACATGCCGATCATCATCCTCTCGGCCCAGAACACGCTCGACACCGCCGTGCGGGCGAGTGATACCGGGGCGTTCGAATATTTCCCCAAGCCGTTCGACATCGATGAACTGGCCCGCACCGTCCGCCAGGCAGTGGGGGCGGCCAGCGCCAAGGGCGGGGCGGAAGAGGATGCGCCGGTCGCGGGCCTGCCGCTGGTGGGCCGCTCCGCGCCGATGCAGGCGGTCTACCGCATGATTACCCGCGTGCTGCGCAATGACCTGACCGTGCTGGTGCTGGGCGAAAGCGGCACCGGCAAGGAACTGGTGGCCGAAG
>CAZKAX010000040.1:0-27603 GCA_964550775.1 uncultured Novosphingobium sp. | reverse complement strand
CGACCACCCGTTTAAGGTACCCTGAGGGTGGTCGGGCCGGGGGAGTGGGCCGGCCAGGCCAGGCTGATTGCGGAGGCGATCAGCGCACCCCGCAAATCACGCAATAATATCGGGAATCAGATAATCCTCGATCAGCGCCATCTGGTCTTTCAGCTTGAGCTTGCGCTTTTTCAGCCGGGCGATCTGCAACTGGTCGATACTACCTGCCGCACTCAGCGCATCGATGGCTGCATCCAGATCGCGGTGTTCGATCCGCAGCACTTCCAGCCGCTTGCGCATTTCGTCTTCGTTCACGCGGCCTCCCGGCATGTTGCAACCCAGGGATTTATACCTGCAAACGGTCCAGCCTGTCGCATGCCGGAATCGCCCTGTCGCAGGTCCCTACGAACCTGCTTCGCAACTTAGGCTTAATATGCTTGCATGACAATCGCACGACCCCCCGACGGGTTCCGAGTCGCCCGTCTGGTGGTTTTGCCAGCCAGAGGGCTTTGACCAAGGAGACAGTCGAATGGAACAGTCGCATGTCAGTGCATTGCAGCAGCGGCACGCCGGTATCGAACGCCAGCTCCGCGAAGAAATGAACCGCCCTTTGCCTGACCTTGCGATGGTCCAATCCCTGAAGAAGCGAAAGCTGCGCATCAAGGAAGAGATCGAGCACATCTAGCCCGGTTGCAGCGAAACTGGCCGGTCCCGCGCGGGGTCGGCCGACCGCCGGGATAAATTCGTATCCGCATCGGACCACACACGTTCCCAAGCGGCGTGGTTTCGGCTAGGCTGCCTGCATGCCCGCACCCAGCGCCGTTTCCGCCGCCCGGACGATCCTGACCCGCCTCCACGATGTCATGGCGTCGCGCAGCCATGCCCAGGCCAAGCTCAACCAGGTGGTCGAGATCATTGGCGAGGGGCTGGATAGCGAAGTCTGCTCGATCTACCTGCTGCGCGAAGGCATGCTGGAACTGTTCGCCACCAAGGGGCTGGCGCAAGAAGCGGTGCACGTTACCCGCATGGCGATCGGCGAAGGGCTGGTCGGGACGATCGGCGGGAACGTCGAAACACTCAACCTGGCCGAAGCAACCGCGCACCCGGACTTTTCGTATCGCCCGGAAACGGGGGAGGACAAGTTCCATTCCTTCGCCGGGGTGCCGATTGTCCGGCGCGAACGCTCGGTCGGGGTGCTCTGCGTTCAGCACGTCGATCCGCGCCGCTATGAAGAGGTCGAGATCGAGGCGCTGCAGACCGTGGCCATGGTGCTGTCGGAACTGATCGCCAATGCCGAACTGGTCGACGAGGAAGAAGTCGCCGGTCTTTCGCCCCAGCTCAGCGGGCCGCAGCGGCTGGTCGGACTGAGCCTGGTCAAGGGGCTGGCAGTGGGCAGCGCGGTATTTCACCAGCCGCGCATCACCATCGAACATGTCATGGCCGAAGACCGTGATGCCGAATTGCAGCGCGTCTATCTGGCGTTTGACAAGATGCGCGAACAGATTGACCGGATGGCCAGTCAGGCCGAATTCGGCGTGGGTGGTGAGCATGAGGAAGTGCTCGAGACCTACCGCATGTTCGCCTATGACGAAGGCTGGAGCCGCCGGATCATCGAGGCGATCGACAGCGGGCTGACCGCCGAGGCCGCGATCGAGCGCGTCCAGCAGCGCACCCGGATGCGGATGCGCCAGATCGACGATCCGCTGCTGGCCGACCGGATGCACGATCTGGAAGATCTGGCGAACCGTCTGCTGCGGATCGTTTCGGGCCAGATGGGCACGGCGGCCAGCATGGGGCTGCGCAGCGACACGATCCTGATCGCGCGCAATCTGGGCCCGGCCGAACTGCTGGAATATGACAAGCGACGCCTGAAAGGCGTGCTGCTGGAGGAAGGATCGCTTACCGCGCACGTGGTGATCGTGGCGCGGGCGATGGGGATCCCGGTGCTGGGACGGGTGCGTTCACTGCGCGGCACGGTCCGCGATGGCGACCAGCTGCTGCTCGATGGCGATCAGGGCAGCGTCACCGTGCGCCCGCTGCCCGCCATGGCCGAAGCCTTCGATGCGCGCTTTGCCAAAAGCAAGGAACGCCAGGCCGCCTATGCCGCGCTGCGCGAGGTTGAGCCGTTCACCCGCGACGGCACCCGCGTGACCGTACTGATGAACGCGGGGCTGCGCGATGACATGCCCAATCTGTCGCTGACCGGGGCCGACGGGGTCGGGCTGTTCCGCACCGAATTCCAGTTCCTGGTTTCCGCCACCCTGCCCGCGCGCGAACGCCAGACCCGCCTGTACCGCGACGTGCTGGATGCCGCGGGTGACAAGCCGGTGGTTTTCCGCACGGTCGACATCGGCGGGGACAAAGTGCTGCCCTATCTGCGCCACAACGATGGCGAGCATGAAGAGAACCCGGCGATGGGCTGGCGCGCGCTGCGCGTGGCGCTGGAGCGTGACGGGCTGCTCAAGGTTCAGGCCCGCTCGCTGCTCGAAGCGGCGGCGGGGCGCACGCTCAACGTGATGTTCCCGATGGTTTCCGAACCCTGGGAATTCGACGCCGCGCGCGAAGTGTTCGAAAGCCAGCGCAGGTTCCTAAAAGGCCAGAAGAAGCTGCTGCCCGAGACGATCCGCTATGGCGCGATGCTGGAAGTGCCGGCGCTGGCCGAACAGCTTGACGTGCTGGCGCCCAAACTGTCGTTCCTGTCGATCGGCACCAACGACCTGACCCAGTTCCTGTTCGCGGCCGACCGTTCGCACACCAAGCTGGCCGAGCGCTATGACTGGCTGTCGACCTCGATCATGCGGTTCCTGAAGCGCGTCCAGCTGAGCTTGGCTGGTCACACCGTCGACGTCACGGTTTGCGGCGAGATGGGCGGGCGGCGGCTGGAGGCGCTGGCCCTGCTCGGCATCGGCATCCGGCGGCTGTCGATCACCCCGGCTTCGGTCGGCCCGATCAAGGAACTGGTCCGCAAGATCGACCTTGCGGAAATCACCGCCGCGATGAACCAGTGGCTCTCTGCCCCGCCGCCCAATCTGCGCGAGGCGCTGACCCGCTGGGCCGAGGAACGCGGGATCGAAACCGAATAGCGACTGGCCGGCAATCACCAGCCTGTCACATTTCGCGGGCATCTTGCCGCCAGGCAGCCCGCAACGCGCCGAAACCCGTTGACTTTGGATAGTAAACGGGGTTCCTGCGGACCGCGCAGATGCCGCAAAGGCAACGAATTTGGGGTCGTAATGTCGGAAGAAGTGGTCGCGGAAGCGGAATTGCCGCTGGACAGTGCCGGAGACAAGCTCGTGCGGGGCCGAGAGGCTGCCGGACTGACCCGGAAACAGGTTGCGGCCCAGACCCGGATTCCCGAACGCCATCTCGCCGCGATCGAAAGCGGGGACTATGGCTCGCTCCCCGCCCGTGCCTATGCCGTGGGCTTCTCGCGCACTTACGCCAAGGCGCTGGGCATGGACGAGGCAGAGGTTGTCGCCGCGGTCCGCGCCGAACTGGCCATGGCCGAGCCTGAGCAACAGCGCCGCCCGGCCCAGACCTTTGAACCGGGCGATCCGGCCCGCGTACCCAGCGCTCGTTTCGCCTGGCTGGCTGCTCTGGTTGCACTGGTGGTCGTGCTGGCCGGTTTCGCGCTGTGGCGCAGCTATTATGCACCGGGCGGATCGCTGCCCTCGATCCTGCCCGAAGAGACCCCTGCCCCGGCCGCAGCTGCGCCCGCCAATGTCCCCGCGGCCCCACCGGCCAGCGGCCCGGTGGTGTTCACGGCGCAAAGCCAGGGCGTCTGGGTCAAATTCTATGACGGCGCGGGCAACCAACTGCTGCAAAAGGAGCTGGCCCTGGGCGAAAGCTATACCGTTCCCGCCGAACTGCCCGATGTGAAGCTGTGGACCGCGCTGCCAGACCAGTTGGCGATCACCATCGGCGGTCAGGCCGTGCCCAAGCTGTCCGACGTGCAGCGCACGATGAAGGACGTCCCGGTTACCGCTGCGGCTCTACTTGCGCGCGGTGCGGCCGTGCCTGCGCCCGCCGCCATCACCGCACCTGCGGCGGCGGCACCGGCGGCGCAGCGCCCGCGCCCGCGCGCTGCACCCCGGATCGAGCGTTCGGCACCGGAAGCCGCATCAGCCCCGCTTGCCGCGCCGAGCGAAGCCGTTCCCGCCGCCGCTGCCCCGGCCCCGGCCCCCGCCGCGACCTGACGCAAAGCCTGCGGATAGCAGCGCGGCCCATCTCGACAGCGCGGCCGGGCTGCGGCATGGCTGCAGGCGATGGTTAATCGCCGGTTCGGAGCCGATGCAGCACAAACCCGGGCAGATCCAGCTAGACGGACAGACATGATGCACAAGCCCATCCTCCCCAAGCCCCTGTTAGCCCTGGTTCTGGCCCTGGCTGCACCCGCCACCCCGGCCCTGGCCCAAAGCGCCGACAGTGCCGATGTCCGCATCCGCAAGCTTGAAGCGGAAATCGCGGCGCTGCAGCGCGCGGTGTTCCCGGGCGGGGATGGCAAGTACTTTGCCCCGCTGGTTCAGTCCGGAGCCACTGGCACCGCTGCCACCGGCACTCCGGCCTCCACGCCGATCACCGATCTGCTGGCACGGATGGACGCGGTGGAAACCCAGCTGGCCCGGCTGACTGCGCAGCAGGAAGTCAGCGGCAACAAGATTGCCCAGCTCGAAGCAAGGGTTGCGGCGCTTTCCGCCAGCGGCGCTGCCGCCACTCCGGTGAGCACCCCCGCCGCCGATCCCGCAGTCACCCTGCCCAAGCCTGCCGTGGTGACCCCGCCGGTCACCAACCCCGCGCTGGCCCCCAAACCGGCCACGACCACGCCTGCCGCCACCACCAAGCCCGCGACCCCTTCGGCGCAGCGCCTGGCAGCGGTGAAGGCGGTTGAAAAGCCCGCCACGGCTGACGCAGGCGATGACGAATATTCCTATGGCTACCGGCTGTGGGAGAAGAAGTTCTATCCCGAGACCGAGCAGCAGCTGAAGCTGTTCCTGCAGAAATACCCCAAGCATTCGCGCGTCAGCTATGCCCGCAACCTGCTGGGTCGCGCCTATCTGGACGAAGGCAACCCGCGTGAGGCGGCAAGCTGGTTTCTGCAGAACTATCAGGCCGGGAAAAAGGGCGATCGTGCGCCCGACAGCCTGCTGTACCTCGCCGAATCGATGCGCCAGCTGAAGGACAGCAACCGCGCCTGCGTCGCACTATCGCAGTTCGCAGATGACTATCCGGCGGAAGCTGCCGGGAGGCTCAAGGCGCAATACGATGCCACCCGCAGCGCGATCAAGTGCAATTGATAGTGCGGCCGATCCCGAACTGACCACGCGCTTTGCGGCAGACCTTGCCGCGCTGTGGGCGGGTGATGGCAGGTTGGGCCTCGCCGTGTCGGGCGGGCCGGACAGTTTGGCGCTGCTGCTGCTGGCCCTTGCCGCCTTGCCGGACCGGATCGAAGCCGCGACGGTAGATCATGGCCTGCGCGCCGAAGCGGCTGAGGAAGCCGCGATGGTGGCGACGATCTGCACCAAGCTTGGTGTGCGGCACCGGGTGCTGCCAGTTCAGGTTGAGCCAGGAAATGTCCAGGCCGAAGCCCGCGCCGCACGCTATGCCGCCCTCGCGGGGTGGATGGATGAGCGCGGACTTGCAGCCCTCGCCACCGCACACCATGCCGACGATCAGGCCGAAACCCTCCTGGCCCGGCTCAACCGCGGCAGCGGCGTGGCCGGGCTGGCCGGAGTGCGCGCCCGCGGCCACGTGCCGGGCACCGCACTGCCGCTGCTGCGCCCGCTACTCGGGTGGCGCCGCGGGGAGCTTGGTGCGGTGGTGGATGCGGCGGGGATCGCGGCGGCCCGGGATCCCTCCAACCACGATGACCGGTTTGACCGGGTGCGGCTGCGCAAGGCATTGGCCGGGGCAGATTGGATCGACGTGCCAATGCTGGCTGCCAGCGCCGCGCATCTGGCCGACGCCGATCAGGCGCTGGACTGGGCCGCACAGCGCGAATGGAGCGAATGCGTCGAGCGCAGCGCGATGGGGCTGACCTATCGCCCAAAGGCGCCGCGCGCGGTGGCCATGCGGGTGCTGGCGCGAATCGTCACCGAACTCGACGGCGAGCCCCCGCGCGGCAGCGCCGTGGCCCGGCTGTTCGATACGCTGCTGGTGCGGCAACCCAGGTCGATCGGCGGTCTGGTGGCACGGGCCATGCCGGACGGCTGGCACTTTGCCAGAGCGCCGCGGCGACGCCCGGGAGGTTAGACCCTGTTTCACTTAGGTGGAAACAGGGTCCGTCTATCCCCTTGGAATCAGTTCGCCCTTCTTGACGCTGCGCTTGCAGCTCCAGGCCAGCATCCCATTCTTGGTCGACCATTGCGTGTTTACCGCCTTGCTCTTCGCAACGACCGCACTGACCCAGATTTCTTCGCGCGGCACCCGGCCTTTGAATGTGCCGACCTTCCCGCAAGTATAATATCCAATCCCGCCCGGCAGAAGGCGATATGGCCAGACAAAGGTAACCTCCTTGGACGCGGGCATTTCGGTGATCAGCGTTGGTTCGACGATTGCGATAAATTCATCCATCGTCGGCTCGGGACCGATATCGACGGGTGCGGCCAGTGTGTTAGCGGCAAGTGCCAGCAAAGCACCGATCATTCAGCTTCCTCCTATTGTGACAAAGGATATTCTAACGTTCTGCCATCCCCTTTTGCCGCATCCGCCAGACCAGCTGGTCATAGCGGTCCTGCCCGAAGAACGGTTCGCCATCATGGACCATCAGCGGCACGCCGTAATGCCCGCCAAGCCGCTGGTCGGCCTCATTGGCCTTGATTGCGGCGTCGAGCCGGTCAGCCTCAGCCGCCAGCGCCGCGTCCATCTCGGCAAGGTCGCCCCCGGCCTCTGCCACGGCTTTGGCCAGGTGGTCGCCCTCGTGCCAGCCATCGATCTCGCCCGACCAGATCGTGTGGCTGACTGCGCGCAGCAGCCGCAGGCCAAACCCGCGTTCCGCCGCGAGCTGGCCGAGCCGGGTCAGACGGTGGATATAGGGCTGCTCCTTGGGATAGGTGCGGGTGGCAAAGTCCATCACCACCGGGTCGGGGCGCGGCCAGCGTAGCGGAATTCCAGCAAATTCGGCTGAGCGCACGCAATCGCGCATCAGATAGGTGAACCACAAGGGATCGGAATTGGCGAAAAATTCCGGCTGGCGCACCGCGATCGGCAGCACGGGGCGGACATTGACTTTCGCATCAAAGTCCCGCTCCAGTTCAAGCAGTTTGGGCACCACGATGTAGGAATAGGGTGAGCGGAACGACCAGTAGAGGTCCACGGTGTGAGTCATGTCAGGGCCTTTCAAATCGTCGCCATGTCGATGACAAAGCGGTATTTGATATCAGCGCGTTCCATCCGTTCGAAGGCGTGGTTGATCTGGCTGACCGGGATCAGTTCTATCTCTGCCGTGATCCCCTGTTCGCCGCACAGGTCGAGCATTTCCTGCGTCTGCGCGATCCCGCCGACGCCCGATCCGGCCACCGCCTTCTGCCCGCCGAGCAGCAGCCCCGAATGGAAGCTGGGCATCATTTCGATCATCCCGACGATGCAAAGCGTGCCCTGCTTGTCGAGCAGGAACAGGTAGGGCGTGACATCGTGCTGGACCGGCACGGTATCGAGCAGGAAATCGAAGCTGCGGGTCGCGGCGCGCATCGCCGCCTTGTCGGTCGATACCAGCACGTGGTCCGCGCCGAGCTTTTTCGCATCGTCGCCCTTGGCCGGGCTGGTGGTGATCATGGTCACTTCCGCGCCCAATGCCTTGGCGAACTTCACCCCCATGTGGCCGAGGCCGCCGAGCCCAATCACCCCGACCCGGGTGCCGGGGCCGACGTTCCAGTTCTTGAGCGGGCTGTAGGTGGTGATCCCGGCGCACAGCAACGGCGCGGCGGCGGCCATGTCGAGGCCCTCGGGCAGGCGCAGCACAAAGGGTTCGGCCACCACGATTCCGGCGGAATAGCCGCCATAGGTCGGGCTGCCATCGATCCGGTCCTTGCCGTTGTAGGTTCCAGTCGAACCATGGCGGCAGTAGTTCTCTTCGCCCTCCTCGCAGGCATCGCAGTGGCGGCACGAATCGACCACGGTTCCGACCGCAACCTTGTCCCCCACCTTGAATTTGGTGACAGCGGAACCGACCGCGCTGACCGTGCCGACAATCTCGTGTCCGGGGACGAAGGGATAGTTCGTCCTTCCCCAATCGTTGCGCGCGGCATGGAGGTCCGAATGGCACACGCCGCAGTAGGCGATCTGGATCGCCACATCCTCATCGCGCAGGGCGCGGCGATCAATGTCGAACGGTTCAAGCGTGGCAGTAGGGGCAGTGGCGCCCCAGGCCTTCGTGGCGGACATGGTCTGACTCTCCCGATTTAACCGCACCATTAACCGCGCGATCGGGGGGAGTGTCAAATCATGCTTGGCGGCCTGCGTCGCCGGTCAGATCAGCGAATCGCCCTTGCCGACCATCTTGCCCTTGGTGATGTAAACCTTGGTCCCCACTGCGGCGATTCCGAACAGCTTCCTGGCGAAATCGTTGGGCACGCCCACGCAGCCATGGCTGGCATAGCCTTTTTCAACTTTGGTCCCGTGAATCGCCACGCCATCGTCAGTCAAGTTCATGGTGAAGGGCATCGGGGCATTGTCATAGGTGCGCGAATGGTGGTCCTTGGCCTTCCACTTGACCGGGAACACCCCCAGCGGAGTCGGCTTTTCACTGGTGCCGAGCAGCACGGCGGTTGCGCCGATTTCATAGCCGCCCTGGAACACCGAAAGGACGCGGGCATCAAGGTCCACCGTCACCACCAGCGGGCCTTGTGGCACCCCGGCATCATCCCAGTGCCATTCGCCATACTTGATCGGTCCGGTGATCGGCAGGACCCGCTTGATCACGAAGCGTTCGTCAACCGGGGCAGCAGGAGCCGGGGCAGGAGCTGGCGCGGCTGCCACCTGGGGCGCACCGGCCTGCGGCTGGGCAAATTCGGACGGTGCGCCCAGATCGGGCGGCAGAGTGCTGGCGGCGGGCTGGGTCGATTGCGCCAGCCATGCTCCGGCCGCGCCGACCAGCAGCACGAACCCGGCAATAATCCCCGTTCCGGCGTTGAGCTTCAGACCCATGATATTCCTCGCGACACCAATTCAGGCCAGTGCCATGCCATGCCTGCCAGGCAAATCCAGCGGCAATCCGGTACCGTTCCGTGCCGGGACTAGCTAGCGCGGAAAGGTTAACGACCGGATGATCGGCGCGCGGCGCGCGACTTTGCTGCCGGGGCCGCGCGGCGGGCGCGGGGCAGGCGCGCAGGCGGAGTGGCGGCGGTCTGGGCCGGGCGCGGGTGGTAATGCTCGCTCGGCTGGGCCTTGCCGAACAGCCAGCCCTGCACCATCCGGCAGCCATCGCGGCGCAGCTGGGCGAGCTGTTCGGGCTGTTCCACCCCTTCGGCCAGGGTGCACATCCCCAGTTGGTTGGCCAGCGCGATCACCGCCGCCACGATCGCGCGGGATTCCTCGCGCGTTTCCAGTTCGTTGACGAAGCGGCGGTCGATCTTGATCTTGTCGAACGGGAAGGTCAGCAGATAGTTCAATGAGGCATAGCCGGTGCCGAAATCGTCGAGCGCGATCTTCACGCCCAGATCGTGCAGCTTGCCCAGCAGCGCGATATTGGCTTCCGAATTGTTGAGCAGCACGCCTTCGGTAATTTCGAACTCGACCCGCGCGGGATCGATCCCGGTTTCACCGAGCGCGTGCACGATCAGCGGCAGCAGGTTGGGGCTGGACAGCTGCAAGGGCGAAAGGTTGATCGAAATCGTTTCGCCGCCGGGCCAGCTGGCCGCTTCGGCAAAGGCGGTGCGGATCACCCATTCGCCCACCGGAACGATCAGGCCGGTTTCCTCGGCAATCGGGATGAACTGATCGGGCGGAACCAGCCCGCGTTCGGGATGCTGCCAGCGCAGCAGGGCTTCGTAACCGGTCTTGGCTTCGCTCGGCACATCGATCAGCGGCTGCAGGAACAGGCGCAGTTCCCCGCGCGGCACGGCATGGCGCAGATCGCGGGCCAGCGCGTGGCGTTCGTGCAGCGCTTCGTCCATGCCGGGTTCGAACATCTCCCACATGCCCCGGCCATCGCGCTTGGCCCGGGTCAGAGCCATGTCGGCGTAGGAGAACAGCTGCTGCTTGTCATCGGCATGGAGCGGCGCCAGCGCGAGGCCCACGCTGACCCCGCCGGCAATGTCGAGATCGTCGAGGGCATAAGGCTGGGCCATGGTTTCCACCAGCAACCCGGCCAGCCGGACGGCGTGATCGCAGGCGTCATTGCCGACCAATGCGATGGCAAATTCATCGCCCCCCAACCGTGCCACCATGCGCCGCGCACCTCCGAGCCCGCTGGCTTCCAGCGCGGTTGCAAGCCGCTGAGCGAACATCCTGAGATAGGCGTCCCCGGCAGGGTGGCCGAATTCGTCATTGACCGCCTTGAAGTGATCGATGTCTAGGTGGAGCAGGGCCACCGTCTCGGCCTCATCGCGCTCTTCCACCAGTTCCCCCAGGGTGCGGTCGAACAGGGTGCGGTTGGGCAGGCCGGTCAGGGCATCGTAATGCGCCATCTGCTGGGCACGGCGTTCGGCCATGCGGTGATCGGTCACGTCCGAGATCAGTCCGCGCCAGGCCACTCGCCCGCCGCCGCCGGCCTGGCTGGGCCGTCCGCTGACCGACCACCAGCGCTGGACCGTCCCGCCGGGATTGGCCAGCGCCAGGATCGCGCCATGCAGCGGCCGCCGGCTGGACAGCGCACCATCCAGCGCATCGCGGATCGCATCATTGGCGAACAGCGCGGTCAGCGGCAAGCCTTCCAGCTGCGCAACGCTGCGCCCGGCCCGTTCGGCAAAGCGCGGCGAGACGTTGATCAGCCGGTAGCGCGCATCGAGTTCATAGAGCCAGTCGGAACCGGTCTGTTCATATTCACTGAGCAGGACCTGCACGGTCCAGTTGCTGGTCGCCAGTTCGCGATCGGCCAGCAGCCGGGCGATGAACAGGTGGTGCGAGATGAAGGCCATGCGGATCAGCATGCCTGCCGCCGCAATCAGCACCAGCACCGCGATCACCGTGGGCGCGCTGCCGATCCGGGCCAGACCGGTCGCCAGCCCCAGCGTCTGCAGCGCGATCCAGGCCGTGGCGGAAAGGGGGAGGGTGCGCATGGTATAGGCCGCCGAAGCAAGCTGTGCGATCCCGCAGACCGCCAGCAGCAATTGCGCACCGGGCGGCACATGCGGCAACCACAGCGCCAGTGGCACCCCCATGTTGAGCCCCATCCACCAGGCATTCCAACGGAAATCCCGGCGCTGGCGGTTTACGCGATCGCAGCGCGGGCCAGAAGGATCGGCGATCCACAAGCGGTGGAATCCGGCCAAAGCAGTCGATGCCGCGAACAAGGTCAGCTGCGCCGTGGCGACTTCACCGAACAGGACCAGCAGCATGGCGCAGGCATTCAGCAAGGTGCCAAGCACCATCATCCGCACAATGCGGACATGGGTGTTGACGAGCCGCCGATCGACCCAGTCCTGCAAATGTGCCGGTACGGCGCCGCGCGGCGCCTTATGGCTGGTCATGGCCCTGATCTTTGATCCCGCCTGTTGCAACCCTGCGCCATTAGCCGAGACGGGGTTAACACGGTCCTAGTGCGGCGCGATTTTCGCTGCTGCGCCCTTCTCATTGACGGCGCGGCTGACTAAGCCCTTGCGCAAAGGAGATTCGCCCGATGCGCCTGCCCCACCTGATCAGCCTTGCTGCCGCTCTTGCCGCCACCGCCCATCCCGCCCTGGCCAAGGATGAGAAGGCCTACCCCCAGGCCGAAGCGCAGACGCTGGACCTTGCCAAACAGCTGATCGCGATCCGTTCGGTCGCAGGCCCCGGCAACCAGACCGATAAGGCCCAGCTGCTGGTCAAGCAGGCGCTGGTCGCGGGCGGGTGGAAATCCGAAGAGGTGGAAATCGTCCCGGATGGCGATACCGCCTATCTGATCGCAACCTGGCCCGGCAGCGATGCCAGGCTCAAGCCTTTGGTGATTTCAGGCCATATCGACGTGGTCGAAGCGAAAGCGGCTGACTGGGAGCGGGATCCCTTCACCCCGGTGGTAGAGAACGGCTATCTGTTTGGCCGCGGGGCAAGCGACATGAAATTCGATGCCGCGCTGGCCACCAGCGCCCTCATCGAACTGCGCCGCCAAGGCTACAAGCCCAAGCGCACCATCGTCCTGCAATTTTCGGGCGATGAGGAAACCACGATGAAGACCGGGCGGATCATCGCCGAACGACTCAAGAAATCCGAACTGGTGATCAACATCGATGGCGGCGGCGGGACGCTGGACGAAGCCAGCGGCAAGGCGCTGTACTGGACCTGGCAGGGCGCCGAAAAGACCTATGACGATTACCAGCTGGAAATGACCAATCCCGGCGGCCATTCCAGTGCGCCGCGCCCCGAAAACGCGATTGCCCAGCTGGCCGAAGCGGTCGCGCGAATCGGCGCCTATCGCTTCCCTGCCGAACAAAACCCGCTGACCAAGGCCTATTTCGAACAGGCCGCGCAGTTTGAAAGCGATCCTGCCCTGGCCGCCGCGATGCGCGCGTTCGCCGCCAACCCCAAGGATGAGGCCGCGCTGGCCGTGCTGCGCGCCAATCCGTCCACCGTGGGCAAGGTTGGCACGACTTGCGTGCCGACTCTGATCACCGGCGGCCATGCCCAGAACGCACTACCCCAGCGGGCAAGCGCGAACATCAACTGCCGCGTCTTCCCCGGTCACAGCCGCGAAGACATCCGCAAGGTGCTGGAACAGGTCGCAGCCTTGCCGGGCCTGAAGGTGACGGCGATCAGCGGCGAGGATTCGATCTCCTCCCCCGCCTCGCCGATGCGCGCGGATTTCATTGCGGCGACCGAAAAAGCGATGCGCAAGATCCACCCCGGCCTGCCGATCTTCCCCAGCCAGGCTTCGGGCGCATCGGATTCGATGTGGTACCGCGCACTGGGCGTGCCAAGCTATGGTGCCAGTCCGACTTTCAGCAAGGATTCGGACGACTACGCCCACGGCCTCAACGAACGCGTCGCGCTCAGCAACGTGAAGCCGGGGATAGTCTATTTCCTGAGCCTGTTCACCGACCTGTCAAAGTAAGTCCGGCCAGGGCCCCGCGGGCGATTTCGGCGGCTTCCTGCGCGCCGAATGCCTGCGGGGACAGGCACAGTTCGAGCCACAGCCCGTCGACCAGCGCGGTCACGCCGATCGCGGCGCGGCGCAGCCGGGCGGCAGGCACTCCGCAATCAGCCAACAGCTGCTCGAGCCGCAGGCGGAAGGCGGCATATTGTTCGTCATGCTGGCGGGCAATGCCGGGGCGGGCGCGGACCAGGCTCCAGAAGGCGATCCAGGTGGCGAGCAGCTCCGGATCGGCGATCGGCGCGCGAAAGCTGGCCGTAACGAAGGCTTCCAGCCGCGAATGGGGATCGGACCCGGCCTGCGCCAATGCAGCATCCAGCGCTTCGCTGACCCGGCTTTCGACCTCGGCATAGGTCGCCGCGACCAGCGCATCGATCCCCGCGAAGTAATGCCCAACCAGCCCGGGCGAAACCCCGGCCTCCAGCGCAATCGCCCGCACGCTGGTGCCGCCCACTCCTTCGCGGGCCAGCACCCGCGCGCAGGCCAGGATCAGGCTGTGGCGGCGCGCATCGGGCTCGGCCCGCGTATAGGCGCGTTCGGCGCGGGTAAGGGCGGGCTTGGTGCTCACTTGCGGCATTCTAGCACTTGTTGTACGAACGTCCAACAAGCAATCCGGATTCGCCTGATATGACCAAGCTCGACCACGCATTTGCTGAAATCGGAAGCCACGACGTCGATCCCGACGCCGACTTTTCGCTGCCGGGCTGGATCTACACCGACGAGGAATTCCTGACGCTGGAGATCGAGCGGATCTTTCGCCCGAGCTGGCAGATCGTTTGCCATGTCAGCGAAGTGGCCGAGCCGGGCCAGTACCAGACGCTCGATTACCTGGGCGAAAGCGTGATCGTGATCCGCGGCGACGATGGCGAAGTGCGCGCTTTCACCAATGTCTGCCGCCACCGCGCGATGCGGCTGGTCGAAGGGCCTTCGGGCTGCACCAAAAAGCTGGTCTGCCCCTATCACGCCTGGGTTTATGAAACCGACGGGCGGCTGACCGGCGTGCCGATGAAAGGCGAATACCCCACGCTGAAGCTTGAGGAAAACGGCCTGGCCCCGGTCGCGCTGGAAATCTGGCACGGCTTCATCTTTGTCCGGCTGGAAGATGCCGGGTTCCCCGGGGTTGCCGAAATGATGGCCCCGTTCGAAGCCGAAGTGGCACCATACCGGTTCGAGGACATGCGCAGCATGGGCCCGGTCCGGCACCGCCCGCGCGATGTGAACTGGAAGAACGTCGGCGATAACTATTCGGACAACCTGCACATTCCGGTCGCCCATGACGGACTCAGCCGCCTGGTCGGCAAGACCTATCGGATCGAAGCGCATGGCTGGGTCGACCGGCTCTATGGCGACGTGGTCAAGAACGAGAAACAGAACTTCTGGGAAAAGGTCTATGGTGCCTACCTGCCGCGGGTCGAGCACCTGCCCGAAGCGGCGCACGGGCGCTGGCTCTATTACAAGCTGTGGCCGAACATGGCGTTCGACATCTACGCAGATCAGATCGATTTCATGCAGTGGCTGCCGATCAGTCCCACCACCTGCCTGCTGCGCGAAGTGGCCTATTGCCTGCCGGATAACCGTCGCGAGATGAAGGCGGTTCGCTATGCCAACTGGCGGATCAACCGCAACGTCAATGCCGAGGACACCTGGCTGATCACCCGCGTGCAGCAGGGCATGGCCAGCAAGACCTATGGCACCGGGCCGATCGCTACCAGCGAGGTCTGCCTGCGCAGCTTTGCCCGCAAGATCCGCGCGCTGATCCCGGAGGCAAGACAGCCCTTCGCGCCCAAAGCCGGGTGGAGCCGCAAATAGAACAAGCCAATCAGACCACCTTCGCTTGATCCGGACGCAAGGTGGAGAATTTCGGGGAGTTTCGCATGACCAAGACCTATGACGCGCTGATCATCGGCGGTGGCCACAACGGCCTGACCTGTGCCTTTTACCTGGCCAAGGCCGGCATGCGCGTGCGCGTGCTGGAACGCCGCCACATTGTTGGCGGCGCAGCGGTGACCGAGGAGTTCCACCCCGGCTTTCGCAACTCCACCGCCAGCTACACGGTCAGCCTGCTGCGGCCGAAGGTGATCGCCGACATGAAGCTGCACGATCATGGTTACCGCGTGATCGAGCGCACGATCAGCAACTTTTTCCCGTTCGAGAACGACTATGTGAAGCTGGGCGGCGGCCCGGGCCGGACCGAAGCGGAATTCGCACGCTTCTCCCAAAAGGATGCCGCAGCCTATCCTGCCTATGACGCCGCGCTCGAGAAGGTCGCCAATGTGCTGCGCGATCTGTCCTTGCAGATCCCGCCCAACCTGGGCGGCGGGCTGCCCGCATTGATGGCGGCGGCGAAACAGGGCTGGCCGATGGCCAAGCTTGATATGTCAGTCCAGCGCGACCTGCTCGACATTTTCACCAAGTCCGCGCGCCAGTTCCTCGATGGCTGGTTTGAACATGACTATGTGCAAAGTGCCTTCGCGTTCGACGCGGTGGTCGGTAACTATGCCGGGGTCTCCACCCCCGGTTCGGCCTATGTCCTGCTGCACCACGTGTTCGGCGAAGTGAACGGCAAGCTGGGGGCCTGGGGGCACTCGGTCGGCGGCATGGGCGCGATCACCCAGGCGATGGCCAAGGCCTGCGAACTTGCGGGGGTGGAGATCAGCCTGGAAGCGCCGGTAGCCAAAGTGTTGGTCGATGGCGGCAAGGTGAAGGGCGTGCAGCTGGAAAGCGGCGAGGAGATCGCCGCGAGCATTGTCGCTTCCAACGCCGGCCCCGCGCTGCTCTATCGCCAGCTGGTCGATCAGAGCGATCTGGACGATGATTTCAAGCGGCGGATCAAGGGTTTCAAGACCTGCTCAGGCACTTTCCGGATGAACGTTGCGCTGTCCGAACTGCCTTCCTTCAGCGTGCTGCCGGGCAAACAGCAGGCGGAACACCACACCGCCGGGATCATCATCGCGCCGGGCATGGATTACATGGATCAGGCCTTCATCGATGCCCAGCAGCACGGCTGGTCGAAGAAGCCGATCGTCGAAATCAAGATCCCCAGCTCGGTCGATGACAGTCTCGCTCCTCCGGGCCAGCACGTCGCCAGCCTGTTCTGCCAGCAGTTCGATCCCGCGGTCGATTGGGATGCCAACCGCGACAAGGTGGCCGACCTGATCATCGATACGGTCAACGACCACGCCCCCAACTTCAAGGCCAGCGTGATCGCCACGCAGATCCACTCGCCGTGGGATCTGGAGCGCAAGTTCGGGCTGATCGGCGGGGACATCATGCATGGCACCATGGGGATCGACCAGCTGTGGGCGGCGCGCCCGGTGCTGGGGCATGGCGACTATCGCGGGCCGATCAAGGGCCTATATATGTGCGGTGCAGGCACCCATCCCGGCGGCGGCGTAACCGGCGCACCGGGCCACAACGCGGCCCATGCGATCCTGGCCGACCGGCCGCTGATCAGGAAGATTTTGCGGAGCTGACCGCCCAATACACGGGCAGTCCGGCCACAATCAGCAAGGTGCCCCATGCGATCGCTTCGAGCCCAAGCCCGTATTCGGCCCAGACGGTAAACCCACTTGCGATCACAGCGGCAAGGGCCAGCAGGCGGTCCTGTGGTTGCAAGCGCAGGGCGGCGAGCGCACTCATCAGGTAAGTCAGCAGCCCGGCGGCAAGGCTGACCGAAGCGATGAAAGCGAACAGCTCCGCCGTGCCCTTCTGGTAGTTGAGCAGAGTCACCACGGTCAGCAGGCTGCTGGATACCAGATGCGAACGCACCGGGGTGCCGCGCGGGCCTTCGGCCGCGAACCAGGCCGGAAACACCCCGCCGCGCGCCATCGCCCAGGGCATTTCGGCCTGAACCAGCACCCAGCCGTTGAGCGTGCCAAAAGCACTGATCGCAGCGCAGAGCGCGACCATGTTGGCCAGCCCCGGTCCGAAATGCAGCCCCAGAAAGTCGGCAATCGGCGCAGGCGAACCGGTGGCAGCGGCAATCGGCACGTAGAGCGCGAACGCACCCGAAATCAGCAGGTAGATCGCGCCCGTCAGCAACACCCCGATCAGGGTGGCGCGCGGCACGTTGCGTGCGGGATTGTCCACTTTGTCGGCGGGCACGGTCCCCGCTTCCAACCCCAGAAAGCCCCAGAAGGTCAGCCCGACCGCATTGGCCACGGCATTGCCTGTGATCGCAACGCCCGGATCGGGCGCGCGCGGTGCGCCGCTGAGCCACAGCCACGCTGCGAGGCCGATCAGCAGCACCAGCGGCAGCAGTTTGAGCACCACGGTCACTTCCTGCAGTCGCCCGGCGGCCTGCACGCCGCGGATGTTGACCCAGGTCACCACCCACACGCAGGCCACTGCCAGCAAGGCCGGCAGGCCAGCCGTTTGCCCGATCCGGGGGAAGATATGGTCAAGCGCGCTGACCACGGCGACGGCAATCGCCCCGTTGCCGACCCAGCTCATCACCCAGTACGACCAGGCTGTGGTGAACCCCGCCAAAGGCCCGAAGGCGGCATTGGCATAGGCATAGGGCCCGCCCGACAGCGGAATCTTCGCCCCCAGCCGCGCAAAAACATAGCCCAGCGCCATGGCCCCGGTGATCGAAACCAGCCAGCCGATCATCTGGTTCCAGCCGAGCGGCGCCAGACTGGCAGGCAACAGATAGATCCCCGATCCGATCATGTTGCCGACCACCAGCGCCAGCAGCGCCCAGAACCCCAGACCTTTCGTTCGCGCGCCTGTCATCCCGTCCATCCCCATCCATCGCTCCACCAGCGAACGTAGCGCTTGATCGCGGCGCGTCACCATGTTTCATGGCTGCCATGTCCCAACCCGCTTCCCGTTCGTGGCAGGATCTGCTGAACAACCGCCATCCCCGGCTGATCGAAGCCGCCATGGCGATGAACGAGAACGACCTGCCGCGCGCCGAACCGCTGCTTCGGACGCATCTCAAGGAACTGCCTGAAGATGTTGAGGCGATCCGGATGTTCGCCGAACTGGCGGGCCGGCTGGGGCGCTATCGCGATGCCGAAAACCTGCTGCGCCGCGCGCTGGAACTGGCCCCGCAATTCACCGCCGCGCGGGCCAATCTGGCCCTGGTGCTCTATCGCCAGAACCGCCCGGCCGAAGCGCTGGAAGAGCTGGAACTGCTTATCGAGCAGGAACCCGGCAATCCGGCCCACGGCAACCTGATGGCCGCCGCGCTGGGCCGGGTTGGCGAGTTCGACCAGGCCATCGCGACCTATGAGCGGGTGCTGGCACGGGTGCCCGAACAGCCGCGGATCTGGACCAGTCTGGGCCATGTCCTGAAAACAGTGGGGCGGCAGGCCGATGGCGTGGCCGCCTATCGCCGAGCAATCGAACAGCTGCCCAGCCTTGGTGAAGCCTGGTGGAGTCTGGCCAACCTCAAGACCTTCCGCTTTACTGATGATGAAGTTGCGGTGATGCGCGAACAGCTGGTCCAGCCGACGCTGCCCGAGGACAGCCGGGTCCAGATCGATTTCGCGCTGGGCAAGGCGATGGAGGATCGCGGCGATCACGCGGCGGCCTTTGCCCATTATGTCTCCGGCAACACCTTGCGCCGCAAGTCGGAACCCTGGGACGCGGATGAAACCACCCGCTTTGTCGACCGCCTGATCGAAATCGCGACGCCCGAATTCTTTGCCGCCCATGCCGGACAGGGCTGTCAGGCGAGCGACCCCGTGTTCGTGCTGGGCATGCCGCGCGCCGGATCGACGCTGGTCGAGCAAATCCTGTCCAGCCACAGCCAGATCGAGGGCACCAGCGAACTGCCCGACATTCCCGCGCTGGCCCGGCGTGAGGAGGACTATCCGCTGAGCCTGCCGGGACTGACGGCAGAGCAGCTGCTGCGCCGGGGCGAGGAATACCTCAAACGCACGGCGATCCAGCGCAAGACCCAGCGCCCGCTGTTCATCGACAAGCTGCCCAACAACTGGGTCCACGCGGTGTTCATCCGCCTGATCCTGCCGAACGCCAAACTGGTCGATGCCCGCCGCCACCCGCTCGGCTGCTGCTTTTCCAACTTCAAGCAGCATTTCGCCAAGGGACAGGCGTTCAGCTATGACCTGGCCGATATGGGCCGGTACTACGCCGATTATGTCCGGCTGATGGCGCATATCGACCGGGTCCAGCCGGGCAAGGTCCACCGCGTGATCTATGAAAGCATGGTCGATGATACCGAGGCGGAAGTGAGCCACCTGCTGGACTTCATCGGGGTGCCGTTCGAGGAGGCCTGCCTGGCCTTTCACGAAACGACCCGCGCCGTGCGCACGGCCAGCAGCGAACAGGTGCGCCAGCCGATCTTCCGCGACGGGACCGAGGCGTGGAAACAGTTTGCCCCGTTCCTTGGCCCGCTGGAAGCGGCGCTGGGCCCGGTTCTGCCCGCCTATCCGGACGTTCCGCAGGCGTGGTAATTGTGCAACATCCGCTCCATATTGACTCGAATGTTAACGCGCCTTGCTTGACTGGGGCGTGACCACGAATCAGGGTCTCGCATTTGCAGCATTCAAGGATGGGATATTGATGCGCCTCGCCACACGTCGCACGGCTTTCGCCGCGCTGTTCGCCACCACCGCCCTCACCGCGGCCCCGGCTTTGGCCCAGGACGCCGCAGCCGATGCGGAAACTGACGCCACCGAAATCGTCGTTACCGCGCAGAAGCGTTCGGAAAGCCTGCAGAAGGTTCCGATCTCGATCCAGGCGCTGGGCACGGCCAAGCTTGATCAGCTCAACATCTCGGACTTCAAGGGCTATGCCCAGCAGCTCCCCTCGGTTTCATTCCAAAGCTCCGGCACGCCCGGCAACAGCGTGATCTACATGCGCGGCGTCGCTTCGGGCGGGGACGGCAACCACTCGGGCTCGCTGCCTTCGGTCGGCGTCTATCTCGATGAACAGCCGGTCACCACGATCGGCGGCAACCTCGATGTCCACATCTATGACATCGCCCGGATCGAAAGCCTGTCGGGCCCGCAGGGCACGCTCTATGGCGCTTCGTCAGAAGCCGGCACGATCCGCATCATCACCAACAAGCCCAGCACCGCCGGGTTCGAAGGCCGCGTAGATGGCGAGGTCAATTCGGTGCGCAATGGCGACATCGGCGGCAAGATCGAAGGCATGATCAATGCCCCGCTGTCGGGCAGCGCGGCGCTGCGCGTCTCGGGCTTCTACCAGCGCGATGGCGGCTATATCGACAACGTCGCGGGCCAGCGCTGCTTCCTGCCCCAGCCGGGCGGGATCTGCATGAAGAACACCGCCTTCGTCGAAAAGAACTACAACGACACCGAAAGCTATGGCGGCCGCGCCGCGCTGAAGGTCGATCTGAACGACAGTTGGACCGCGACTCCGTCGGTCATGTACCAGAACACCAAGAGCAACGGTTCCTACGGCTATGATGACAGCCTGGGCGATCTCAAGGTTCAGCACTTCTTCCCCGAGTTCCGCACCGACAAGTTCGTCCAGGCGGCGCTGACCATCGAGGGCAAGATCGGCAACTGGGACCTGACCTATGCCGGTGCCTATCTTGATCGCAAGACCGCCAGCTCCAGCGATTACACCGACTATTCCGAAGCTTACGATTCGCTCTACAGCTCGGTCGGCGGGCTTGCGGGCTATTTCTACTTCGGGGATTCGGCCGGTAACACGATCAACCCGACCCAGAAGGTGGTCGGCAGCGATCACTTCAAGAAGCTGAGCCAGGAACTGCGCATCGCTTCGCCTTCGGACCAGCCGCTGCGCGTGGTCGCGGGGCTGTTTTATCAGCGCCAGTCGAACGACATCCACCAGGATTACCAGGTGGCGAACCTTTCGCCCAAGCTGTCGGTCAACGGTTTCCCCGGCACCCTGTGGCTGACCCAGCAACACCGCGTCGACAAGGACTATGCGGCGTTCGGCGAAGTCAGCTACGATCTGGCCCCCACCGTCACGCTGACCGGCGGGATCCGCGCGTTCAAGTATGACAACAACCTGATCGGCTTCTTCGGCTTTGGCCGCGATCCGGCAGGCCTGTTCGCCACCACCCCCTACAACGCGGCAGGCAGCTCGCGCACGGGTGTGGCGGGTTGCTTCACCACCAGCGGTTCGCGTCTGCGCCCGGTGGCGGGGACTGCGGCTGCGGTTCTGGCTCCGGCTTCGGTGTCGGGCAGCCCCTGCACCAACCTGGGTGTGTGGAACGGCGGCAAGATCGATCCGGTCGTCGCCAAGGGTGACGGGGTGACCTGGCGCTTCAACGCCAACTGGAAGCCCAGCAGCACTGCGATGGTCTATGCCACCGTATCCAAGGGCTTCCGCCCCGGCGGGATCAACCGCCGCGCCGATGTGGCCCCCTATGAGCCGGACTACCTGATCAACTATGAATTCGGGTGGAAGACCACGCTGGCTCCGGGCCTGCGCCTGAACGGCGCGATCTATCAGCAGAACTGGAACAAGTTCCAGTTCTCGTTCCTGGGCGCCAACAGCTTCACCGAAATCCACAACGGCCCCGATGCCCGGATTCGCGGTGTGGAAATGGATCTGGCTTATAACGGCGGCGGTCTGTCGCTGAACATGGCCGGGTCCTATACCGATGCCAAGACGCTCAAGAACCTGTGCATCATCGATGACCCGACCTATGCCTGCACCGGTGCCGGCAACATGGTTTCGGCACCCAAGGGCATCCGCCTGCCGATCACCCCGCAGTGGAAGCTGTCGGGCACCATGCGCTACACCGGCGAAATGGGTTCGACCAAGCCCTATGGCCAGATCAACGTCGCCTATCAGAGCAAGGCCAGTTCGGACATCCGCACCGCAGTGTTCGAAACCTTTAGCGGCAACGTGATCAGCCCGGCGGCGCAGCTGGGCGATCTGGCAGCCTATGCCACGGTCAACCTGGCGCTGGGGGCAGAGCTGGACAAGTTCAACATCGAACTGTTCGTTCAGAACCTGTTCGACGAACGCGGCCAGGTCTCGCGCTTCCAGCAGTGCGGTTCGTGCGGCCAGCGCGGCTACATCGTGCCGATCAACCCGCGCACCATCGGCCTGCGCGCCGGGGCCAAGTTCTAGGTTGCACCGCTATTCAGCCCATAGCGGCCTGCAAATGGCGGTTTCTCGTGCTTCCGGTACTCACGACCAATAAGGTCGCTGCGCTCCGGGTCACGACAAACCACCATTTTGACCTACGGTCAGCTGCACTTCCGGCTCGCTCTGAACTGAATATCGATACAACCTGAGCCTCACAGCGGCTTAGGCCCGAACACGCGGCCCGGTCCTCACCCGAGGGCCGGGCCGTTTGCTTGTAAGGATGAACGCACACCTGCAGATTCCAAGGAGGCGCATAGCCCTCTCCCCTTGAGGGGAGAGGGTTGGGAGAGGGGAGTGCGCGGCGTCCCCCTCTCAACTCCGGCTAGCGGGACAAGCCCGCAAGCCTGCGTGTCTCTCCCCCAAAGGGGAGAGAGCGGACATATCCTCATAAGCGCGGCCCCTACCAGTAGTCCGCCATCAGCGCGTGCGACCAGTCGGGCTGGCGCAAGTCTCCGCGCGGCAGGAATTCGGCCATGACCGGCTTGATATCTAGCACCGGGGTGCCATCGATCGCATCGAGCCCTTCGACCAGCAGCCGGGTGCCCTCCACCCCCAGCACCCGGCAGACCGAGATTCCCAGCCGGTTCGGCCGGTTGCGCCCGCGCTGGGCGAACACGCCGACGCGCGGCCAGCCCGGATTGCCGCGCGGGTGGCGCGCGCTGAGCACCACTTCGCTTTCCGGCAGTCGATCGAACTGAAACAGCACCTCCGCATGGCTGAACGCGTCCAGCCCGAGCAGTGCCTCGGCGCTCAGCCAGGTGGTGTCGAGCGCGATCTCCGCGCGCTCCTTGCCCCACGCGTCGTCCTCTGCCTCTTTGCGCCCGCCGCGCACCCAGCCGACCGGGCGCAGGGTGATTTCAGCCATTGGCACTCTCCTCATCGGCAAAGAGGCGGAACGGGGCGGTCACCTCGTCGCGCACCCGTGCGAGCCGTCCGCTGGCGCGCTCCAGCATGGCCCAGGTGGTATTGGCGCTGACGATCACCTTGCCCGCCGCGTTGCGGAAATCGACCCGGCGATCGAACCGCGCGCCCGTGGGCGCGCTGGGAATGAAGGTTTCGGCCATGACCGCCTCGCCAAGGCCAACATTGCCGCGATAGTCGATCTCGTGCCGGGTCACGACCCAGAAGTACTGCGCCTGATGCTCCGCGCTCGCCACGCTCGACCAGTGGGAAATCGCGATTTGCTGGATCCAATCCACCCAGACCGCGTTGTTGACATGCCCCAGCTCGTCGATGTGCTCGCTTTGGGCGGTGAAGGTCATGGCATGGCGGTTGGACATCGCCGGGAGGAATGCCGGGTTTGTGCCGCGATCGCAATGCTCTGTTAGGGGTGCGGTGCTACACCGGCACCGTTCGCAAGACACAGGTGAGCCATGGACAGGAAGATCGGCGACGAGGGAACCGGCAAACGCGGATTCAAACCCAATGTCGATTTCAGCCAGCAACGTCCAGGAGCCAAGGCGCTGATCGTCAATGGCAACGGGATCTTCAAATACGATAACGGCAAGCTGGAAACGCTGGCCGATGCGGTCGATTACTTCTGGGGTGCGGTATCGCAGAACCCGGCGGAATGGCAGCTGACCACCAAGGGCTATGACTATCTGATCGCCCATGCCGGAACCGCGACGCGCGAAGATCTGCGCCGCGCGCTCAACTGGCTGGAACTGTGCATCCAGCGGCGCGAGCGCGGCGGGGCCGTGGCGGCGGCGCGTTATCTGTCGCTGATGCCGGTCGAACTGCTGGCCGAGGATGCCCTGCGGCTGCAGACGGTGTTCAACAGCCGGATCCTGGGGATGGTCTGGCAGGTCACCCCGGACCTCGACGTAAAGCCATTGCCGCCGCGCATTCCCAAATTCGGGCAGGAGGCCGGTTACGGACTGATCCGTTCGGTGCCGGAGCTGTACGAGAAGCTCGCCATGCTGACCCCGGAGCTGGAAGACATCGTCCTGCTGCTGGTGCGCGAGGCGCTGCGCTATCGCGTTTCCTTGCCGCCCGCGCTCGTCGCTATGGCCGAACCCCCAGCTGCCACAGGATAAAGGCGAACTCCTCCGCCGTTTCCTTCAGACTCTCAAACCGCCCGCTCTTGCCGCCGTGACCCGCGCCCATGTTGGTCTTGAGCAGAAGCTCATTGTCGTCGGTCTTGAGCTCGCGCAGTTTCGCCACCCATTTGGCCGGTTCCCAATAGGTCACCCGCGGATCGTTGAGTCCGGCGGTGACCAGCAACGGCGGATAGGCCTGGGCCGTGACCTGATCATAGGGTGAGTAAGACCGGATCAGCTCGAACGCCGCCTTGTCCTCAATCGGGTTGCCCCATTCGGGCCATTCGCCCGGGGTCAGCGGCAGGCTGGCGTCGAGCATCGTCGCCAGCACATCGACAAATGGCACATGCGCCGCCACCGCGCCCCACAGGGCAGGATCGGAATTGATCACCGCCCCCATCAGCTCGCCCCCGGCCGATCCGCCCGCAATGGCGATCTTGCCGGCTTGGGTCAGCCCGCGATCAATCAGGCCGCGCGCGACATCGACGAAATCGGTGAAAGTGTTGGTCCGCCGCTCCAGCTTGCCCGCCTTGTACCAGGCCCGCCCCAGATCGTCCCCGCCGCGAATGTGCGCGATAGCATAGGCGAAGCCGCGGTCGATCAGGCTGAGCCGTGTGGTCGAAAAGCCCGGCTCGATCGCTATGCCATAGGCCCCGTAGCCATAGAGATAGAGCGGCCCCGCCCCCGTCCGGTCCTTGCGATAGACCACCGAGACCGGCACCTTGGTGCCATCGCGCGCCGCGATTTCCAGCCGTTCGGTGGCATAGAGCGAGGCATCGTAGCCGGAGGGGATCTCCTGCACTTTCAGCGTGGTCATGGTCCGGGCGGCGACATCATAGTCCAGCACCGAGGCCGGGCTGACCATGCTTTCATAGGACAGCCGCAGCGTGCTCACCGCCCATTCGGGATTGTCACCCAGCCCGGCGGAATAGCTTGCTTCGGGGAACACGATCGGTTCGATCCGGGTCGGATCGTCATAAAAGCGCACCTCGATCTGATCGAGCCCGGCGCGGCGCCCTTCGATCACATAGAAATCGCGGAACAGGTCGAACCCGGTCAGGTAGAATTGATCGCTGCCTTCGATCAGCGTGGTCCACTCGCCCGGCGCGGAGAGCGGCGCGGCGGCGAGGCGGAAGTTTTCGTGGGTGTCGTTGGTGTGGATGAACAGCCTGTCGCCATGCAGATCCACATCATATTCCACCCCGGTCTGGCGTGCGCGGACCAGCAGCGGCGGGGTGAGCGGCGCAGCGGCGGGCACCAGGTAAACCTCGCTGGTTTCATGGTCCGACGCGCCGATGATCAGCCATTCTTCATTGCCCGAGAGCGAGGAACCGACGCGGAAGCCCTCGTCATCTTCGTGATACAGTTCAACATCGCTTTCGATCGGCTGGCCCAGCCAGTGCAGCCGCGCATTGTCGGTCCGCCACTGTTCATTGGCGAGGCTATAGACCAGCCCCGTGTCCCCCGCGACCCAGACCAGGCCGGATAACGTGCCGGGGATCACATCGGGCAGGACCTCGCCAGTGGCCAGATCCTTGATCCGTGCGGTGAAGCGTTCCGAACCGTTGTCATCGACCGACCAGGCGAGCAGCTGCCCGTTGCCCGACACCGAAATCGCGCCGAGCCGGAAGTATTCGTGGCCCTCGGCCAGAGCGACCTCGTCGAGGATCAGCTCGTCCGGTCCGCCTGCCACGGGCCGGCGCCACCATTTCTTGTATTCCGCGCCTTCCTCGAACTCGATCCAGTAGAGCCAGTCGCCGTCCTTCTGCGGGACGGACTTGTCCGCTTCCTTGATCCGGGCGCGCATTTCCTTGAACAGAGCGTCGATTCGGTCCTGCTGCCCGGCCATGCGGCTTTCGAACCAGGCATTTTCGGCCTGCAGGTGGGCAAGCACTTCCGCGTCCTTGACCTCTGGATAGCCAGGATCGCGCAGCCAGGCATAGTCATCCGAAACGGCAATCCCGTGATGCGTTTCGACGTGCGGCTTCTTCGGTGCGACGGGGGGTGTGGTCAGGGTCATGCGCCCGCTCTATGGTGCAGCCATTGTCCCCGCAAGCAGGACTCGAACCGACATGCTGATGAACACCCACGAAGCGCGGCTGGACGGCCTGCGCAAGGAACTGAAAAAGCGGAATCTCGACGGGTTTGTCGTGCCGATTTCCGACGAACATATGAGCGAGTACGTGGGCGATTATGCCCAGCGGCTGGCCTGGCTGACCGGATTTGGCGGTTCGGCCGGGACGGCGGCGGTGCTGGCCGACAAGGCCGCGATGTTCGTGGACGGTCGCTATACGCTGCAAGTGCGCGAGCAGGTTGAGGGGCGGCTGTATGAATATCAATCGACCCTGACCACTTCGGTCACGGCCTGGCTGGGTGAAAACGCCGCGCCGGGCGCGCGGATCGGCTATGATGCGTGGTTGCACGGCAAGCCGTGGGTCGATGCGGCAGGCAAGGCGCTGGCCGCCAAGGGCGCCGTGCTGGTTGCGGTGGAGGGTAATCCGATCGACGCGATCTGGGCGGATCAGCCCGCGCCGTCACCCGCCCCGGCGCTGGTCCACCCGACCGAACTGGCCGGGCAATCGAGCGAAGCCAAGCGCAGCCAGGTGGCCGAATGGCTGGCCGAACGCGGGCTGGATGCGGCGGTGGTTTCGGCGCTCGACGGGGTGGCCTGGCTGCTCAACCTGCGCGGCAGCGATGTGACGCACACGCCGGTCGCGCTGAGCTTTGTGCTGGCCCACGCCGATGGCACCGCGGAACTTTTCATCGCCGAGGAAAAGGTCACGCCCGAACTCAGCGCGCATCTTGGCAATGCCGTCACCGTGCGCCCGCGTGAGGCCTTTGTGCCGCAATTGCAGGCGCTGGCGGGCAAGCAGGTCGCGGTCGATCCCGAACGCTCGGTCCAGGCGGTGTTTGCCGCGCTGGAAGCGGCGGGCGCGAAAGTGCGCGAGCTGACCGACCCGACCGTGCTGGCCAAGGCGGTCAAGAACCCGGTCGAACAGGCCGGCCAGCGCGCCGCGCAGGCCCGCGACGGAGCCGCGATCGCGCGGTTCCTGCACTGGCTGAGCATCGAGGCCCCCAAGGGCGGGATCGACGAACTGGGCGCGGCGGCGCAGCTTCAGGCGTTCCGCGCCGAAGGAGGCCTGCTGCGCGACCTGTCGTTCGACACGATCAGTGCCGCCGGGCCGCACGCCGCCAGCCCGCACTACAAGGTCGACGAACAGTCCAACATCCCAATCGAGCCCGGTAGCGTCTATCTGGTCGATTCGGGCGGGCAATATGCCGATGGCACCACCGACATCACCC
>CAZKAX010000039.1:0-28462 GCA_964550775.1 uncultured Novosphingobium sp. | reverse complement strand
CCGCCTGCGCGGCTCGATCGGCAATCTCAACCGCGAAGGCCGCGAACGCCTGCGCGCGGCCTTCGAAGCGGTCGACCAGCATTTCCGCCGCCTGTTCACCCGCCTGTTCGAAGGCGGGCAGGCGCATCTGGCCCTGGTCGACAGCGACGATCCGCTGGAAGCGGGCCTGGAAATCTATGCCCAGCCGCCGGGCAAGCGGCTGCAATCGCTGACCCTGCTGTCGGGCGGTGAACAAGCGCTGACCGCGGTCGCGCTGATCTTCGCGCTGTTCCTCACCAACCCCGCCCCGATCTGCGTGCTCGACGAAGTCGACGCACCGCTCGACGATGCCAACATTGAACGCTTCTGCGACCTGCTCGATGCCATGGTCGGCGAAACCCGGACCCGCTACCTGATCGTCACCCACAACGCCGTCACGATGAGCCGCATGCACCGCCTGTTCGGTGTGACCATGGTTGAGCGGGGCGTATCGCGGCTGGTCAGCGTGGACCTGGAGGGGGCTGAGGAGTTGTTGGCGGCGGAGTAACCGGCGTCAGCAATCAGCGCGCAAATTCCACCAGATCCCAGCGGTTGCCATAAAGATCCTCAAAGACGGCAACCTGACCATAGTCGGCCATTTTGGGTTCGCGCACAAACTGCACACCGGCGGCCAGATAGGCGGCATAATCTCGCTTGAAATCATCCGTTTGCAGGAACAGGAATACCCGGCCTCCGCATTGATTGCCGATGAATTCTGCCTGCAATGCGCTTGTCGCACGCGCCAGAAGGATTGTGGTTGCCTGTTCGCCGGCGCCGGGCGGCCGGACAAGAACCCAGCGTTTGTCTTGCTCAGCCTGATACTCATCGGCGACCAGCTCAAACCCTAGCACTCCGCAATAGAAGGCAATGGCTTCATCGTAGTCACGAACGACCAGGGCAATGTGCGCGAGTGCTTGTCTCATCTGGCCTAATCCAGCACAAACCGTGGCCCCGGTCCAGCCGCCCCAGCCCGGTCACTCTTGTTGTAGAGCTGGCAGCGCTGCAGGCTGAGGCAGCCGCAGCCGATGCATTCGTCGAGTTTGACGCGGGTCAGGGTGAGCAGGCGGATCTTTTCATCGATCGCCCCGCGCATCGAACGGCTGATCTTCTGCCAGTCGGCCTGGGTCGGCGTGCGGCCCTGCGGGAGGCGGGACAGTTCGGCCTCGATCTCGGCGAGGCCCAGCCCCAGCTTTTGCGCGATCAGAATGAAGCTCAACCGCCGGATATCGCTGCGCAGGAAGCGGCGCTGGTTGCCCATGGTGCGGAAGGCCTGGATCAGGCCCTTGTCCTCATAAAACCGGATCGCCGACACGGCGAGCCCGGTGCGCCGCGCCAGTTCGCCGATAGGCAAGAGGTCGTTCCGGTTCATCCTTCGCACCCCGGCAAGAAATTGCTTGACCTCAACCTAGCTTGAGGTTGCACCTACGTAAAGGTCCGCAGGTTCGCGCGGAGACGAAGCAAGCGAAAGGACCTTACGAAATGCCCCAGGGCTTTCTTGAACACGCCAACATCACGGTCAGCGATCCGGAGCGGTCGTCGGCCTTACTCCAGCAATTGTGCGGCTGGCACGAGCGCTGGCGCGGCCCGGCGATCAATGGCGGCTGGACGATCCATGTTGGCAGCGAGCGCGACTATCTGGCGATCTACACCACTGGCGCGCCAGTGGCGCAGCGCTTTGCCAAGGGTGTGCCGCTCAACCATATCGGACTGGTGGTCGACGATCTTGACGCCGCCGAACGGATCGTGATCGCGGCAGGGCTAGAGCCGTTCAACCATATGGATTACGAACCCGGGAAGCGGTTCTATTTCTTCGACTGGGACGGAATCGAGTTCGAACTGGTGAGCTATGCCTGAACCCCTCTCCCCTGCGCAGCTGGACGCCTATCTGGCACGGATCGGTTATGCCGGGCCGATGCGGGCCGATGCGGAGAGCCTGGCGGCGCTGCACCGCGCGCATGGGCTGGCGATCCCGTTCGAGAACCTTGACGTCCAGCTGGGCGATCCGCCCACGCTCAATCCCGCCGCGACCTTTGCCAAGCTGGTCGAGCGGCGGCGCGGGGGCTGGTGTTACGAGCAGAACGGGCTGCTGGGCCGGGCACTGGCCGCGCTGGGCTTTGACGTAACCCGGCTGGCTGGCGGGGTGATGCGCGAGCTGCGCGGGGCCTTCACCATGGGCTCGCACCTGTGCCTCAAGGTCCGGGCCGAGGGGCGGGACTGGCTGTGCGATGTCGGCTTTGGCGCGAGTCAGCTGGAACCCCTGCCGCTGGCGGAAGGTCCCTGGACGCAAAGCCCGATCGGCGGCGTCCTGACCCGCACCGCTGACCACCATTGGCGGCTGGACGTGCAGCAGGGGCCCAACCCGCTGAGCTATGACTTTCTGAACGAACCCGCCGACGAGGCCCGGCTGGCGGCACTGTGCGAGTGGCAAGGGCGCGATCCGGGATCGGTGTTTGTCCAGAACCTGGTGGTGCAGCAGCGGCGCAGCGCGGAGCACCTGATGCTGCGCGGGCGGGTCTTCACCCGCACCGGGGCGGAGGACAGCGAGCAGCGCGTGCTGGACAGCGCGGATGAGCTGGTAGAGCTGCTCCACCGCACTTTCGGTCTCACCGAACCGCGCATTGCCCAGCGGTGGGAGCAGGTCTGCGCGCGGCATGCGGAGCTGTTCGGCTAGAGCAGCGCCGCCTGCGCAGTGCCGCCGCCCGCCCAGCGGTCCTGCGTCCTCTCCACCAGCAGTTCGCCCGGCCAGGTGCGGCACAAGGCGAAGGCCTGGTCCGGGCTGCCCTCCACCCATTGCGCCTGCTCCTCCGGGCGCAGCAGCACGGGCATCCGGTCATGCACCTCAGCCATCTGAGGGGAACTGTCGACCATCACCATGGTATAGCAGTCGCCCCATTCCGCCGTGGGCCGCCACAGCCCGGCCACGGCCATCACGTCCGCTTCGGGCAGGCTGTACCAGGTCCGGGTCATCCGCCCGCCCGGCCCTTCGGGCTCGGCCCACTGGCTCACCGGGATCAGGCAGCGGCGCGCGGCAAAGCTGTCTTTCCAGAACCCCGTGAGCAGCTTGTCGTCGCGGGCATTGGTGACCGGCTTGGGCTTCAGCTTTTGCCCCTGCTTGCCGGTGAGGACCAGCGGGAACCCCCAGTTCATCGCCCGCGCCTGCCCGCCTTCGACCACCAGACCGGGATAGCCGGGATAGACTTCGGTAGCGAAGTTGGCGCCGGTGTCAGCCTCCACCTCGAACAGTCTGGCCACTTCGGTGACGGTCTTGGTCATGCGGTAGAGGTTGCACATCAGGCCCAGACCTCAGGCATTGCCCACCACCCAGCAGGCGAGCGTCAGCAGCAGCCCGAGCAGGCGGTTGGAGCGGAACCGGGCGAGCGCGTTGTCGGCATCATCGGGCTGCAGCGTCAACGCCTGCCATCCCAGGTGCGCCGCCGCCGGCAGCAGCGCGAGTAGCGCCAGCCAGTCCGGCCGCAGCAGCCAGAAGGCCAAGGCCCACAGCGCCGCGGCTCCGGCATAGAAGGCCATGACCCCGCCCCGCACCTTGCCCCCGAGCGAGAGTGCGCTTGATCCGATCCCGACCAGCGCATCATCCTCGCGGTCCTGGCAGGCGTAGATCGTGTCATAGCCCACGCACCACAGCACCGCCCCGGCATAGAGCGCGGCCAGCACGTCGAGCCGGTCGCTGCGCAAGGCGACCCAGCCGACCGGCGCGCCCCAGGTGAACACCAGCCCCAGCCAGAGCTGCGGCCAGCCGGTGATCCGCTTCATGAACGGATAGGCCGCGACCAGCCCCAGACTGACCAGTGCCACCAGCTGCGCCTGCCAGCGCAGTTGCAGCAGCACCGCCAGCCCGATCAGGCACAGCAGACCCAGCCAGACCCAGGCCGCGCGCTTGCTGACCGCGCCGCTCGCCACCGGGCGCAGCGCGGTCCGCGCCACTTGCCGGTCGATGTCGGCATCGACCACGTCGTTATAGACACAGCCCGCCCCGCGCATCGCGACCGAGCCGAGCAGCAGCCAGCCGAGCAGCGCCCAGCGCCCCTCTCCCCCGGCCAGCAGCAGACCCCAGGCGCAGGGCCAGAACAGCAGCCACCAGCCGATCGGCCGGTCGAAGCGGGCCAGCAAGGCATAGCTGCGCAGCGGCTGGGGCAGCGCGGCGACGAGGCCCTTGTGCTCCGAGTCGGGGACCACTTGCGGCGTATCCATTCAGCTTTTCCACCAAAAAGCTGAATGACTGGACACACTGGACACAGTCCTGAAACAAAAAACCGGCTGGCCGCACGGGCACCCGCAACGGCTGGACAGGCAGGGCAAGGTGCGGTGGATCATCCCGCCTTCATGCCACATTTCCGGCTTGTAGGACAGCGTTAGAGCGGCGTGCGGCACACTCCCTTGCCCGCCGCCCAGGCCACGGCATCCTCCATCAGCGCCACGTTCTGCGGCTGGCTGTAGGTTTCGGGCATATGCCCGATCGCCGAATAGAACATCCGCCCGCGCCCCATGCACTGGGTCCAGGCGAGCGGGTGGTCCGCGCCCATATCCAGCGGTTCGCCAAACCGGCCGACCCGGGTGTAGGTGCTTTCATCCAGCGTCAGCAGGACATTGGCCCCCTTCGCGCGCGGGTTGGTCTTGAACGAGTACCACTCGTCGGTCATCCGCCATTCGGCTGGCAGGTGCCCGGCCAGCGGGTGCTGCCGGTTGACCGCGATCCGCGCTTCCTGAAACTGCGGCTCCATCGGGTGCCCGGCAAAGCGCGCGCCGATCAGCGTGTCGGGGTACCAGTCCCAGAAATAGACCGGATCACCCGCGCTGCCGTGCAGCCCGACAAAGCCGCCGCCATTCTGCAGAAAGCGCTGGAACGCCTTGCGTTGGCTCAGCGTCAATACGTCGCCCGAAATGTTGTTCCAGATCACCGCGTCAAACTGTGCCAGCGTCCTGGGATTGAACGCCCCGCCCTGCTCGGTCGTGACCAGCCGCCAGCCCTTGCGCCTGGCCATGTCGGTCAAGGCGGCCCGGGCCGCATCGACCGAAGGGGTATCCTTGAAGCCGTTGATCTTTTCGAACAGCAACAGCCGCGGCCCCTTGCCTTTGGGCAGCGTCAGTTTGGGCACCACATTGTCATAGCGTTCGCACCGCGCGGCCTTGTCCGCCGCAGTCACCGGCAGCTTGCGCAGTCGGGCATCGAGCGCGGGCAGGGTCGCAAGGTCACCGCCGACAAAGGCCAGCGCCTGCTTGATCGTCAGGATCGCGGCAAAGGTAGGCGGCTTGGTGCCGACAAAGATCGGCGGCCCCTGAGTCGGGTCCTTGCCGGTTACCTCTTGCACCGCCTGCCGCGCTTGCGGATTGAGCAGCAGATCGACGAACGGCGTATCGATCGAATAGGGCGCGTCCCGCAGCGGGCAATCGAGCAGCGGTGCGGCCTTGGCCTGGGCCATGCCGGGCAGCGCCAGCGCCAGCACGGCAGCAGCAGGGGCGAGCGAACGCAGCATCACAGCGCTCCTTCCTTGAGCAATTGCACCGCATGGTCCGCCGCGCGGGCCGACAACGCCATATAGGTCAGCGAGGGGTTCTGGCAGCCCGACGAAGCCATCGCCGAACCATCGGTGATGAACAGGTTGGCCACTTCGTGCGCCTGGTTGAACTTGTTCAGCACCGAAGTCCTGGGATCGAGCCCCATCCGCGCCGTGCCCATTTCATGGATCCCCAGCCCCGGCATGGCCGCGTCACTGGCCTGCATCACCACTTTGCCCCCGGCCGCTTCCAGCATCGCCCGGCCATCGTCCAGGATCTGCTTGATCATGGTCTTTTCATTCTGGCCGATGCCATATTCGACATGGGGAACCGGAATGCCCCACTTGTCCTTGCGGGTGGCGTGCAGGGTCATGCGATTTTCGGGATTGGGCAGCACTTCGCCAAAGCCCGCGACAAAGGCCACCCACGGCCCCAGCGTATGCGCGCGGGCTTTTACCTCGGCCCCGACAACGCCGGGTTGCAGCGCCATCTGCCGCCAGCCGGTGCGGCTGATCCCGCCCTGATAGCCATAGCCGCGCACAAAGCCTTCACCCGCCTCGGTCACGTTGCGGAACCGGGGGATGTAGATCCCGGTCGGGCGGCGGCCATGGTAATAGCTGTCTTCTGGCCCCGGGAACACCGCCGCGGTGGCCAGCCCGTACATATGATCCATGATATTGCGGCCGACCTGATCCGACCCGTTGGCCAGCCCGCGCGGGTGCGCATCGCTGACCGAATTGAGCAGGATCTGCGCGGACCCGAGCGTCGAGGCGTTGAGGAAGAACAGCTTCGCTTCGTAAGTCCGCCCTTCATTGGTCTTGGCATCGATCACCTTGACCGAAGTGATCCGCCCGGTCTTGGGATCGTGGACCAGCGAATGGACGATCGCATCGGTCACGATGGTCAGATTGCCGGTGCGCTGCGCCGCGGGCAGCGAGGAGGTGAGGCTGGAATGCATCGCCCCGAACCGGCAGCCGCGTTCGCAGATCGAGCGCGCCTGACAGCTGGTGCGGCCCAGCTCTTCGTGATGGGGCTGGGCCTTGGACAGGTTGGCGACCCGGCCAGAGATCACCTTGCGCCCGGGGAACTTCTGTTCGACCACGGCCTTGAACTGCTTTTCCGCGTCGTTGAGTTCGAATGCGGGCAGGAATTCACCGTCGGGCAGTTGTTCCAGCCCTTCTTTCGATCCGGCAACGCCGATGAACCTTTCGACATGGTCATACCACGGCTTCAGGTCGGCATAGCGGATCGGCCAGTCGACCCCGTGGCCATCCTTGGCATTGGCGCCGAAATCGATGTCCGACATGCGGTAGGTCTGCCGCCCCCACATCACCGAACGCCCGCCCAGATGGTCGCCCTTGATCCAGGCGAAGGGCTTGTCCTCAGGCGTGGACAGCGGCTGTTCGCTATCTTTGGCAAAAAACTTGCTCGTCGCCGCCCCAAAGGCATAACACATCGACTGCATCGGCCAGTGCTCGGCTACTTCGTCTTCCGGCATTTCGTTGTTGTTGGGCAGCTCCCACGGCATCAGGTGATCCATGTAATCCTTGGCCGGATCGATCATCTTGCCGCGTTCGATCACCAGAACCTTGAGCCCGCGTTCGGTGAGTTCCTTGGCGGCGATCCCGCCGCTCATCCCCGAACCGATCACAATTGCATCGAATGCCATGTCAGAACGCTCCAAAAGTGACGGCAGGCTTGGTCTTGGGCGTGACCTTGACCGAACTGGTCCAGCCGCCGGGGACATGTTCGTATTCCAGTTCGGAGGTCAGCGCCGCCTGGGTGGTGTAATAGGTAATCGCCGTCAGCTCTTTCAGCTTGTGGTAGCCATTGTCGGCCACCGAGACGAGCGGGACGAAGGGGTTGCCCTTGGGCGCATCGGCGGGTGGCGGGACGTCGACCAGTGCGGCCTTGTCATGCGCGGCCAGAAAGGTCTGGCGCTCGGCCGGGGTCAGTTCGGTGAAGCCTTTCCCCGTTGCTTTGCGCGCGCCCGCCTCGATCCGGTCGAGCGCCCCGGTCAGGGCTGCGCGGGTCTCGTCCGAAGCCCAGTCATGGTACATCTGGGTCAACACCTTGGGCACGCCCGCCGCGACCGCACCGGGGGTGTCGGTCTGCGGGATCAGGGTATCGGCAAAGGCGGTCAGCAGCTTGAAATGCTCGGCAGACAGTTCCTTCCAGGCGGCGGAACCGCCCAGTTCCTTGCATCCCGGTAGCGCGCTCGCCCCCAGCAGCACCATTGCCCGCGCCATCAGGCCGCGCCGGTCCATGGCCAGCAATTCTTGCATCATCACTCTCCCTCCCAGCACGACCGGATATACCGGTGGCCTTCGCTGTAAACTTCCTGTTCCGAGGCGAACAACGGCCGCCAGATCCGGGTTGCGGCGGCCAGATCGGGCACCGATCCGCCGAACGCCTCGATCGTCAGCCACTCGTCGTAACCCAGCGCCTTGAGCGCGTGGATTGTCTCGGCAATCCGCGCCTGCCCCTTGCCGGGGACCCCGCGATCGTTTTCGCTGATGTGGACGTGCTTCAGCTGGCCCCGGTTCCACGCGGCGGTCACGGCGGCCACGCTGTCGCGCTCCTCGATATGGGCGTGGAACGTATCGAAATGGATGCCGATGCCCGGCTCGCCCAGCAGGTCGAGATAGGCGCTGGCCTGATCGACGGTGTTGAGCATGTAGCATTCGAACCGGTTGAGCACTTCGAGGGCGCAAGTCAGTCCAGCGGCCTGCGCGCGCGGAACGATCCGGCGGTGGACCTCTGCGCAGCGTTCCAGCTCGCCCTGGCTCGCGCCCGTGCCGCTGAACACGCCGAGCGGCTGATACCATGGCCCGGCCAGCACCTCTGCCCCCAGCGCCGCGCAGCAATCGACCACGCGGGCAAGGTGATCATGCCCGGCCTGCCGCGCGGCGGGATCGGTGCTGGTGGGATCGTGCGCGGGGTCGGGGATGGTGGTGGTGACGGTGCGCGCCAGCCCCAGATCGTCCAGCAGCTTGCCCAGCCGCGCGTAGTGGCCGGGATCGGAAGCGTCGAAAATCGGCACCTCGACCCCGTCGAACCCGGTTTCCTTGAGCGCGCGGAATAGCGGCGCAAGCTCTTCGGTGACATGCCCGGTCCACAGCAGCAGGTTGATGCCGACTTTCATTTGGTCTTGCGGCCCCGCTCAAACAGCCAGACCGCGCCGAACACGAAGAACAGCACCACCGGGATCACCGCGACGGTGCGGAACGAGACTTCGGCGGCATGGGCCAGCACTTCGTGGAGCTGCGGCGAACCCTTGGCCAGCGCGGCAAAGCCATCCTGCCCGCCGGCTTTGGCCAGCTTGGCCTGATCATAGATCTGACCCAGCTTGGGCAGCACGAAATAGATCGCCAGCGCGCCCGCAAAGCCGACCAGCCCGATCCCCCACGGCCCCGAACGCGGGAACCGGCGCGATACGGCGGCCAGCATGGTCGGCCACATGAAGCACACCCCGAAAGCCCACAGCGTCGCGGCGACCAGCGCGGTGACCGGGCTGTTGGCGGTGCTCAGCAGGTAAAGCCCGATCGCGGCAGGCACGGTGCAGAACCACAGCAGGCCCATATCGGAAAAGCGGTGTTCCAGCGGCCCGGCAAAGTGCCGCATCACGAACATGATCGCGCTGACATAGACCAGCACCAGGATCCCCGGCATGCCCACCGTCTCGCTCAGCGTCACGTCGACCCAGGCCCCCGGCGCCAGCTCGGTCGAGGCGGTCAGGAACATGATGGCGAAGAACACCCAGAAGAACGGGCGCTTGAACGGTTCGGCCAGCATTTCGTTGAAGCTGACCCCTTGCGCAGCGCTTTCGGTTTGCGGAAAGTCCAGCCGCGATGCCATCAGCGCCAGCGCGGCGCCGGGCAGGATCGGAATGGCAATCGCCACGCGCCAGTCAAAGGCGAACTGCTTGAACAGAACCACACTGGCTAGCCCACCCAGGATCAGTCCGAACGGCCACCAGGCGTGCAGGCTGTTGAGCCGCCCGGTCTTGTCATCGGGATAGAGCGTGGCGATCACCGGGTTGACCGAAGCCTCGGTCGCGCCCCAGCCGAAGCCCCAGATCACCATGGCAAGGTTGAGCAGCAGATAGGCCGAGCCGCCCGCCGCAGTCGATCCCAGCACCAGCAGCGGCCCGGCCACGAAACACAGCGATGCAAACAGCACCACGCGCTTGGCCCCGATCCGGTCGAGCAGCGGCGAGATCGCCAGCAGGCTGAGCGCAAAGCCCAGGAACGAGCTGCCCAGCACGGTCCCGATCATCTCGCCCGAATGGTCCGGATCGATCGGATCGAGCAAGGCCGCCTGCATCGCCCCCGATGCGCCGACGCGCAGCGAATTGGCGAGCGCGGCGGTGAACAGGGCCAGGACGCAGACCCAGTAAATCGACCGGCGCTTGTCGGCAGTATCAGGCATAATGCTCTCCCCCGCGCGGCTTCGCACCGCGCCTTGTCTGGCAAGGTCTAACAGCCCTTTTCCGGCACGAACAGAGTGGAACCACCGGTTCGATCCGGCAAATTCCAGCCCATCGATCAAACGGGATCAAGGCACCTGCGCCTGCAGCGTCACCGGCCCGATCAGCCCGCTGGCGCGCAGCGGCGCAGCGGCGCTGTAGGTCGGCATGGCGGTCCAGGTGCCCGGCGTCGCATCCTTCTGGGCATCGCCGATCAGGCGGTTGACCCACAGGTTGGCAACTGTGATCTCGATCCGGTTGAGCCCCTTTGCAGTAGCCGCGCCGATATCGAGCCGGAACGGCTTGTGCCAGGCCGAGCCCACGTCCTTGCCGTTGACCGTCACCCGCGCGATCTCGCCCACCGTGCCCAGATCGAGCCACAGCGGCTGGCGGGGCTTGGCGCCCTTGGGCAGCTGGAATGCTTGCGACCAGGTGGCGAGGCCGGAGAAGTATTTCACCCGCGGATCGGCATGGTCGCTGAGCGATTGCAGCGCGCCCAGCTCGATCGCTTCGGGCGCGCCGCGGCCCGGCTGGAAGCGCACGGTCCACTTGCCCGCCAGTGCGACCGGCGGGCCGAGTTTGGCGGGCGTGATGGTCAGGGCCTGAGCGGTGGCGGGCTTGCGGAACACCACATGGACCGCCTTTTCGCCGCCCAGGTCCAGCGGCACCACGGTTCCGCCGTTCTCGATCCGGTAGGACACCGGCTCACCCCGCCCGGTTTCGGCATGCCACAGTTCGGGCTGCTTGCCGGTCACGCGAAAGTGCGCCTCGATCTGTACGCGGCGATCCTTGCGATTGACCAGGAAGTAGCTGTCGCCATCGGCCAGCTTGCGGTGGACGAAGGGCACATGGCTGTCCGCCTGTCCGCCGGTAAAGCGAAAGTCCTGCGCAATACCCAAACCGGCCAGCGCCTGTTCGACATCACGCGAGGCGATCACCCGGCCCTTGCCGACCCGGCCATCCTTGCTGCCCCACAGCCGCTCGACGAGGGCGCTCCATTCGCCCTGGTCATCGGCCAGGCTGGGGGTGCCCGTCGGTGCCATGCCGATCACACTGCCCCCGCCTTCGACCAGCTGCACCAACCGCCGCAGCAGCGGTGCGGTCATCCGGCTGGAACTGCCGCCCAGGTACAGCGCCTTGTACCGCGCGCCGCCAGTGCTGACCAGCTCGTCGCCCTCATTGTGCAGCGCATCGACCAGTGCACCGGGATTGACGAAGTCATAGGCATAGGTGCGCGGCGCATCGGCCACCGGCGTGTCGCCATAGAGCCCGGTCAGCGGCGCTTCCTCGCCATGGAAATAGCCCAGATCGGCATGGTTGCGGCCCTGCTGCAGCATGAAGCTGTTGCGGGCGATGTAATCGACCCACGGCCTGGCCAGCTCCGCCCAGCTTTCATGCCGGTTGAAATACTGCCCGAAGATCATCAGCGACAGGCCCGGCTGACCGGCTTCGTCAGGGCTGTGGACCGAGGTGTGGATCACCGGACGGTTGACCCCGGTGACGAATTCCAGATCGATCGCGTGCTTCAGCGTGCGCGGGCTGTCGTTCCAATAGCTCAGCGCCGAAGTCATCGATTCGGCCGCGACCAGGTTCTGGCCATAGATATGCGCCACCGAAGCCGCACCCTTCATGTCAGCCAGATAGCTGGGGTTGGGCTGGCCGCCCTGCGGAAACGTCCACAGCGCGGCCATCGGCACGTCGGTATAGCGCCGCATTTCCATGTCATCGCCCAGCGAAGGGCGGTGATCCTCCAGCGCCTCGCCATAGACCTTGAGGCCATTTTCGTGCGCCACGGCGGCGACCGTGCCGTAATGCTCGCTCGCCATCAGATCGGCCAGGGTGCGGCGGTAGTCATAGAGGAACCGGTCGCTCGCCGTGCGGCTGCCGATCAGCACCCCGGTCAGCGCGGGCAGCCACGGCGTGGGGTCATAGCCGCGCAGACGCTTGAACTGCTCCACCATCCGGGGCGTCCAGTTGGCCGCCCCAACCTCGATGCTGTCCGTCAGCAGCGCGCGGACGCCCTTGCCGCCCAGCAGATCAGCGCCCGCCGCATCACGGTACATGCCGATGTAATGTTCGAGATAGCCGCGCACCGCATCGCCATCGAACTTGTCGACCTCAAGCCCGGTGGCCTCTGCCGGGGCCGGATGGTTGGTGGTGCCAAGCAGCGAATGGCCCATGCGGATCACTTTCCACTGGCCCTTGGGTGCCGCCCAATCGAGCGTGCCATCCGGTTTGACGCGGGAGGTCAGGTCGATCACCTGATCGGGGGCGATGGCCGGTGCGGCAAGGTCGATCTGCGGCAGGCTGTAATAGTCATGCTCCAGCGCAAAGCCTGCCTTGGCTTCGAATCGGTCAACTTTTGGATCGGCCGAGAGGCTGAACTGCGCCAGCCGGATCGACGCACTCGCCCCGCTCATCAAGGCCGCGAAGGCCGGGGGCGGGATGATACCCGGCGCGGGATTGCCCATGTTGGCCCCGCCCGGCGCAGTCGGTTTCAACCCCAGCCGGAACAGCCGCGCGGTGGTGGCCGGAAAGCTGACCGTGGTTGGCACGGCGGCGACGGGAACATCGGCCACGGCGGTCCACCGCTTGCCGTCCAGGCTGGCTTCAAGCGCCGGTTTATAGGCCGATCCGAAGAACATCGCCTTGGCCCCCGGCACGAACACACTGACGCTGCGCACGGTTACCAGCTCACCGTAATCGAGCACCACGCCGGTCGGTGCGTCCGGGGTGCCCTTGGGCAGGTCGAGCCCGCTGGCCAGACTGGCATCGATCAGCGCGGCGGCGTCCAGCGCCGTGCCATCGCCAAGGCTGGCCCTCGGCTGCGGCAGGGCAGGCGCCGCAAGCGGCACGGCATAGACCGCCAGCGCACCGCCCAGCTGCGGCGGCTGCTTTGGCGCATGGCCCGACATGGCCGCCAGCGGATCGAACAGCGGCGCATCCAGAAACGGTCCGGTCACTTCGGGCAGCGGCGCCAGCCTTGCCCTGACGCGCTTGCCCCCGCTGACAACGGTCTCGCTCCACACCAGCTTCTTCAGGCCGTCCCTGGGCTGAACCCACGGCCCGCCGGTTTCCGACCAGCCGGGCGAAGCCGCGATTGCCAGTTCCAGCCCGCGCTTCTCCGCCTCGCTCGCGGCAAAACGGAACGCGTCCTTCCATTCCGAGGTCATGTAAACCAGCCGGTTTCTGACCCGAAGCTGGGTGCCCAGATCGACGTCAAAATTCTGCAGGCCGCCGATCCCGACCTTGACCATCCAGTCCAGGTCCTGGGCAATCCCATCCTTGGTGACATTGCCGTTGAGCCAGTGCCACCACACTCGCGGGCGCGCGGACTGGGGCGGGTTCTGGAACTGCACCTCAAGACTGTCCGGCGCGGCTGCGACAGGAGGCGAGCTATCGGCCAGCGCAGGCCGCTGCGCCAGCGCAGCGGCAAGCGCAAGGCCCGCAATCGTCAAGCAGAACCTGGCCCTGGCCATCATTCCCATCCTTTTTGCATGGCTGCAGCCCGCACGCCGCCTTTGTCAGTTTCAAAGGATTGCCCCTGCTGCGGGGCAAAGATCCGATCGGGCAAAGCCGCAGCGAGCGCCGTGCACAGTGCAAGCAATCCGCCGATCACCGCAATCACCCCGCTCGACGGCGGCAGGCCAAGCGTCTGCCCCCAGGCGAAATAGGTGCTGCCCGCCAGCGCGATCCCCAGGGCTCCGCCCAGTTGCTGCGCGGTCTTGAGCAGACCGCTGGCCGCGCCGGCATGGTCGCTGTCCACTTGCGCCACCGCGACCGGCATGATGCAGCCAGACAGTGCCCCCATGCCCATGCCCGTCAGCAGCAGCAACGGGGCCAGTGCGTTCCAGCCCAGCCCCAGCAGGCCGATCCCAGCCAGCGTGAGCCCCGCGCCCAGCGTCATGCCCGCGCCGCCCGCCACCATCACCCATTTGCCATAGCGCGGCAGGAAAGTGCGCCCCAGCACCGCAATCCCCACCATCGCCCCCAGCCCGAACGGCATGTGCAACAGACCGGTAACCAGCGGGCTTTCATGGCGTTCGGCCTGCAGGGCGAAAGCAAAGCACAACAGGAACCCGGCATTTGCAGCGGCAAAGGCGATCGATAGGGCCAATCCCAGCCGGAACGGGCGGATTGTCAGCAAAGCCGGATCGAACAATGCCGGACGCCGCGCGGCCACCCGCCGCGTTACATGTTGCCAGCCCCACCCCGCCAAAGGCAAGATGCTGGCCAGGCCCAGCCATTCGCGCCAGTGCCAGCCCGCCTCTATCCGGGTCAGCGGCCACAGCAGGCCCAGCACCGCCGCGCCGAACAGCAGCATCCCCGCCGCATCAAACCCGGCGGGGTGAGCAGAACGGCGATCGGGCAGCAGGAACCAGCCGGATACCAGCGCCAGCAGCCCCACCGGCAGGTTGATCAGGAACACCAGCCGCCAGCCAAGCCCGAACAGATCGGCCTTGATCAACAGCCCGCCCAGCACCGGCCCGGCGATCGAGGCGAGCCCGCCAACCAGGCCGAACAGCGCCAGTTTCCGGACCCGCTCCAACGGTTCGAACAGCACTTGCAGCAAGGCCAGCGCCTGGGGTGACATCACCGCCGCCGCTGCCCCTTGCAGCAATCGTGCAGCGACGAGTTCCTCGGCAGAGCGGGCCAGACCGCAGGCGGCAGAAGCCAGCGTGAAGCCCGCCACGCCCCACATGAACATGCGGCGATAGCCATAGCTGTCCCCCAGCCGCCCGCCCGCCATCAGCAGCAAGGCAAAGCTGAGCGCATAGCCCGCGACGATCCACTGCACCGCTTCCGGCCGGGCGGCGAAAGCCGCGGAAATGGCTGGGAGCGCGGTGTTGACGATCGTCAGGTCAACGATTTCCAGCACCATGGCGACTATCAGGGTGATCAGCGCCAGATTCTTCTGGCGGGCGGTGTAACGCATCGCAAATGCCTCTTTGGCCCCGGCTGGAATCAGACCTGTTCAAAACGGCAGCGGGGCGGAACCGCACCGGTCCCGCCCCGCCCGTCTGGACCTGGAAACCGGGTCGACCCTGCGGCCGCCCGTCAGGTTCAGAAGTCCACCGAAAGGCGGATCCCGTAGAGCCTGGGCGAGCCATAACCCCAGTTGATAATATCGTCAGGACCCGCGGCGGTGTAGCCACCATAGGCGATTGCGCGGGTGTTCTCGAGATTGCGAACAAAAGCCTGAATCGCAAACAGCTTGTTCTCGGGCTTGTATTCAAGGCTCAAGTCGGTGGTGGACAGCGCCTTCTGCTGAAGGTCACGATAATTGTAGAAGTCAGTGTAATACCGGCTCTTGAAGGTCGAGAAGGCGCTCGCCTTGATCGTCCCGGCACTGCCCAGATCGAACACGTGGTCATACCCGACGGTGATCGTGACCCGCGGCGAATAGGGCGTGGTGTTGCCGGCGAAGTTCGGCTGTTCGATCGCGGCGGTAGCCGGATTGAGATCGCCGATCGCGGTCAGGTCGGCCCCGGTGCCAGGCACCGTGAACACGTTGAACTGGCCCAGGAAGTCATCGTACTTCGAGTGCAGGTAGTTGAAGCTGGCCGTGAAGGTATCGTTGTCGCTCAGCTGGATCTTGGTTTCGGCTTCAATGCCATAGACCGTCGCCTTGCCGGCGTTGAATACCTGTCCACCAACCGCGGTGTTAAGCAGGATCGAGTTCTGGAGATCGCGATAGTTGTAATAGAACCCGCTGACATTGAAGATGTGCTGGCCCGACGCACCGAAGTTCTTTTTCAGCCCCATTTCATAGGCCGTGTTGGATTCCGGCTTGTACAGACCGACCGAATCGAACCCGCCGCCCTTGAAGCCAGTCGAGACCTTGGCATAGACCAGTGTCTGGTTGTCGGGCTTGTAGTTCAGCCCGGCCAGCCAGGTGACCTTGTTCTCGCTCGCATGCAGGTTGACATAGGCCGCACCGGTGGGATTGCCCGCGCCCCAGATGTTCTTGCGGCCTTCGCCGGCTCCCCAGTAGTTGATATTGGGTCCGCCGATGAAAGCGCCACCATTGGCATAGTTTCCAGTCCGCTTGTTGTCGGTGTATCGCAGACCGCCAATTGCTGTGAGCTTGTCGCCCAGCGGAACTTCGATTTGCGCGAAGCCAGACCAGCTGTCACTCGACAGTCGCCGCCCGAAATAGCTGAGGAAAGACCCCTTGGTGCCGAATGCTGCGAACGGCGGAATTGGCGGCGGATTGAGGAACTGCAGGAAGAAGCCGGATTCGTTGTCGATCTTCTCCTTGAAGTAGAATCCGCCGACCTGGTAGGTGATTCCGCCGAAATTGCCGTTGACCCGCAGTTCGTGGCTCTGCGACTTGACGTCGTTCTTGAACGTGTCGCTCTGGTAGACCACCGGCAGGCCCTGGTGCCCGGTGCGGCTGCTGGTGCGATAGCCGCCGGTATAGGTCAGCGTGGCATTGTCGCTCAGCTCATAAGCAATCCGTCCGCGCACGGCGGTTGAATCCTGCTCATAGCCGGGACCAGCGCCAAACAGCGGTTGGCCGTAGGTTTCGCGGTTCTGGTTTTGCTGAAAATTGGTGTTCGAGGGAATGCACAGCGTCTGGCTATAGGCTGTGGCAACGCGCACGAAGCCCGTTGCGTTGCAGCCCGGACCAGCCGGACCATTGCCGACCGCGTTGAGATCGACCGAGCCATAGGCGCCGTTGATGTACTTGCGGTGCGCATATTCGACCGCCGTGTCGATGGTCAGACGGCTGCTGGGCTTGAGCCGCAGCGAGGCGCGGCCGGCATAGACCTGATCGGTACCCGAATCGATCGCGGGGGCAAAGGGCGTCGCCGGATGGTGGAAATAGCCATCGTGATCGGCATAAATCCCGGCGAGACGGATGCCGCCGATGTCGCCCAACGGAATATCGATTCCGGCGTTGGCCTTGACCGAGTTGTAGTTGCCATAGCTGGCGTCGGCATTGACCGCGAATTTGTCGCCGGGCTTGCGGGTAATGAAGTTAACTGCACCACCGGTGGAGTTGCGACCATAAAGCGTGCCCTGCGGCCCGCGCAGCACTTCGACCCGGTCAAGGTCGAACATCGAAGCATTCATCACTTCGCCGCGGTTGATATACTCGCCATCGACGTTGACCACGATCGAGGAGTCCTGCGACTCGTCGTTCGAATAGGTGCCGATGCCCCGCACGGTGACGTGGATCACGCCGTTGTCGTCAGTGATCTGGACCGAGGGGGCCAGCTTGCCCAGATCCTTGAGATCCGAAACGCCCGCATCCCTGAGCGCCTGACCGCTGACCACATTGATCGCGATCGGCACGGTCTGGACGTTTTCCTTGCGGTTCTGGGCGGTGACGACGATTTCGTTGGTGTCGGCAGCTTCGTCCGCAGCCTGGGCAAAGGCGGGCGTGGCGACCGCAAAGCTGCAGGCACTGGCCAACAGGACACGGCGGATGGTGTGCTTGGTCATGACAGGTATGTCCTCCCCTCAAAAGGATCGCAATCGATCGCCCGTTCACGGGTCGATCATATTAGAATGGCTAAAACTAGAATGCCGGTTTCATATATCATAGCAGCAAAGTCAATCCCGGCGCATCGATTGCACCGATGCGGTCGATATTGACTTATCGATAGGTGAGGCTGGAGCGTGCCGCCTTCAGGCCGCGTTGCCGCCCAGGGTTTCGGCAAACCAGTCTGCGATATAGTCGCGCCCGAAGGCCATGTTGTCCGCCCCGACATGCTCGACCCCGCCTTCGCGCGGGGTGAAGATCTTGAGCTCTGCGCGCGGACTGTTCACCAGCTGCTCGTATGCCTGGTGGGCATATTTGACGTTGATCTGGCGGTCGTTTTCGCCGTGGGTCACCAGGAACGGCACCTTGATCCGGTCCATGTGACCATTGAGGTTCATGTCCTTGGTCTTCTCGAAGAAGTCATCCATGTCGCTCGCGCCGAACACCCACATCACGTGGCCCCAGTAATGCGGCACGGGGTTTTCGCCCTCACGTTGCAGGCGGCCGTACTGCACCTCGTGCCAGTTGTGGTTCGCGCCCCAGCAGGCACCGCTGGCAAAGCGCGGTTCATAGGCCACGGCGCGCGGGGCGTAGTGCCCGCCGAGCGAAATCCCGGTCATGCCGATCTTGCTCGCATCGACCTCAGGCTGCTGTTCCAGCCAGTCGATGGCCTTGCTGGCCCATTCTTCCGAATGCGCGGTGGCGGGCAGGTTATGCAAGCGGATCGCCTCACCCGTGCCGGGTTGGTCAACGCACAGCGTTGAAATCCCGCGCCGCGCCAGCGCATGGGGCAGCCATGACCAATAGAGCAACTCCTTGTTGCTATCGAGCCCGTTGCAATAGACCACCACAGGCTTCTTCCCGTCACCGGGCGCGCGGGTCAACAGCGCCGACATCACCGCGCCGCCCTCCAGCGGGATCTCCACCCGTTCGCAATTGCGGTGGCCCAGGGCGATGGCGCGATCGAAACAGTCGCGCGCAAGCTTGAAGGTCTCCAGCCGTCCCGGCGAACCGTGGGCCTGCATCCGCTCACCATTGAACAGATACAGCGCCGCGCGTTCGAGCTTTTGCCCGGCGGAGAAATTGCGGCCCTTGGCCTCATCCTCTGCCGCCAGTTCGATCAGGGTTTCGGCCTTGGCCATCCACGCCTGCATGAAAGCCTGGGTGCCGGCATCGGCGCTTTCCCCGGCGGCGCTCTTCGCGGCGGCGATCACATCGACCAGTTCGCCGATCTGCCCCCCGCTTTCCATCGCGATCGCGACCGACAGGTTCCAGATGTAATTGGGAAAGGGTTCAAACAGCGCCATCGATCAAGCCTCTACTGCAACGAAAAGTCCGGGATTGGGCACGGCATGCGGCATGGTCTGGGGGCCGCCGATGCCGATCCCCCACTGGTCCATCACCAGCGGCGCAGGCACGTGGACCACCGGCTGGTGAGTTTCGAAATCAACCTCTTCCAGTTCGGCGGTATATTCCACAGCAAAGCCGCCAGGGGTGACGAAATAGCTGAAGGCATTGTCGCCTGCGGTGTGGCGCCCCGGGCCCCACTGGATGTTGGTGCCCTTGACTTTCAGCCGGTGCGCCCCGCGCATCATCCCGTCGACCCCGGTCATGTCATAGGCGACATGATTGAGGCACGGCGGCCCCGGCAGCAGGGCAATCCGGTGGTGCGCCGAATTGCAGCGCAGGAATACCATGAAATCGCCCAGCCAGTCCGACACCTTGAAGCCCAGCACATCGACGAACCAGTTCACCAGCGCGTTGTGATCGGGCGAGTGGAACACGATGTGGCTGATCTTGACCGGCAGCCCTTCCCACCGATCGATCGGGCGCGCCACGCCCCGCGCGACGTCGCTCGAAATCTCAAATTGCAGGCCATCCGGGTTGAAGCAGCGAAAGCCGTAACCGCCGCCGGGCGTGGTCAGGTCGCGCGGCTCGTGGACAATCCTGCCGCCCGCCGCGCCGACCCGTTCGCACAGCGCATCGACATCGGCGCGGCTGTCTGCGGCCAATGCCACCACGTCGATCCGGTTTTCGTCCGCCGCGCGCAGCCGCACCACATGGTGCTCATCATGCCCCGGCGCTTTGAGCCAGACCATGCCATCGTCTGACGGCACCGGTTCAAGCCCCCAGCTGTCAGCGTAAAAGGCGGCCTCCTGCTCCAGATCTTTCACACCATAGCCGACATAGCGGATTTCGGTAACGCGGCTCATCCCCAGTTCCTTGTATCTTGCGCGGCGACGCGGCTTTGAATGCCCCATAGCAGAGTGAGCGGCAACGGCTCGCCAAAGAGGTGGACCGTTCCTATTCACGCCTTCGATAGGTCGCGCAAATTCGAAGCTGCTTGACGCGACCATCGGCTAATGAGAATATATGTTCTAATAAAATAGCGGCAAGTCAAGCCGCCAGGCAAACGCACATGCCACAGGGCACGCTGCGGGGCCGCCATCCGGGAGAGCGGCGATGGCACAGACCCACGAACCACAACGGCTGCGCCTGGCCGAGCGGCTGAGCTATGGCTTTGGCGACATAGGCTTCAGCCTGCCCTACAACATGGCCAGCGGATTCCTGCTGATCTACTACGTCAATGTCGTGCGCCTCCCTGCGGCGGCGGTGGGAACGATCTTTCTGGTCGCGCGGCTGATGGATGCTGTGATTGACCTGCTGGTGGGAGTGATGGTCGATCGCACCCGCACCCGCTGGGGGCGGACCCGGCCCTACTTCCTGTTTTCGGCCGTGCCCTATGCGCTGGTCTCGGTCGCGGTGTTCATGGTCCCTCCGTGGGGTCAGACCGCGCAGCTGACCTATGCCTTCGTGACGTTCAAGGCGCTAGGCATCCTGATGAGCCTGGGGGCGATTCCCTATACCGCGCTGATGCCGATGATGACCAGCGATCCGGCCGAGCGGCTCAAGCTGGGGGGGATGCGATCGGTCGGCACGGCGGTTTCGGTGGTGCTAGGCACGGCGGCGGTCCAGCCGATCCTGGCCCGGTTCGGCGGTGAAGGCGCACCGGGCGGCTACCGCGCAGCTGCCGCGCTGTTTGCCGTGATCGGCCTGACCGCGATTGCCGCGCTCTATCGCAACTGCCGCGAGCGGGTGGTGGATGAAAGCCCTGCGCGCTTTGCCTTGCTGCCGGAAGTGGGCCGGATGCTGCGCAACCGCGCCTGGGTGGTCGCGTTCCTTTCGTGCTTGCTCTATTTCGTGCGGTTCGGCGGAATGATGGCCGTAACCGCCTATTTCGCGCTGGACGTGCTGCGCCAGCCGTGGATGATTTCGATCATGCTGCCGGCGGTGGCGGGGATGCTGCTGCTGTCCGCCTTCGTTGCTCCGGCGATTCTGGCCCGCACTGGTATTCGCGCAGGCACGGCGGGCGCGCTGGCCATTGCCGCCGCGCTGTTTGCCGCGCTGCCGCTGTTGGAAGCGCGCCCTCCGCTGTTCCTGGCGGTCTATATCGCCGCCAGCCTGGCCAATTCGATCACCATCACATCGGCTTTTGCGATGATCGCGCAGACCGTTGATTTTCACGAACACCTGTTTGGCACCCGCAAGGAAGGGCTGCTCTCTGCCGGGATCAGTCTTGCGACAAAGCTGGGCATGGCGATAGGCACTGCCGGGATCGCCTTTATCCTGGCCGCCGCGCGGTATGATCCGGGGGCAGTCAGCGACCTGGCCAGAGGCATGATCCGCTGGTCCTATTACGGCGGAGTATTGGCCTTGCTGGTCCTGCAAATCCTGGTCGTGCTCTGCTGGCCAGAGGGTAGCCTGACACGGCCCAAAGCCATAAAATATTAATTATACCGGACGTATGGCTCTTCCGAATGGAGGGGATCCATGTTGCTGATCGACGAGGTTGGAGGTGAACGGCTGGTGCGCGGAAAGGCTCCGCGGCTGCGACCGAGCATTACCGTGCGCGAACTGATCCATACCCGGGTCGATCTGGAACTCGAAGCTGCCACCGATGCACTTGAAGCGCAATTTATGGCCGCGCGCGCAGCAGAAGAGGAAGCGGCCAACGGCCTTTCCGGCAGCCGCGAGTGGCGGCTCAATGGCCCTGAGAAGGGGCTGCGCGCCACACTGTTCACACCGTGCAAGACCGGCACCCTGCCCCAGCGCGATCGCCTGCTCGACGCCGCGGAACAGGGCTTTCTCGACAACAGCTTCTTTGTCCTGCTCGATGATCGGCAGGCCGATAGCCTGGATCAGGTAATTGAACTCGACCGCACCGGCGAGGCGACCTTCCTGTTGCTGACCCCGCTGCAGGGAGGATGATGCAATGAGCTTTTTCGACAAGATCCTGGGCCGGATCAACGATGCCCCGCAGCAATCCTCCGGCCAGGCTCCGCGCCCGACTGGCGGGTTCGGCCGTCGCACTGCTCCCCCGCAGGTGCCGTCAGGTTTTTCGCAGCGGATGGAGCAATGGGCCAAGGACGGCGCCGAACCGCGCCCCGCATCGCCGCGCACCCCGGCCCAGCCGCAATCGCAACCCCAGACCGTTGCGCCGCCCCCGGCGCAGCCCCGTGCGGCCCCGCCAAGCCCTGATCCGGCATTCCAGGCCAAACCGCGCGAGCCCCATGCCACCCGCCTGGCGGTGCAGGTTATCAGCCACTTTTCCGGTACTTCGCTAGCCAGCGGCTTCATTGCCGAACGGGCTGGCCGGGATTTCGGCCTGGAACTGCTCAGGACGCAGGCCCCGGCCCATGTGCTGTGCGAACTGGCTGCCAGCCTGCACGGGCTGATGGTGCCGCTGGTGTTTCGCGAAGCGCGCGAGCCGAACCTGCGCAGCGCCTATGTCGGCGCGATGAATGCCGCTCTGGATCAGTTGGACAGGGGCGCTGATGCGGTCTGGCCCGTAACCGGTCAGCAGCTTGCGCTGGTGCTGGACAATTATCTGCGGATCATTCCGCACCTGCGCATCGATCAGTGCTGGAGCACCGATTTCCTTGCCCTGGTGTTGCAGCACGCAGCCCGCAATGTGCAGTTGCGGCCCAAGGCGATCGAAACGCTAGACGCGCTTTGCCGATCAGAAGCCAACGGCTTCATCAATATGCTGCGGTTCATCGACAGCGCGACCGCCGCGGCCGGGATCGAACGGACCGAAGTGCCGACAATGCGCAAATGGGAGCGCCAAGGAACCGAAGTCGCTACTGTGCGGGCCGAACTGTTCGCGCAGGCCGGGCCGCTGCTTGGCCCGGCTCTGGAATATGTGCTCGACGATGGCAAAGCCCTGTATGGCAACCGCGCCTCGTTCCCGCCGGCGCTGAAAACCCTGCTGGGTGGGGACAAGGCCGAACGCGGCGCGGCGCTGGCATTCTTGCTAAGCTACATCGTGACGCTGCGCGGCTATGACAACCTGGCCTATCTCGGTAAGGTCGATGGCCGGTGGTCGCATTGCTATGGTCAGGGAAACCGCGGCCTGCCGAAGCTGGACAGCCTGGCCTATGAACTGGCCAAGGGCGCGATCGAACTGCCCGATCCGGACCGCGATCATGCAAGGTTGGTCTGGCTGCTGGGTAACGATGGCAAGCATCACAAGGAAACCAGCCGCCAGATCCTGCGCGAACTGATCAAAACTGTCAGCCGTTTTCCGGACGGGGAGACCGCTAAAGAACTGGCGCAGCTGGTTGGCCGACCGGAGTATGCGGCCTGGGCCGGTGATGTCGAAACCGCAATCCGGGGCAATCCGATCGGCATCGCCGCAGCCCCCACCGCGCCAGAAGCCCTGCCGCCGCTGGATCTGCCGCCGTTCGAAATCGGCTATTACCAGCACCTCGACAAGTTCGAGCGGCATTTTGGCAACCTGCTGGAACCTCGGCTCTACACCGGACCGCACGATGTACTGCTGGGCAAGCTGGTCGCCATCGCCGATGCAGGTCAGGCCCTGCCGGAAGGCCCGGCGCGCAACCAGCTGGTGCTGCGTTTGCTGCGCGAAGGGGGGATCGCCAACAATTATACGGGCCAGGATGACCCCTTTGCCGGTTCGTATCTGGGATGCTTCCTTGACCGGGCCCGGATGCTGCACGACAAGCGCGAGGCGCTGCGGCCATTTGCCGAAACCCGACCCGAAGTGCTGCGCCATCTGGCCGGGCTGGCCCAGCAGATCGAGACCAAGAGCGAACCGCCCGCCAAATGGATCAAGGATGCCCGCGCCGTGTTCGCGCTGCTCCCGCCGGAACTGTGGGTCCAGCAACTGGCGCGGATCACCGCTGTCAGCAGTCCTTATGCCGGCCTGTTCGGCGTGACCGGCGAACAGCACATTCGCACGCTGATCTATATCGCGCACTTGCTGCCCGCGGACGAGATTGGCGGCGTGCTGGCCGACTATGCGCTGAAACAGTGCTATGTCACGCGCAAGGGTGCGGGAATTCGCTGTGAGAAGCTGGGCAACGCCTGTGTCTGGGCGCTGGCAAACCTGCCGGACGGGGCCGGGGTGCCCTATCTCGCGCGGGTGCTGGCGCGGACCAAGTATCCCAAGATCAAGGCCCGGATCGATGGCCAGCTCAATGCCGCAGCCGACCGCGCGGGCATGTCCCGTGCCGAGCTGGACGAGATCACCGTGCCCACCCACGGGCTTGACCGGCAAGGCACGCGCAAGGTTGAATTCGAGAACGGCCATGCGCTGCTGACTGTGTCGGGCGCCGATACGGCACTGCGCTGGTTCAATGCTTCCGGCACGGAACTGAAAGGCCCGTCCTCCGCGATGAAAGCGGAAAAGGAGACCTATAAGGAACTGCGCGACGAACTGAAGGAACTGCAGGCCGATCTGGCGATCCAGCCGCAGCGGCTGCAGCAACTGTATCTCAAGGATCGCAGCTGGACCGCCGCGCAGTGGCAATCGCGCCATTTCGATCATCCGCTGACCCGTGGGCTGGCCCGCAAGCTGGTGTGGTGGGTCGAAGCTGCGGACGGCACCCACCGCGCCGCGCTGGCCGACGAAGCGGGAGAGGCGCTGCTGGATGTCACCGGCCAACCGGTCGTGCTCGACGGGGCGACGATCCGGCTGTGGCACCCGATGGACGATACGATCGAGGCGGTCGAAGCCTGGCGAGACCGGCTGGAGGAATTGCAACTGACCCAGCCCTTTACCCAGGTCTGGCGCGAGGTCTATGCGCTGACCAATGCCGAACGCGCGACGCGAACCTATACCAATCGCTGGGCAGCGCACATCCTCAAGCAGCATCAGGCGATGACCCTGGCGCGGATCAACGGCTGGAACGTCACCCACCGGATGTGGGTCGATGCGCCCAACGACAAGCCGTGGCACCTCCTGATCCCCGAACATGGCCTGCTGGCCGAATACTGGGTCGAAGGGGCCGGTGGGGAATCACCCGAAGTGACCGACAGCGCGGCCTACAGCTATGTCGCAACCGATCGGGTGTGCTTCTACCGTGTTGCCCCGGGGGCCAAGGATTCGGCGCAAGGCCCCGATCGCGGCGAACCGATACCGCTGGAGCAGGTCCCCGCAGTGGTCTTTTCAGAAGTGATGCGGCACTGCGACCTGTTTACCGCCGTCACCTCGATCGCGGCCGACCAGCAGTGGCTCGACGGGGGCGAAGATGCAGCCCATCCCAATCAGTGGCGGCGCGGCGTGGCCGATGTCTATTGGCGGCACTCCAACACTGCGGATCTGGTCGAATCCGGCAAGCGCCGCCGCGCCATGCTGGAACGGATCGTGCCCCGGCTGAAGATCGCCGACAAGCTCGCGCTGGAAGGCAATGCCCTGATGGTTCAGGGCACGCGTCACCGCTATGCGATCCACCTGGGTTCGGGGGCCTGCTCGCGCGCGGGGCGGCACATCTGCATCGTGCCCAAATCGGCCGGCACCGCCGACCGGATCTGGCTGCCTTTCGAAGGCGACCGGACCCTGTCGATCATCCTGTCAAAGGCAATGCTGCTGGCCGAGGACCAGAAGATCACCGATCCGGTCATCCTCGCCCAGCTCTAGAGTCTGTTCCACTCACGAGGAAGCACCACCGGTCCGCTCCCCCTCCCGGCCACCCATTCAGGGTACTCCCGTGGGTGGCCGGGAGGGGGAGCGGACCGGTGGTGTCTGTTTCAGTCTTCCTGCATCAGTCTCAAACCGTCAGGCGCACAGCCCGCGCAGATAAGCCAGCGCGGCGGGCGTGTCAGGGCCGCTCGGGGTGAATTCCGCCCCGATCGGCCCGGCGTAACCGGCCCGGGTGAGCAGGGCCAGCATCGCGGGCCAGTCAATCGCGCCCGATCCCGGCTCGCCCCGTCCCGGGCTGTCGGCCACTTGCACATGGGCCACATGCTGCGCGACCTGCGGCAGGATCACACCGGGATCCTCACCCTCGGTGACCGAATGGTACAGGTCATAGAGCAGCTTCACGCGCGGACTGTTCACCTGTTCGATCACCGCAACTGCATCCTGGGTCATGCCGAACAACACGCCGGGGTGATCCATGCGGGTGTTGACCGGTTCAAGCAGGATCGTCAGGCCGTGCTGCTCTGCCACCGGCACTACACTGGCAATCGCCTTGGCCACGATTGCCAGCTGCACCGGCCGCTTCATGTAGGGCACTGCCGAACCCGACGGGACGACGATCTGGCCGCAGCCCAGCTCCGCCGCATCGGCTGCAGCCTTGGCGAACATGTCGCGGAACGCATCATGGTTGGCCTCGATCACCAGCTGGATGCGCGGATCGGTGACCGTGGAAACCAGCTGGCAGCCGGTATCGGCCAGCGCCTGTTTCAGCGAGGCCACATCGCGATTGGCGGTGGTGAACATCTCCACCTTGCGAAAGCCTGCTGCGGCAGCCGCCGCCATCCGGTCCTCCAGCCGCTCGCCCGCTTCGTGGAACATGTATTCAAGATTGACCGAGATTTCGAAGGACATGAGATCAGGCTCCGGATGGGGAAGAAGAGGTGCGGCGTTCCAGCGCCACGATGGCGATCAGCATGGCAATCAGCAGGCCGTTCTGGGCCAGCATGGAGGTTTCCCCAAAGCGCCAGTGGATCAGCGAAGAGACGATCTGTTCGATTGCCAAGGCCAGCGCGAACCCCAGCTGCGCCCGCCCCGCCCGGCGGGTGACCGTGCCCGCTACCAGCGCCAGCGCTCCGGCCATTTCGAACCAGCCCAGACCTTTGCCCAGCCAGACCGGCAGGTGTACGGTAAAGGCATTATGCTGGGCCAGTTGCGCCAGCGTGGCGAACGCCTTGTACCAGCCGACAAAGCCGAAGAACGCGGCGAGCGGCAGCGCGAGCAGGGCCAGCGCCAAACTGCGAATCCAGCCTTGTGGCATGCGCGCTCCCCCTCTCATCCGGTTCGATCGAAACATACTAAGATGATAATTCTAATTCTGTCAACGGCGGGCAGCCGCGCAGGTCCGGTGCAAATTGCCGCTTGACCCAGGCCTGATATTATAGGAATACGCATTCCAATTAGGGCCAGTGCCCAAGGGAAGAAGTTGCCAGTCGGGCCAACCGGCGCGCAGCCCTTCCCGCTCCCGACAGACCTGTTGCACCGATTTGGAGAGGTGACCAAGTGACCAGTGCGATCAAGCGGGGCGTCAGCCTCTATTCCTACCAGAACGAGACCTTCCAGGGCAAAATGACCCTGGAGGACTGCATCCGCGTGTCCGCAGAACTCGGCGCACGCGGGATCGAAGTGATCGGCGAGCAGAGCTTCTGGGGCTGGCCCGAAGTGGGCGTGGCGCGGGAAGACATCGACAACTGGCACAGGCTGATCAAGCAGTATGACTGCGTGCCGGTCAGTCACGACTACATGCTCGATTACAAGCGTTACAAGGGCCGGCCGATGCCGTTCGAAGAACAGGTCGCCAGCGTGAAAAAGGACATCGATTTCGGCGCGATGCTGGGCATGCCCTATATCCGCAGTCTGGTCTCGATCGCCCCCGAAGTGCTGGTTGCAGCCGCGCCCTATGCCGAGGAAAAGGGCATCAAGCTGCTGACCGAGGTGCACGCCCCGCTGCACTTCGATCACCCCTGGATCATCCGCATGGCCGAGGCGTTCCAGAACAGCGGCAGTCCCGCGCTGGGCTTCCTGCCCGACATGGGCATGTTCCTGAAGCACTTCCCGCGCGTCTGGTCGGCCAAGTTCCGCCGCATGGGCGTGCCCGACCGGATCGCCGACTACATCGAAAAGGCCTATGACGAACGGATTCTATCCGAATACGTCATCCTGGAAGTGCAGCAGATGGGCGGCACCGGTCCGGCCATCGCCATGGCCGAAACCATGCGCCACAACGCCGCCTACGAGCCCAAGCGGATGCTGGACTACATGCCGATGATCCACAACATCCACGGCAAGTTCTATGAAATGGATGCCGAATACTACGAACCCAGCATCCCCTATGATGAGATCGTCAGCGTGCTGCAGCAGGGCGGCTACAACGGCTACATCTGCTCGGAATACGAAGGCAACCGCTGGATCGAGGACGCCGAGGAGCCGGATTCGGTCGAACAGGTGCGCCGCCAGCAGGTGATGCTGGCCCGCCTGCTGGGCGAGAGCGAAGTGCCGACGCTGAAGGCGGCCTGATTTTCAAACCAGCGCCGTTCGTGTCGAGCGAAGTCGAGACACCACCGCGCGGCATCTCGACTTCGCTCGATGCGAACGGAGTTGGAAGAACTGACCAAAGGATACCGATCCCATGATGGACAAATTGATGATCGTCGAGGACAGCCTCGAAAACGTCGACGTTGATGGCAAGACGGGGGGCTTCACCTTTCTGGGCCGCCTGCCCTATTACCGCGGCCTGGGCCTGTCGATGATCGAAGACATTCAGGTCACGATCGACGGCGAAGTGATCCCGCGTGAAAACGTGCGCTTTTCGGTGCGCAGCAAGACCTACACGCTCGACGAGATGGAAACGGTCTATGATGATCGCTGGAATTTCGGCGAAAAGGCCCTGATCACGGCGCTGAGGCCCGGCGGACTAGCTCCCGGCAAGCACACTGTCGAATTCGCGGTGCGCAACCGGATCAGCTACCTG
>CAZKAX010000038.1:0-28584 GCA_964550775.1 uncultured Novosphingobium sp. | reverse complement strand
GGTCTCCAAAACCGAGGGCCCACGGTTCGAGTCCGTGCACTCCTGCCAGCATTTCTCGTTCACCCAGCGATGTGCCGATGTCCGCCGAACCTCCTTTCGAGCAGTTCAATGTGCGTGGTCGCTCACGCCCCGGCTGGCTGTGGAGCGAACCCGGCCCGCGCGAAGGAATGTGGCTGGGGCTGATCCTCGCGCTGCTGGCGCTGCTGCCGGTAATCGTCGCCAAGCACCCGCAGATGGTGGACTATCCGGCGCACCTGGCGCGCTATCAGGTCATGCTGCACCACGCCGACAGTGCGTTCCTGCAGCAATATTACGGCTTCAACTGGAAGTGGAGCGGCAACCTGGGGGCGGACCTGCTGGTCATTCCGCTGGCCAAGGTGATGTCGCTGGAAGCCGCGGGCAAGCTGATCGTCTATATCACCGTGCTGCTCAACGCGCTGGGCGTGCTGGCGGTGGAATGGGCTTTGCGGCGGCGGATCGGGATCGGCGCGCTGCTGGGTCTGCTGTTCGTCTGGTCCCCGGCCATGCTGCTGGGGTTCCTCAATTTCGGCCTGTCGCTGGCCGCCGCGCTGTTCGCCTTTGCCCTGTGGGTGCGGCTGGACGGGTGGAAGTGGCGCGCGCCGCTGTTCATGCCGATCGGGCTGGTGGTCTGGCTGTGCCACGTATCGGGCTGGGGTACGCTGGGCGTGATGGTGTTCGGCTATGAATGGCACAAGAACAAGAGCTGGCGGGCCTTTGTTGCACCCTGGCCGTTGATGCTGCCGTTCGTTGCGCTGGCCGCGCTGTCGCTGGCCGGGCAGCAGAGCGGGGGCGAGCTCTATTCCTATGGCAAGGTTCCGGGCACCTACAAATGGGCGATCTGGAAGCAGGCGATGCGCGATACCTGGCGCTATCTGGACTATGGCACCCTGATCGGGATCGGGGTGGTGCTGGTCGGATCGCTGGGGCTGGGGCGGCTTGACGGGCGGCTTGGCTGGGCGGCCATCGCCATGCTGGCGCTCAGCCTGGTGCTGCCGCGCCACATCTTTGGCGGGGACTATGTCGATGCGCGGATGATCTACACCGGGCTGATGGTGGGCTGCCTGGCGCTGAGCTGGCGGGCCCCGCGGTTCGTGCTGCTGCTGGCGGCTGCGTTGTTCCTGGGGCGGCTGGCGCTGACCACCCAGACCTGGGCCAGCGAATCCGAACGGACCGAACGGCTGCTCGCCCGGATTGACCAGTTCCCGCAAGGCGCGCGGATTGCCAGCCTGGTGGAAACACGGATCGGGCGCTGGCCGATCAACCCGCAGGAACACGTCGCGGGCTATGCGGTGGTGCGCAAGGATGCGCTGGTCAACATGAACTTCGCCCTGCCGATGATCCACATGCTGACGATCAACGAAGGCGGCAAATACTTCCGCGATCCCTATCACCGCCTGCTGTGGCGCAAGGGCCGCAATACCGACATGACCCATTACGATCCGGCCCGCCATGCCGACTGGTTCTGGTATGTCGGGACCGAGGAACTGGAAGCCCTGCCCCGTAAGGCCAAAGTGATCGATCGCACCGCCGATGACCTGCTGGCGCAAATGCCAGCGCCCAAGCTTGCAAAAGCGCAGTCGCGTCGCTAAGTGCGGCGGTGTCTTCCGTCATTTGGAGAACACGCTCATCCCCGGTAGCCCCTGCGGCGCCGGGGCGGCGCTGTTCCCCAGACGCGCGGCAGGCAACAGGAAACGCAATTGCAACAGGACGGGCGATAACAGCCATGGCCAAGATCAATCCCGGCGAATTCATGCGCCAGGTTCAGGCAGAAGCACGCAAGGTCGTTTGGCCGACGCGGCAGGAAACGGTCAGCACGGCGATTTTCGTCGCGATCCTGATGGTGATCCTGGCGCTGTTCTTCCTGGGGGTCGATTCGCTGTTCGGCGCAATCGTTAAGTGGCTGCTGTCGCTGGCCTGACGGTCATGCGCCCAATTTGAGGTTACGAGAGAAACATGGCTCGTTGGTACATCATCCACGCCTATTCCGGGTTCGAAAACAAGGTTCGCGAATCGATCCTGTCCGAAGCCGAACGCAAGGGACTTGAAGCTCTGGTCGAAGCGGTCGAAGTGCCCGCCGAAACCGTGACCGAGGTCAAGCGCGGCAAGAAGGTTCAGGTCGAACGCAAGACCATGCCCGGCTATGTGCTGGCCAAGCTGACCATGAACGACGACGTCTATCACCTCGTCAAGAACACCGCCAAGGTCACCGGTTTCCTCGGCCCCAATGGCAAGCCGCAGCCGATCACCGACCGCGAAGCCGCCCGCTATTTCGGCGCGCGCGATGCCGCCGCGGCCGAACCCAAGAAGCACGTCAGCGTCGATTACGAGATCGGGGATTCGGTCAAGGTGCTCGACGGTCCGTTCAACAGCTTCACCGGCGTGGTCGAAGAACTCGATTTCGACAAGAATCGGGTCAAGGTTTCGGTCTCGATCTTTGGCCGGGCCACCCCGGTCGAGCTCGATTTCGAACACGTCGAACTGGTCAGGTAAGCGCATGGCACGGGCGCTGCGCGGCTCGGTCGCTTTCGCCCCCGTGCTGGCAATCTCGCTGGCCCTGGCTTGCGCGCCTGCCGGGGCCAAAGAGGCCAAGCCGAAAGCGCCGCCGGTTCCCGCGGAACTGGCCGATGTGCTGGCGTCAAAGCGCTATGCCGCCGCGCGTGAGGCGCTGCGGCTCGATCATCCGCGGATGGTCGAACAGATCGTCACCCTGACCGAGATCCCCGCACCCCCCTTTGGCGAGGCGGAACGCGGGACGAGTTTTGCCGCGCTGATGCGGGGAACGGGGCTGGTCGACGTCACTACCGATGCCATCGGCAATGTCATCGCCGTGCGCAAGGGCACCGATCCCAAGGCCGCAGCGTTGGTGGTGGCGGCCCATCTCGACACGGTGTTTCCAGCCGGAACCGATGTGAAGGTAAAGCGCGAAGGCACGCGCCTGACCGCCCCCGGGATCGGCGACGATACGCGCGGGCTGGCCGTGATGCTGACGCTGATCCGCGCCTTGGACAAGGCCGCGATCCGCACCACCCGCGACATCATCTTCATCGGCAACGTGGGCGAGGAAGGGCCGGGCGATCTGCGCGGCACGCGGCATTTCTTTGCCAATGATCCCCGCGCCAAGGCGGCTGCCGGGTTCATCACCATCGATGGCGCGGGCGCGGGCATGATCACCACCCGCGGGGTCGGCTCGAAGCGCTACCGGCTGACTTTCAGCGGGCCGGGCGGGCATTCCTATGGCAAGTTCGGGATCGTCAATCCGCTGGCCGCTCTGGCGAAGACCGTGACCGGGCTGTATGCCGTGCCGGTTCCGCAAAGCCCGCGCACGACCTATTCGGCCAGCGTGATCGGCGGGGGGACTTCGGTCAACACCATCCCCAACGAGGTCTGGCTTGAAGTGGATATCCGTTCGGAATCCCCGGCCGAAGTGACCCGGGTCGATGCCGCACTGCATGACATCGCCGCCCGCGCGGTGGACGAGGAAAACGCCGCCCGGCTGACCGACGGCGGCAAGGTTTCGGTCGCCTTCAAGCCGATCGGCGATCGCCCGGCGGGCACCACTGCCGATGATGCCTCGCTGGTCCGGATTGCCGCCGGCGCGCTGCGGGCCAATGGCTATGAACCGGTGTTCGGCGCGCAATCGACCGATGCCAATGTGCCGATGAGCCTGGGAATCCCCGCAATCGCGATCGGGTCCGGCGGCACCGGCGGCGGGGCCCATGCCCCCGGTGAGTGGATCGACGTGGACGAAGGGCCCAGCCTGGCCGGGATCAATGCCGCGCTGGCGACGATCCTGGGCGCGGCGGGGATGCAGAAATAGCGCTCTTTACCGGGCACTAACCATGTTCGGCTATCCCGCCAGACAATGGTCGGAACATCTCCACTTCCCGCAGCCGCGCCGCAGCGGCTGACCCGGCTGGACGGGCTGCGCGGGATCGCGGCCTGCGTGGTGGCCTTTACCTATCACCCCCGCACCCTGTTCGCGCCCGAACTGTTCACCGATCACGGCATGGTGTTCGCCTGGCTGAGCCACTGGGGCTGGGCCTTTGTCGATCTGTTTTTCCTGCTGTCGGGCTATATCTTTGCGCATGTCTATCTGGCCGGGGACAAGCTGTCCCGCCCTGGAGCAATGGGGCAATTCGCGGTGGCGCGGTTTGCGAGGCTCTATCCGCTGCACCTGCTGACGCTGCTGGTGGTGGCGCTTTATGCCTGGGGGGAAAAGGGCAACACGCCTGGCGCCTTTGCGATGCATCTGGTGATGCTGCAGAACTTTGTGCGGCCGGTGCCCGATACGTTCAACGGCCCGGCCTGGTCGCTCAGTGTCGAGGCTTGCTGCTATCTGCTGTTCGCCTTTGCCGCGATGCGCGGCGGGCGGCGGCGGTTGTGGCAGGTGACTGTGGGAGCAATTGCGCTGGGGCTGGGGCTGCTGGTGTTCAATGGCGAGCCCGAGGGTCCATGGGTGGCAGACAACCTGCCACGCGGGCTGCTGGGCTTTTTCCTGGGGCAAGTGCTGTGGCATGCACGGGACCAGTTGGCGCGGGTGCCCTGGCCGGTGCTGGGGGTGCTGCTGGCGACCGGGCTGGTCATGCCGACGGGGGGCTGGTCCTCGCTGCTGCCGCTGGTGCTGGTGGCCTTTCCGGCCGCGCTGCTGCTGGCGCTGCGTTCACGTTGGCTGGACGGCATGGTTTGGTCGTGGCTGGGGGACCGGTCCTATGCGGTGTACCTGATCCACTTGCCGGTCTATGCCCTGATCAAGCGCCAGACCGGCGTGATTGCGGGTGACGGGCCGCTCGTCTGGGCGATCTATCTGGGGATCATCGCGGTGATCCTGGTGCTGTCGGACCTGACCTATCGTTACTTCGAAGTGCCGCTGCGGCAATCGATCCGGCAGGCGTGGGAGCGCCGCCAGGCCGCGAAAGTGCCCGCTGTTCAAGCATCGGCTTGATTTCCACCCCGCTTTGCCCTAACCGCGCGCCTTCGCCTGGCCGTGGCCGGGTGATTCCGTGCGGAAGAAGGGGCTTCGTCTCCTTTGCCTGACCGCTCACTCTGAGGCCCTCGGTTGGGGGCCAACAGGAAGAAAGGAGGCCCATCGTGGCCAAGAAAATTGAAGGCTATATCAAGCTGCAGGTCCCTGCAGGCAAGGCTACCCCGTCGCCGCCGATCGGCCCGGCGCTGGGTCAGCGCGGTGTGAACATCATGGAATTCTGCAAGGCGTTCAATGCCGCCACGCAGGAACTTGAAGCCGCGATGCCGATCCCGACGATCATAACCGTCTATGCCGACCGCAGCTTCACCTTTGTCACCAAGACCCCCCCGGCCAGCTATCTGATCAAGAAGGCTGCCAACCTCAAGTCGGGTTCGAAGGAACCGGGCAAGGTTTCGGCCGGAACCATCGCCCGTTCCAAGCTGGCGGAAATCGCGCAGACCAAGTTTGCCGATCTCAACGCCAACGACATCGAACAGGCTACCAAGATCATCGAAGGCTCTGCCCGTTCGATGGGTCTTCAGGTTGTGGAGGGCTAAGAACATGGCAAAGCTGACCAAGAAGCAGAAGTCGCTGGCCGAAAAGCTGGGCGACAATCAGAACCTCTACGGCGTGGATGAAGCCATCCAGCTGCTCAAGGACCTCAAGACCACCAAGTTCGACGAGAGCCTGGAAGTGTCGCTGAACCTGGGCGTCGATCCGCGCCACGCCGACCAGATGGTCCGCGGCATGGTCGTGCTGCCTTCGGGCACCGGCAAGGACGTCAAGGTTGCGGTCTTCGCCCGCGGCGACAAGGCCGAAGCGGCGCTGGCTGCCGGGGCTGACAAGGTTGGCGCCGAAGACCTGCTGGAAGACATGCAGGCCGGTAACCTCGATTATGGCCGCGTGATCGCCACGCCGGACATGATGGGTGTGGTTGGCCGTCTCGGCAAGGTGCTGGGCCCCAAGGGCCTGATGCCGAACCCCAAGCTGGGCACGGTTACCCCGAACGTCGCCGATGCGGTCAAGGCTGCGAAGAGCGGCCAGATCGAATTCCGCGTCGAAAAGGCCGGGATCATCCACGGCGGCCTCGGCAAGCTCTCGTTCTCGAACGAAGCGCTGCGCGCCAACTTCGACGCGTTCGTCGATGCGGTGGTCAAGTCGAAGCCGGCTGGTGCCAAGGGCAAGTATGTCCGCAAGGTCGGCCTCAGCTCGTCGATGGGCCCGGGCCTGAAGATCGACGTGGCACAGGTCCACGGCGGCTAAGCCACCAGCGGCAACGCAAAATCGAAAAGGCCGGGAGGGGAAACCTTCCCGGCCTTTTCATTCCAGATTGGCGCGGGTGTAGCATTCCGTCACCACGGCCAGCGGCGCGCCGTCCGGCAGCACCAGCCGCGCGCGGTGGGACAGCACGGTGCCTGCCGGACAGCCGAACGACGCCCCGCGCGCTTCGCCCAGCCGCTGGCGGGTAAAGCGCAGCGCCGCGACGGCCTTGCCGAACGGGGTGCTGGTGGTGTCGAGCGTGGTGTTCATCTCCGGCGTCAGGCGGCTGCGGGCGTACCAGTTGTGTGCCTGCGAGAGCACCTTGCCCCCGCAGCTCAGCCGGACGTGGCGATAGCCGAGTGCCGATCCTTTCGGCAGGGCCAGCAGCGCGGGAACTTCGGCGGGAACCACCCGCTCACCGCCCAGCACCGGTGCGGCGGTGATCTCTGCCGGATCGGCCAGGTGCCGCATGGCGCACCATTGGCCCAATGCAGCAGTGGCGCTGTCCTGCGCGGCCAGGGTGGAGCGGAAGCTGGCGAGGGGACTTGGCGCGCAGGCGGCGGTGAGCAGCAGCAGCGCGGCGGCCGCTCTAGATCCCACCCGGCACAGCCTCACGCCCCAGCGCGCGGATGCCGTTGGCGATGAGGTCAAGGCATTCGTCAATCACCGCAGCATCGGTCGATCGCACAACAAAGTTCGCGCCGACCTTGCCCTCGCGGAAAAACGGGTAGGACCCGATCGAAACGCCTTCGTGCGTGCGCTCGGTCTCTCGCAGCAGATCGGCCACTTCGGTTTCGCCGACCCAGGCCCCCACGGTTCCGGCCAGCAGCGGCAGGCCGCCTTCCAGTGTGCCGGTCAGCGCATCGAGCATGCCCGCCGTGATCGCGGGCACCCCGGCCATGATGAAGACATTGCCGGTCCTGATCCCCGGCGCACCCGACATGCGGTTTTCGATCAGGTCTGCCCCGGTCGGCACGCGCGCCATGCGCAGCCGTGCTTCGGTCAGGCCGCCGCGGGTGGTGTAATAGTTTTCCAGCACTGCGCGCGCCTTGGGATGGATCTCCACCCCCACGCCCAGCGCCGCCGCGATCGCATCGACGGTGATGTCATCATGGGTCGGGCCGATCCCGCCGGTAGTGAACAGATAGTCGTTGCGCGCGCGCAGCGTGTTCACCGCCTCGACAATCGCGTCCATCACATCGGGCACCACCCGCACTTCGCGCAGGCGGATGCCTTGCACGTTCAGCCACGATGCCACCTGGGCAATGTTCTTGTCCTGCGTGCGGCCAGAGAGGATTTCATCCCCGATGACAATCAGCGCGGCGGTCCAGATGCGGGATTCGGTCATGGGGAAAGACGCTAGGTTGGAGCGCGGGCTTCGACAAGCGCCGATCAGGCCGAAACCCGCTCCTTCACCCGCGTGAACTCCATCACCCCGTCGTCGATCGGGGCCTGGCGCATGTCCACGCGGTCCTTGCGGTATTCCTGATTGAGCCGCCACGGCATGCTGGGCCCGTTGCGCGGCATCATGTCCTTGCCGCGATCAAGATAGCCCGAAGTGAAATCGCCAAACACGTCTTCCGGCGTCAGCCCGTTATCCTCAGGCAGCACAGGCGTTGCCGCGACCGCGCCATAGACATCCATCTGCCGCAGCAGCCGGGTGATATATTCGCCGATGATGTCCACCCGCAGCGTCCAGCTGGCGTTGATATAGCCGAATACGCCCGCCAGATTGGGCACGTTCGAGAACATGCAGTTGCGGTAGTAAAACGTCTTGCTGAAATCGACCGGCTTTCCATCCACCGCAACCGCGATCTTGCCCGCGATGGCCAGTTTCAGTCCGGTGGCGGTGACGATCACGTCCGCGTCCAGATGCTTGCCCGATTTCAGCTTGATCCCGGTGGCATCAAAGCTGTCGATGTGGTCGGTCACCACGCTGGCCTTGCCCTGATTGACCGCTTCGAAAAAGTCCGCATCGGGCACCAGGCACAGCCGCTGGTCCCACGGGTTGTAGGGCGGCACGAAATCGGTTTCGTTGAACTTGTCACCCAGCAGGTCACGTACCCCGCCAACCAGAAAGTCCTTGGACTTTTCGGGGTGATTGCGCACCCGCTTGAACATCATGTCCTGCATGGTGATGTTCTTGAACCGGGTGATGGCATAGGCGATCTTTTCCGGCAGCACCTTGCGCAGGAAATTGGCGATCCCGTCCTTGGCCGGGCGGCTGACCATATAGGTCGGCGTGCGCTGCAGCTGGGTAACATGGGCCGCGCCCGAATGGGCCATGGCCGGAACGATCGTCACCGCCGTGGCGCCCGAACCGATCACCACCACCTTCTTGCCGGTGTGATCGAAATCCCTGGGCCAGAACTGCGGATGGATGATCGTGCCCTTGAACTTGTCACGGCCCTTGAACCCGGCGTCATAGGGATCGTCATAATCGTAATAGCCCGAACCCAGGAACAGGAACCGGCCCAGCACGCGCTGGCGGGTGCCATCCTTCGCCTCGGTCACAACGGTCCAGCGCGCGGCTGCGCTGTCCCAATCGGCGGAAACCACTTTCTGGCCGAACCGCATCTTGTCACGCAGGTGATATTCGTCGGTGATCGCGTCCAGGTATTCCAGGATCGCCGGGCCATCCGCGATCGATTTTTCGTGCTTCCACGGGGCAAAGGCAAAGCCCAGCGTGTGCATGTCGCTATCGCTGCGGATACCGGGATAACGGAACAGGTCCCAGGTGCCGCCCACCTGATCACGCCGGTCCAGGATCGCAAAGCTCTTGTCGGGGCATTCCTTGGCCAGGTGCACGGCCATGCCGATGCCTGAAATCCCTGCCCCGACAATCACCATGTCCAGCACGTCATCGATCTGCGTGATCGCGTTCATCCGCCTCGTCTCCCGTTCCGGGCGCTTACACCCGTGTCAGTATTTAACCGGTTGCTTAAGCGATTCCATTCGCCATTGCCAGCATCATGCCGCTTTGGCAGTGACACGCAATGACGATTGTTGCCGCGCGCCGCTATTCCGGCGGGAAGATCATCGATGCCGAGCTGAAGCTTGACGGGACAAGGCGCGAAGCCTTGCCCGCGCACAGCTTTGACTGGGTCGGACTGGCCGAACCCGGCGAAGCCGAAATGGACCTGGTGCAGCGCCAGTTCGGCCTGCATCCGCTGGCAGTGGAAGATGCGCTGAACCCGGCGCAAATGCCCAAGGTAGAGGTTTACGGCCCGCAGCTGTTCATCGTGGCGCGCACCGCCGACATGACCAATGGCGAGAATATCGAATATGGCCAGACCGCGCTGTTCCTGGGCCGCGATTTCATCGTCAGCGTGCGGTTTGGTTCCAGCCGCGCCCACAGCGATCTGCGCGCCCGGCTGGAAAGCAATGACCAGCAACTGGCCGAAGGGCCGGACTATGTCGCCCATGCGATCCTCGATTTCGTGGTCGATGGCTACATTCCGATCCTCGAAAAGCTGGAAAGCGCGGTGCTGGGGATTGAAGAACGCGCGATCGACGCTTTCCCGGATCCGGCCACGATCCGCCGGATTTTCCGCCTGCGCCGCCAGCTGCGCCGGTTCCTGCGCGTGGTCGGCCCGACCGACGAGATGTGCGAGAAGCTGGTGCTGCACGATTACGTGCCGATCGATCCATCGGCGCGGGTCTGGTTCCGCGACGTGCTGGACCATGTGCGGCGGGCGCTGCGCCGGGTGGGTGGCCTGATTGAAACGCTGGCCAGCGTGGTCGAAACGGCATCGATGCTGGAACAGCACCGCCAAGGCCAGATGACCCGGCAACTGGCTGCCTGGGCCGCGATCCTGGCCGTGCCCACCGCGATTGCCGGAATTTACGGGATGAATTTCGATTACATGCCCGAACTGCACCACAAATGGGGCTACCCCGCCGTGCTGACTGCGATCTTTGCGGTCTGCGGCGGGCTGTTCTGGCGGTTCAAGCGGATCGGGTGGCTTTAGAGTCTGTTTCAGTAAAATTGAAACAAGCACCACCGGCCCGCCATTTTCCTACACGGAGCGAACCTGCTAAAAGGCCGGTGCTCTTTGACAATTGAATATCAGCCATTGGCTGCGCGCGGCGATTTTGGATCACCAAAAGCGCACGAGTGTCACCTTGTTTGGCCTAAGTGTCGGGAAAGACAGGTTTAAACACCCGGACAGGGTGTAACCTTGTTGATCCGGGCAAACATCTGAAAAGGCGCACTTTCCCCGCTGCGGGCGGAGCAGGTGTAACCTTGTTGTCCGCGATTGGTTACGGCCTGCCCACGCTGGAATAGGCGAATCCCTTGGCCCGTACTTCCGCCGGGTCATAGACATTGCGCAGATCGACCAGCACCGGCGCATTCATCGCCGCCTTGACCCGGGTCAGATCGAGCGCGCGGAAAGCGTCCCATTCGGTGACGATCACGGTCGCGTCCGCGCCTTCGATCGCGGCATAGGCATTGGCGCACATCGCCACCTGGGGCATCAGCGGCTTTGCCAGTTCCATCCCTTCGGGGTCATATGCGCTGACCTCTACCCCGGCATCGACCAGCGTCTGGGCAATCGCGATCGAGGGACTGTCGCGCATGTCGTCGGTCTGCGGTTTGAAGGTCAGGCCCAGCAGTGCGGCCTTCTTGCCGCGCGCCGCCTCGATCCCGCCCAGCGCCTCGATCACCTTGCGGCCCATCGCCCGCTTGCGTGCATCGTTGACCTTGACCACCGCCTCGACGATCCGCGTGGGAGCCTCATAGTCCTCGGCAGTCTTGAGCAGGGCCAGCGTATCCTTGGGGAAGCATGACCCGCCATAACCCGGCCCGGCGTGGAGAAACTTCGCCCCGATCCGCCCGTCCATGCCGATCCCGCGCGAAACGTCCTGCACATCCGCGCCAACCTTTTCGCACAGGTCGGCCATTTCATTGATGAAAGTGATCTTGACCGCGAGGAAGGCGTTGGCGGCGTACTTGATCAGCTCGCTCGACCGGCGCGCGGTGAACAGGATCGGCGCCTTGTTGAGGAACAGCGGGCGATAGACCTCGGTCATCACGCCGCGGGCCCATTCGTCATCGGTGCCGATCACGATCCGGTCGGGCCGCTTGAAATCGCCGATCGCCGCGCCTTCGCGCAGGAATTCGGGGTTGGAGGCCACCGCGAACTTCACCTTCAGCCCGGCCTCCGACAGGATCCGCTCGACCTCGTCACCGGTGCCGACCGGCACGGTGCTCTTGGTCACGATCACGGCGTCATTGGCCAGATGCTCGCCGATTTCCTCGGCCACGGCATAGACATAGGACAGATCGGCATGGCCATCGCCGCGGCGGCTGGGGGTGCCGACCGCGATGAAGATCGCCGCCGCGCCCGCGATGCCCTCGGCCAGGTCGGTGGTGAACGATAGCCGTCCGGCCTTGGCGTTGGAGGTGACCAGTTCGGCCAGCCCGGGCTCATAGATCGGCATCACGCCCTGGTTCAGGCTTTCGATCTTGGCAGGATCCTTGTCGATGCAGACAACATCGTGCCCGAAATCGGCGAAACAGGCCCCCGAAACCAGCCCGACATAGCCCGAACCGACCATCGCGATCTTCATCTACAAGCTCCTTTGCGTGACGCGGATCGCGCCGTTTTCATCGCGGGCCTCGATCAGCCAGCGGTCTTCGCCCTGCAACCCCAGTGCGGTCAGGCAGCCGGTGCGATAGGCCCCGGTATCGATCCCGATCCGGTTGGCCCGCACTTGCGGTGCGGGATCAATGGTGTGGCCATGGACCACCACCGGGCCGAAGCTGGCGGGGTGGCTCAGAAAGGGTTCGCGGATCCAGCGCAAGTCCGACACGGCCTGATCCTCCAGCGCCACATCGGGCCGGATCCCGGCATGGACGAACAGGTAATCGCCCAGTTCGATCCGGTCCTCGAACGCGCGGATGAACTCCACGTCCGCCGCCGGGATCGCCGCCTGCATCAGCGCGATCGTTTCGGCCAGATCGGACCGGGTGTATTCCTCCGGGTCGATCGGATAGCTCAGCACGGTTTCCTTGCCGCCAAACCGCAGGAAGTGGCGCAGCACCTCTTCCTTTTCCAGCGCATCAAGGAACATCTCTTCGTGGTTGCCCATCAGCACTCGCACCGCGCGCCGCTGGCCCCAGGCGCGGGCATGGGCGATCACCCCGGCGCTGTCCAGGCCGCGATCGATCAGGTCGCCCAGCAGGATAACGGTGGTTTCGGCGCCGCCGCGCGCAGCATCGTCCGCATCGACCGCAGCGGAAAGCGCGGCGAACAGATCCAGCCGGCCATGCACATCGCCAATCGCATAGGCGCGGGATCCGGCCGGAAGGGCAGGGCGCGGGCCGTGATCGGCAGAGGAGAAGAGCTTGCGCAGCTTGGAAAACATGACCTGGTCCGTTGCCGCCGCGCTATAGCCGCAGGGCGCTTAACGAACAATGCACCGCGCGCCAGGCGTTGCCGGAAAACCACACAATGCTGTGTTTACGCAATTGAGATGCGAATTTGCTCTTGTGCAGCGCAACAAAAATGTGCTGCAACGCACCTGTCCTTGGCGATTGCCTCCAGCAAAGAGGGGTGACGCGTTGGGCGCAGGTGGGACGAAGCACAACCAACCGCAAGGAAGATTGCCATGCTCACGTCCGTCCGCAGCAAGATTGCTGCTACTCTTCTCGCCGGCTGCATGTTCGCAGCCACCCCGGCCTTCGCCGATGAAACCGATCCGCCGTCCGAATTCACCGTGACCGGCAGTGCCGCCATGGTCACCGACTATCGCTTCCGCGGCCTGTCGCTGAGCGCGGGCGACATGGCGGTGCAAGGCACGATCAACGTCAACCACGCCAGCGGCTTCTATGTCGGTGCCTGGGGTTCGAACCTCGAAGATTCCGCCATCTATGGCAACATGGAACTCGACGTTTATGGCGGCTGGACCGGCGCGGTCGCCGATGGGCTGACTGCCGATGTCGGCCTGGTCTATTACGTCTATCCCAACGGCAAGGTTGGCGATGCCAACGTCATGGAACCCTATGCCTCGCTGACCAAGACGCTGGGTCCGGCTTCGGCCAAGGTCGGCGTGGCCTATGCCTGGAAGCAGGATTCGCTGGGCGGGGATGACAACCTGTACCTCTACACCGACTGGACCCTGGGCGTTCCCGAAACGCCGATCAGCGTCTCGGCCCACCTCGGCTACACCGATGGCGCACTGTCGCCCAAGTTGCTGACCGGCAAGAGCACCGACGGCGGGTTCGATTACTCGTTGGGCGCCAGCTATGCGATCACCAAGAACCTGTCGCTGGGCGTCAGCTATATCGGGGTTGATGGCAAATCGATCAGCAGCTTCTCGAACGATGCCGTGGTCGGCACGCTCAAGGCTTCGTTCTAAGCTTCGCCAGTTTCCTGCATTCACCGGGTGCATGGCGCGGCCCGCTTCGGCTAATGCCGGAGCGGGCCGTTTGGCGTTTCAGCGCAGCGAGAATTCGACCGTGGTGACCACCCGGACCTTTTTGTAAGGCGTGCTCCCCGCGCCCCAGCCGCCGCCGCTTTCGTCACCGCTGGCCGCGTCGCGATCGAGGATCGAGAAATAGCCCTGGGTCGCGCTGCGGATCGCGCCGACCGAAGTGCCGCTGTCCTTGGCGAACTGTTCGGCCGAGGCGCGCGCATCGCGGGTTGCCGCCGCGATCATTTCAGGCTTGATCGCATTGAGCCGGGTAAAGCTGTAATTGATCGCCGACCCGTCCTCCAGCTCCACCCCGGCGCGGACCAGATCGAACTGGCGCTTGGCCGCATCCTGCGCGCGTTTGATGTCCTGGGTGCGCAAGGTCATGCGCTGGCGGACGGTCACTTTGGGACTCCCGTTTTCGGTAAAGGTCGAAACGTTGACCCCCACCGGCTGCAATTCGCCCACCGGAAAGCCGGCCTCCTTGAAGAAGGCGCGGATCGCGGCGGCATCGCGGTCGGCATCGGCCTGGGCGCTCGTCAGGTCCGGCGCGCTGGCCGAAAAGCTGAGCGACCAGACCGCCAGATCGGCGGTCACGTCCTTTTCCGCCAGCCCCCGCACAGTCACCGCGCGGTCCGCCTCGCGCGCGCGGACCAAACCGTTGCCGAGGAGGTAGCCGCCCACGATCAGGCCCACGGTCAGGACCCCGGCCGTGGCCAGCCAGCGGCGGTTTTCCGGATCGTGCCAGAATTGGGTGGCTAATTCGGGTTCATCATGCGTAGAATCGGACATGGCGGGACTCCCTTTAGTTGAGGAAGTGCATGCGCCGGGCCACCTTTCTGCACGATGAACCGTGCATTTCCATAGACGAGTTGAATATGACCCAATTCCTCCACTCGATGATCCGCATCACCGATCCCGACGCGACGGTCGCCTTCTTCAAGCTGATCGGGGTCCACGAGGTCCGCCGCTTTGAAAGCGAGGCTGGCCGCTTTACCCTGATCTTCCTTGCCGCGCCGGGCGGGGAGGGGGTGGCCGAGGTCGAGCTGACCTACAACTGGCCGCCCGAACAGGGTGAGGGCGAGGTCTACACCGGCGGCCGCAATTTCGGCCACCTCGCCTACCGGGTCGACAACATCTACGAAACCTGCGCCGCGCTGATGGCGGCCGGCCACACGATCCACCGCCCCCCGCGCGACGGGCACATGGCCTTCGTCAAGACGCCGGACGGGATCTCGGTCGAACTCCTGCAGGACGGCCACCTGCCGCCGCAGGAACCCTGGGCGAGCATGGAGAATGTCGGCAGCTGGTAACAACGAGCCCCTTCCTCTTGAGAGGAGGGGGAGGAAACCGCTTACCGTTTCGCCCCGCGCAGCACCGCATAGCCCGCCAAAGCCGACAGTAAGGACCCCGCCAGCACCCCCAGCTTGGCCTGCTCCACCAGCTCCGGCGCGGCCGGAAAGGCCAGCTGGCCGATAAACAGGCTCATCGTAAAGCCGATCCCGCACAGCAGGGAGAGACCCCAGACCTGCCGCCAGCTCGCGCCCGCGGGCGGTTCGGCAAAGCGCAGCCGCGCCGCCAGCCAGACCGCGCCAAAGATGCCCGCCTGCTTGCCCAGCACCAGCCCCAGCGCCACCCCCAGCGGCAAGGCCGAAGCCAGCCCCGCCGCGCCCGCACCGGCCAGATCCACCCCGGCATTGGCAAAGCCGAACAGCGGCACCACCAGATAGGCGCTGAGCGGCGCCAGTGCATGCTCCATCCGCAGCAAGGGGCTATCCCCCGCGCGGTCCAGCCGCAGCGGCACGCACAGCGCCGCCAGCACGCCCGCCACCGTGGCATGCACCCCCGATTGCAGCACCACATACCATAAGGCCGCGCCCAGCAGCGCATAGGCCCAGCCGCTGCGCAGCCCGGCGCGGTTGCAGGTGACCAGCGCCGCCAGCACCACCATGGCCGCGCCCAGCCATTGCCCGTCGATCCCCCGGGTATAGGCGAGCGCGATGATCGCCACTGCCCCCAGATCGTCCACGATCGCCACGGTCAGCAGGAACAGCCGCAGCGAAGGCGGCAGGCGCGGGCCGAGCAGGGCCAGCACCCCCAATGCAAAGGCAATGTCGGTCGCCGCCGGGATCGCCCAGCCGGGCTGCAGCGCGGAATCGCCGCGCGTCACCGCCAGATAGACCAGCGCGGGCATGACCATCCCGGCCAAGGCCGCCAGCACCGGCAACCGCCGCCGCGCCGGACTGGAAAGCTCCCCGTCCAGCACCTCGCGCTTGATCTCCAACCCGACAACAAAGAAGAACAGCGCCATCAGCGCATCATTGATCCACAGATGCAGCGTGTTCAGCTTGGCCACCGGGCTCCACGGCAAGGCCCCGTGAAACAGCGCGTGATAGCCATGCGCCAGCGGTGAATTGGCCATGACCATGGCCAGCACGGCCACCGCGATCAGCAACAACCCGGCCCCGGCCTCGCCATGAAACAGGCGGGCCAAGCGGGTGGCGAGGCGGGAGAGGGGGCGGCGCTGGGTCATTGCCTTGCTTTCCCCGGAAAGCCCGGAACAGGCAACAAAAACCGGCCCGCGTTCAGCCTAGCCGCTGCGCCTGCAGCAAAAAGTCCTTGCCGATCCGCGCCATTCGCAGGCCTGCAATCAGGCTGACTGCGGCGGCAAACAGCGCGAGCAGGCCGAACCCCATGGCCTGGGCCAGATTGCGATTCCGCCGGGCTTCCCCGTTGGCCGTCGCGGCCTTGGCTGGCGGGCTGGCCAGACGCTCAGCCTGCGGCAGCGGCATGGTCAGGTCATTGGCGCGCACGAAATCGATCAGCCCGCGCATCACCCGGCCATCGGAAGGGTCGGCCAGTTCGGTCCAGGCCCCTTGCATCGCTTGCAGTTCCGCCGCGACCAGCCGGGGCTTGCCATGTGCCCGGGCCAGCTGAGCCATTACGAAGTGTACCTTGTCGCGATCTTCAGCGGAAAGGTAATCGCTCATCTCCGCTTTGGTGACCGCCCGGTCCGATTCGCGCCAAAGCCGGGCCTGCAGTTCGTATGGTTCGGTCAGCGCCTTGCCCACGGGCTCGCTGGCCAGGTAGGGCTGGCTGACGTTCCAGTTCGGCAGCGAGGCATCCCATTCCGGTGCGCGCAAGGTGGGCAGTACCGCCAGCAGGGCCATCATCAGCAGGAAACCGGCCGCCATCTGGCGCTGGCGGGCCTGCCAGATCATGTCGGCAATCCGCTTGCGCATGGCAAAAGTCGAATCGGCTGGCGGCGCGGCCCTAGCCATGGCCTTGCCAAAGCGGGATTCAGGCCGGGACTGCATCGGGTCCTCCGATCCGGCGGCTGCGCAGGCTGGTCACTTCGATCAAGGATTCAAACCGATCACGGGCGTCGCTGCGGCGGCGCAGCAGCATTGCAAGCAGTCCGGCGAGCAGGGCGACCGCGCCGCCCGCCGCGACCAGACCGATCCGGGCCAGCCGGGGCAGATCGTACATGGTCCGGTCCGTTCCCATCGCCTGAAGGCGGCTGCGCTGCGCATCGGTCAATCTGTCACCGCTTTCGGCTAGCATGAAGCCCAGCCGGGCGCGGTCGATCCGCAAGCGCGGGTGCCAGGCCCCTTCCATCGCGGCAAGCTGGGCCACCATCAGATCGGGATGGCGATCGATCCAGAATGCCTGCGCCTTAACATAGCGCAGCTGATCGCGGCCGATCGCATCGCCCTGATCCTCCGGGATCTTGTGGATTTGCGCGGTCGACGTTACCAGCAACTCACGCTGTCCGGCGAAATCCATTCCGCCCAGCACCGTGATCAGCAGCGCCATTGGCGGTGCAATCGCGAACATCAGCAGGCCGGCCGCGCCGAACATGCTTCTGATCCAGGTTGCCAGACCGGGCGCAGCGCCGGACTTCACCGAGCGGCGATAGACGTGCAGGGCCAGGGCCCAGCACATGATCCACGGGGTCAGCACCATGACCGAACCGATCAGCGCCGCACCAAGCCGGAACAGCATGGCCGGCATGCGGTCGAGCCTGGCGCTGCGTTGCAGCCAGTCCTGCAGCGGGCCAAGGAATGCCAGGTTGAGCACTGCTCCCAGTACAATACCCTGCCAGCGGGCCACCAAGGCCGTATTGGCCATTTCGACACTGGACGATGTCTCGCCCAGCATCAGCCGCAGGGGCAGCACCACCTTGTCGGCAAAGCCCAGATCGAAACCGGTGTTGCGGCCGACCAGGGTCAGGCCCAGTACGATCAGTCCGCCTGCCACGACCCCGGCATAGACCGTCAGCCGCCGGAGGAACGCAATCCGTTGCTCCAGCGCGGCGATCCGGGCAGTGTGGGTTTGCGGCAACATGGCAGAGCGTAGCGCGCCGGGGGCGGGCGATCAGGCCCGGGGCAGGCTGGGCTGCACCGGTGCGGCTGCGCTGGCACCCAGCATTTCCTGCCGCAGCACGGTCAGTTCGGCCAGGGCCTTTTGCCGCATCACCGCGCCATCCTGATTGGCCTGCCGAACATCGGTCAGCGTCTTGACGATATTCTGGTGGACCGTCCGCAGCGTTTCCACGTCGATCACCAGCCGCTGGTTGGCCTTGGCGGTGGAGACCGCATTCTGGTGCAGCAGTTCCGAATTGCGGACCATGAAATAGTTGGTCGCATCGTCGATATCGTTGGCCAGCTTGGCCGCATCGCGCTGTTCGTTGAGCGCCAGCGCCATCATGAAGGCGCGTTTCCAGGCGGGTACGGTCAGGTTGCGGATGGTCTGGAACTTTTCGATCAGGACCATGTTGTTGGCCTGAATCATCCGGATCATCGGCAGCGTCTGCAGCGCGCTGTGGCGCAGGATTTCAAGATCGGCAGCCCGCTTGTCGAGCGCGACCCGGCTCGCCTCGAGCGCGGCGCGGCGTTCGGCCACAACCGGATCGTTGCCGATCATCGCGGCGATTTCGCTGCCCAGCGTTTCCAGCCGGATCTTCGCGGCGGCTTCGTGCAGCGCCAGGTTGTGGTATTCCTGTTCGGTCCCGGAATAGAGCACGTCGAGCGTGGCGGCGCGATCCGACAGGCGGCGTTCGGCGCTTTCGACGTCGGCCATCAGCTTTTCGACCTGGCCTTCAAGGCTGGTGAACTGCGCAACCGCGCGGGCCTTGGTCCGCGATACCCCGGCGATGACCGGGCCAAGCAGCGGCAGACGGGCCCATTTGTTGTCGAAGCTGTCGATATCGAAGCTGCGCGCCGCAACCACGACTTCGCCCAGCTTGCCGCCCATCTCGTCAAGATCGCCCGAGCGGGCCTGGCTGAGCAGGCTGTCCGAATAGTCGCGCGCGGTTTTGCCGATTTCCTGGCCGAACCCGGCCACGGTCAGCGGCGATGTAACGTCGATGGTTGCCGCCAGCGCCTGCGCTTCGGCCATGTCGACCACTTGCGCCATACTGGCGTCGTGCGGCTCGATCCTGCTCAATGCCCCCATGTCATGCCCCCTGCTTGGCCAGGCAATCGGCCAGCTCGTTGCTGGCTGCCTGGAACTGGTTGATCTGGCTGTATTCCTCGGTGCTGCCGCTCGCCGCCTGGGCGATCGCCAGCGCGTGCTGCTGCCAGGCCGGCAGCAACAGCTTGCGCAGCTCGCCAAACCGGTCGAGCTGGGCGGTGAGTGATTTGATCGTCAGGTCAAGCTGCGCCTCGCTCAGCCGGTTGGCGCTGCACATGGCCGCCAGATTGGCGGTGCGGCGCTGGAACCGGGCGACCAGTTCGTCCTGCGGGTCCTGCCCGCGCAGCACGTTTTCGGCGGAGGTCAGCAGCTCTTCGTGGCGCGGCGCCAGTTCGGTCAGCCGGACCCGTTCAGCCTTCAGTGCGTCCAGCATGGCCCGCGCGCGGCGAGCGGCGGCATAGGTCTGGTCGATCTGTTCGGACACGAAATGCGCCGCCAGATCGAATTCGATCCGGGCCTGCAGGTCTGCGCCGGTCAGCTTGGCGAACAGGCCGTACTTGCGGGTCAGCCGGTCAAAGCTGAGCTTGCGCAGCGAATCCACCAGCGCGGCCATGGCTTCGCCCAGTTCGTTGCCGACGATCTGATCGTGCAGTTGCTTGTCGAGTTCGAATGGCGTCACCGCCGCATCGAAGGCGGCAATGGTTTGCGCATCGATGCGATAGCGCCGCTCTGGCACGGCGGTGGCGGGCATGGGCCCGGGAGCGGCAGACAGCGCGGTCATTCCGCCGGACCTAGCGGAACGTGCTTAAGAAGCCTTTAATCAGAGGCTTGCCGCCATGTGCGGCGCTGCCTTACTCCGCCGCCTGGGCCATGGGATAGGGCAGCTTGCCCTCATAGATCAGCCCCTCGGTCTCGCTCTCGATATCGACCGCGCCGACGACGCCCAGGGCCTTGCGGGCTTCGGCTACGGGCAGGTGCCAGACGTCCTCGAACTTCGCCATCCACAGCGGCTCGCTCGCGCGGCCGATGGCGAGGCCGTGTTCGATGCATTCGATCACCTTGGGCCAGATCGCGGGGTAGTGCAGGATCGAGCGGGTGAGGATGCGGGTCATGCCGAAGATGGAGAGCAGGTTGAGCTCGCCGACCAGTTCCTCGTTGCCGATGAAGCGGTGGATGTTCGACAGGCGCATCCAGTAGGGCAGCAGCTCGCCCAGATAGTTGAACCCGCCGCCGCACAGGATGTGTTCGAAATCGTGGGTCTGCCCGGCGCGCATGTTGAAGAACTGGAACTGGGTCTTGGGCTGGGTCCAGGGGACGATCTGCAGGCCGTAATTGCCTGCCTTGCACGCGGCGTAGAGGATCCCGCCGATGCTTTCGGGCGGGAGCGCGGCCATGTCATCCAGCTTGTAGCTGGAGACGAAGCCTTCGCCGATCCATGCGTCGAGCCGGGCGTTGCTGCGGCGTTCTTCGGTGAACAGCGCCTCGATCCGGTCAAAATCGCGCAGTTCGTCAAGGATCGGGAGCAGTTCGTACATCTCGGCCGGGCCGGGGAAATCGAGCCCGCCCTTCTTGAGCTGCGAGCGCGCGACCCAATCGCGCAGCTTGGGGGAATTGAGGTATTTGGACGAGGAGACCAGCACGCTGCTGATCGTCGGCATGCTGTTCACGCCCTGGTACAGATAGGCATCGTCGGCCATTTTTACTCTCCCCGCAAGAATCGCAGCCTTGCGCGGCGTGGGCATTGCTGCATCATCCAAACGGGTGATGCCCCGCGCGCCGGGCCGTGCTGGCCTTGCCGCACAAGAATGGGAGAGGAACAGCCGTGGCGCAAGACATTTACCGGATCGGCGGGGGCGGCGGGTTCATGGTTGATTCGATCACGGCGGTGCCGCAATTGCTGGCCGCCGGGGTTGATGCGGTGATCATGGACTTTCTGGCCGAAGGGGCGATGGGCCTGTTCGGACGGATGCGCGCGGCCGATCCGGGCAAGGGCTATGCCGGCGATTTCCTGACCCGCTATATCGGCCCGCATCTGGACGAGATCGCGCGGCGGGGGACGAAGATCGTCAGCAATGCCGGGGCGCTGAACCCGGCCATGCTCGCTGCCGCCCTGCGCGAGGAGATCGCGCGGCGCGGGCTTTCGCTGAAAGTCGCGGCGGTGAGCGGCGATTGCCTGATGGACCGGGTGGGCGAATTCGCCGGGATCAAGGGGATCGAGGGCGACGATGTGCTGCCCGAAAGCGGCGTGACGAGCATCAACGCCTACCTCGGCGGGTTTCCGATCGCGGCGGCGCTGGCGGAAGGGGCGGATATTGTCGTGACCGGGCGGGTGGTCGATTCGGCGCTCGCGCTCGGGCTGCTGATCCACCGGTTCGGGTGGCAGGCGGAGCAATGGGATCTGATCGCGGCGGGGACGCTCGTGGGCCACCTGATCGAATGCGGCGCGCAGGCGACCGGGGGGACCTATACCGACTGGGATCAGGTCGAGGGCTGGGACACCATCGGCTTCCCGATCGCCGAGTGCCACGCCGATGGCACCTGCGTGATCACCAAGGGTGAGGGCACCGGGGGCATGGTGACGGTCGGGACCGTGGCCGAGCAGCTGCTCTATGAAACCAGCGACCCGCAGGCCTATATCGTGCCCGACGTGGTTTGCGACTTTACGTCGGTGACCATGACGCAGGCGGGCAAGGACCGGGTGCTGGTGGCAGGCATGAAGGGCCATCCGCGCACGCCGACACTCAAGGTCTGCGCGACGTTCGATCAGGGTTGGCGCGTGACGAGCTATCAGCCGGTGATCGGCCCGCGCGCGGTGGCCAAGGCGAAGAAGCAGGCCGAGGCGCATTTCACGCGCGGCGCAACCTTGCTGCGGGAACGGAACATGCCGGGGTTCCTCAGCAAGGAGGCGATCCTGATCGGCTCGGGCGAAAGCGTCGGCGCGCGGGCGCCCGATCCGGACAGCGTGATGGAGATCCTGCTCAAGATCAGCGCCGATTTCGAAAGCCAGCAGAGCGCCGGGATCTTCGCCTATGAATTGCACGCGCAGATGTGCGGCATGGCTCCGGGCACCAGCATCGTGCCTTTCGCCGGGATTGCCCCGGTGCTGCACATGGTCGCCTTCCTGATCTCGCGCGAAAGTGTGACGGCGATGGTCGATCTGGACGGCACCGCGCAGCCGTGCCCGGATCAGGGCCCGGCCGGGGTGCCGCTCAAAATCGAAAGCCGCCCCCCCGCACCGCCAGCGCCTGCCAGCACCGGCGCGCCGGTCCCGCTGGAGCGGATTGCCTTCACCCGCAGCGGGGAAAAGGGCGAGACGGTCAATGTCGGAGTGATCGCCCGCGATCCCGCGCATCTGCCCGCGATCCGCGCGGCGCTGACCCCGGCAGCGCTGGCGGAGTGGTTCGGGCACCTGTTTGCCGATCCGGCAAAGGCGGAGATCACGATCTATGACCTCCCCGGGATCCACGCGATCAACGTGGTGCTGGGTGGGGCCTTGCCGGGCGGGATCAATGCCAGCAACCGGCTTGATTCCGCTGCAAAAAGCGTCGGACAGCAGTTGCTGCCGTTCATGGTTGCGGTCTGAAATATCCGGCAAGTTGTGATCTTTTTACCATTTGGAATGTTGCGCGTTGCCACGCCCCGACAAGCCGGTTAGGCTTGGCTTTCAAGAGGGTGCGGAACGGGGGCTCTCGCCACAATGGATCAGGCTCTGATCGGACAGCTGTTGTCTGCGCTTGCCACGTGCGAGCGTGAGCTGCTGATCTTTGCGGCGTTCTGGTTCGTGGTCGGCCTGGCGGATGAGCTGGCGATTGATCTTGCCTGGCTGTGGCTGCGGATCACCGGCCGCGCGCCGACGCGGCGCTTGCCGCGCGGCTATGGCGTCGATCCGCTGTCCGGGCCGCTCGCCGTGCTGATCCCGGCTTACCGCGAGGCAGGGGTCATCGCGACCACCATCACCCATGCGCTGGCCGCCTGGCCGCAGCGCGAACTGCGGCTCTATGTCGGGTGCTATGCCAACGATGCCGCGACGATCGCCGCTGCGATGGGCGGTGCCGGCACCGATCCGCGTGTGCGGCTGGTGGTGCATGGGGCCAACGGGCCGACTACCAAGGCCGATTGCCTCAACCGCCTGTACCGCGCGCTGTGCGATGATGAAGCGCGCAGCGGCCAGCGGTTTCGCGGGGTAGTGCTGCAGGATGCGGAGGACATGGTTCACCCCGCCGCCTTGCAGGCGATCGACGCCGCGCTGGGCTCGGTCGATTTCGTGCAATTGCCTGTGCGCCCGGGGATCCAGCCGCAGGCGCGCTGGATTGGCGGGCACTACGCCGATGAGTTCACCGAAAGCCATGCCAAGGCGCTGGTGGTGCGCAATGCGCTGGGCGCACCATTGCCAGCAGCGGGGGTTGGCTGCGGCTTTGCCCGGGCGGCGCTGCACCGCCTGGCCGAACGCCGCGGCGATGAAGCAAGCCTTGGCCCGTTTTCGCCCGAATGCCTGACCGAGGATTATGAACTGGGGATCGAACTGTCGCGCGAAGGGCGGGGCAGCGCATTCCTGCGGCTGCGCGATGCTGATGGCGGGCTGGTTGCCACCGGCAGCTATTTTCCGGCCACGCTGGACGCCGCCGTGCGCCAGAAGACCCGCTGGGTGCATGGCATCGCGTTTCAGGGCTGGGACCGTCAGGGCTGGACATCGCGCCCGATCGAATTGTGGATGGCCGTGCGCGATCGGCGCGGGCCCTTGACCGCGCTGGTGCTGTGCGCTGCCTATCTGCTGCTCGCGATCGATGCGGTGCTGATGGTGGCTGATCTCGGCTTTGGCTATCGGATTGCGCTTCCGCTGTCCGCGCCGGTCAAGGCGATGCTGGTGATCAGCTTTGTCGGCTTCATCTGGCGCGCTGCCAACCGGGCCGCATTCACCGCGCGTGAGTATGGCGCGGCAGAAGGGGTGATGGCAGTGCTGCGGATCCCGGTAGGCAACGTCATCGCGATTATGGCGGGGCGGCGCGCGCTCGTCGCCTATGTGCGTTCACTGGCTGGCGGCCGGGTGGTCTGGGACAAGACCGAACACGCCGCACACCCGGCCAATCCCCAAACGGCCCCGCTGGCATTGCGGAGGGCAAGGGTATGAAGCGCACGGCTTCTCGCGGTCAGCCGGTGATCAGCCTTGCCCTGCTGCTGGCAAGCTGGATCGGCGCGCGGGCGATGCTGCTGGAGGCTGCGGACGCCAATCCGAGCATTGGCGGAGCAGTCGAAGCGGCGGCCAGCGATTCATCGCCGGGCCAGATCGACAACCGGACGAATGCTGTGCCGCTCCATGGTCTTGCGGCATCGGGTGGCCCCATCCGGGCGCCTTCAGCCGCAGCGCCGGGCGCGACCAGCCTTGCACCTCCGCCCGCTCTGCCAGCTGTCGCGGCGGAGCCGCCAGCGACAGTTCTGGCCCCGATTGCAGAACCCAGCCCGCGCGTCGATCCGATTGCCGAACCCCAGGCGCCCAATCCGTTTCGTGGTAAGCCGCGCCTGGCCGGCGGGCATCAATTGCTGTGGCTTGCTGCGCTGGCGCAGTTGCCGCTTCCGCCAGAGGCCATGCCGGGGCAGAGCAGCGCCAAACCCGAACCGTTGCCCAAGCTCCAGACCAGCCGCTGGTCGGGCGATGGCTGGTTGCTGCTGCGGCGCGGAGGCAGTGGGGCCGGGGCGCTGGGTGGGGCTCCGGCCAGTTATGGTGCCAGCCAGGCCGGCGCGGTGATCCGCTATTCGCTTGCCCCCGCCAGCCCGCTGCGGCCCAAGGCCTACCTGCGGGTCAGCAGTGCGGTGCGCAGCCCGCATGATGAGGAACTGGCAGCCGGACTGGCACTACGCCCGGTCCCAGGCCTGCCGGTTGCCGCGCTGGCCGAACTGCGCGTTACCCGGCTGGCCAGCGGCACTGCGCTGCGGCCGGCCGCCATGCTGGTCAGCGAATTTGCTCCTGTACCCTTGCCGGGGCAGCTGCGCGTCGAAACCTATGGCGCGGCGGGCTATGTCGGCGGCAAGTTCGCGACGCCCTTTGCCGAAGGGCAGATCAGGATCGATCGGCCGGTGGCGCGCATCGGCCCGGCGGAACTGCGCGCCGGGGGCGGCCTGTGGGGCGGGGCACAGAAAGGGGCCAGCAGGCTTGATGCCGGGCCTGGTGCAACTCTGGGATTCCCGCTGGGGGCGGGGAGCGGCCGGCTGTCAGCGGACTGGCGCTTTCGCGTGGCGGGCCGTGCGGCGCCGGATAATGGACCGGCCTTGACCATTTCCGCAGGTTTTTAGGCGCTTTTGCTTTCCCCACAGGCCGGGCTGGGCTAGGCCAAATCGCTAAATGGACGTCTATCTGCCCATCGCCAACCTGTCGGTGAACGGCCTGCTGATCGTCGCGCTTGGCGCGCTGACGGGGATCTTATCGGGCATGTTCGGCGTGGGCGGCGGGTTCCTGACCACGCCGTTGATGATTTTCTATGGCATTCCCCCCACCGTCGCTGCCGCCAGCGCTGCCAGTCAGGTGACCGGAGCCAGCGTTTCGGGCGTGTTCGCCCATTCAAAACGCGGCGGGGTAGATTACCAGATGGGCGGGGTGATGGTCGGCGGGGGGATCATTGGCACCATGCTGGGCGCGGGGCTGTTCCGGATATTGCAGGAACTGGGCCAGATCGATGTGGTGATCAATCTGCTCTACGTTGGCCTGCTCGGTTCGATCGGCACGATCATGGCGCGCGAAAGCTGGCAGGCCTTGCAGGCGCAGAAAACCGGCGTACCGCTGCCCGCGCGCAAGCGCCGCCACCACCCGATGGTGGCCAGCCTGCCACTGCGCTGGCGGTTCTATCGCTCGGGCCTGTACATCTCGCCGCTCGCGCCGTTGCTGCTCGGCATGTTCACCGGGGTGCTGACCATGCTGATGGGGATCGGCGGGGGCTTCGTGCTGGTCCCGGCGATGCTCTACATCCTGGGGATGAGCGCCAACGTGGTGGTCGGCACATCGCTGTTCCAGATCCTGTTCGTGACCATGGCCACTACCATGATGCATTCGCTGACCACCAAGGCGGTGGACATCGTGCTGGCGGTGCTGCTGCTGATCGGTTCGGTTTCGGGTGCGCAGATCGGCGCGCAACTGGCGCAAAAGGTTCCGGCAGAGCGGCTGCGGTTCATTCTGGCGGCGATCGTGCTGGTTATCGCCGGGCGCATGGCGCTGGGGCTGGGCTGGCGTCCGGACGAGATCTATACGGTGACGCTATTATGAGGACCCTGCTCCTGCTTGTGGCGCTGCTGTTCCTCACCGGTGCGCGGGATCCAATTCTGGTTCCCGAGATTTCACAGCACGAGATTCAGGTGCGGCAAGGGTTTCGCGGGGCGGAACTGTTGCTGTTCGGCGCGATCCTGACACCAGAGGGTCAGCGTGCCGGGCAGGACTATGACATCGTCGTGGTGCTGAAGGGGCCGACCCAATCGATCACCCTGCGCGAAAAGCAGCGCATCGCCGGGATCTGGGTCAACGCCGCCAGCACCGAATTCCGCAGCGCCCCCAGCTTTTTCGCGGTCGCATCATCCCGCCCGATTGACAAGCTGGTCGATGACAAGACTGCCGCGATTTACGAGCTGGGATTGAACTGGCTGCAGCTTTCCCCGGTCGGGGCCTATGACCCCAAGGAACAGGCGCGGTTTTCCGCCGGGCTGGTTGATTTGATGCGCCGGGGCGGGCTGTACAAGGATGATCCCAAGGGGGTGAAAGTCAGCGAACAGGTGCTGTATCAGGCGCGCATCGCGCTGCCCTCCAGCGTCCAGATCGGCACCTATACCGCCGAAACTTTTGCCATCACCCGCGGCCGTGTGGTCGCCTCCGCGCTGAGCCGGGTCGAAGTGAAAAAGACCGGATTTGAGCGCGCCACGGCTGAATTCGCGGATGACTATGGCTTCTTCTATGGCTTGCTGGCCGTGGCAATCTCGGTGGCGATGGGGTTCCTGGCCGGACGGCTGTTCGCGTTGGTTTAGTAAGTGGCTCCGCCTATTTAAACGATCTTAACCCGCCAAGCCTATGACAGTCCTTCAAATGGCCAGAATGGCGGAAGGGCGCTTACAGATAATGGATAACATGGGGCATCGGGGGTTTGAAACCGGACAGGCCGAAGCGGCAGCCCATGAAGCGGCCGAACCGGAGTTCGACAACGCCCGCGAACCGATCGGCATCGTGCTGGAAATCGCCGGATCCGGATCGCATATCGCGCTTGATCTGCAGCGCCTGCAGGAATGTTCGGGCGATCTTGACCCCTCGGTGGCGCTGGCGGGACAAGTCGGCAGCCAGGTCAAGATCCGGGTCGGCAAGGGCTGGCTGCTCGCCAGTGTCCGCACGCAGAAGCAGGACAGCAAGACCCCCGGCGGGATCATGGCCGCGATCGACTTTCTGGGCGAAGGCGATGAAGAACGCCTGACCGGCCGGATCCACTCGTTCCGCCGCGGTGTGACGCGCTATCCGATCCCCGGTGCGCTGATCTATCCCGCCACCAGCAACGACCTGCGCCAGATCTATGCCAGCGACGGGCGAAGCTCGATCCAGGTTGGCACGGTGTTCCCCACCCGCGACATCCGCGCCGGGCTGTACATCGATTCGATGCTGGGCAAGCACTTCGCGCTGCTGGGTTCGACCGGTACCGGTAAGTCGACCAGCGCCGCGCTGATCCTGCACCGGATCTGCGAAGCCGCGCCCGAAGGTCACATCGTGATGATCGACCCGCACGGGGAATACTCGGCGGCGTTCAAGCAGACCGGCATGATCTTCGACGTGTCGAACCTGCAGATGCCGTACTGGCTGATGAATTTCGAAGAGCACTGCGAAGTGTTCCTGACCACCACCGGCAATGACCGGCAGGAGGATTCGGACATCCTCTCCAAGTGCCTGCTGCAGGCGCGGGCCAAGAACCGGCTGGCCGAAACCATGGGCAAGATCACGGTCGACAGCCCGATCCCCTATCTGCTGTCAGACCTTACCAATCTGATCCAGGCGGAGATGGGCAAGCTCGACAAGGCGACTTCCTCGGCGCCCTATATGCGGATCAAGAACAAGATCGACGAATTGAAGGCCGATCCGCGCTTCCAGTTCATGTTCTCGGGGATGCTCGTCGGCGATACGATGGCCGAGTTCATCTCAAAGATCTTCCGCTTGCCGAGCCGCGGCAAACCGATCTCGATCATCGACGTTTCGGGCGTCCCATCGGACATCACTTCCACCGTCGTCGCCGTGCTCAGCCGGATGGTCTTTGACTTCGCGATCTGGGCTCGTGACGAAAAGACCCGCCCGGTCCTGCTCATCTGCGAGGAAGCCCACCGCTACATCCCTAACGAGAAGAACGCCGATGGTTCCTCGGTTGGCCGGATCCTGAGCCGCATCGCCAAGGAAGGCCGTAAGTATGGCGTCAGCCTGGGTCTGATCACCCAGCGTCCATCGGACCTGGCCGAAGGCGTACTCTCGCAGTGCGGCACGATCATCTCGATGCGTCTCA